>JBFHVL010000062.1:0-16465 GCA_041589565.1 Kangiellaceae bacterium | reverse complement strand
TATTCGGATGACAAAGGTCAGTTGGTAGACCCGGAAACGCTTGATCCTATTGTTAAAACGGCAGCGAAAAAACCGCTAGAGCACTGCATCAGTACACTAGTAGAAAACGATGAAAATGGAGTCCAGATTAAACAGGACTCAGAAAAGCTCAGTCAACCCGAGACGCCGATAAACGTTAAAGAAAATGAACAGAGTAAACAATGTCATCTAAACGCGCCTGAAACACGGCCAAAGCAAGATATGAAAGGTCAATCACCGCAAATTGAAGAGACAATAAGTAATGTGTAGCCGAATGATAAAACCACTGATACAACTGATACTTTGCCTTGGTCTGGCAAGCGGCTCACTGTACGCTGAAGAAAAAACGCTCGACTTCGACCAGTTAACACCCGAACAAAAGCAGCAGCTAGCCCCCTTTAAAGAAAAGTGGCCCCAGTTATCTTCAGAGCAACGTCAAAAAGTATTAACCGGTCTTGAGCGCTGGAACAGTATGGACTCCAGCCAAAAGCAAATCGTCAAAAAGCGTTTTGAGCGCTGGCGCAAACTACCGCAACAAGAAAAACGGCAGTTACGTCGTATGTATGAGAAGTACCGAGAGCTTTCGCCACAGCGTCAGGAGCGACTCAAACGAACTTTTAAAAAGTTCCGCAGTTTACCACCAGAGCGCCGTAATGAATTACGCGAGCGTTTCCTACGTAAACACCCCAATAAAAAGTTACCTCCACGTACTCATAATCGAAATAAATAGCATTCCGGTCTTTGAGCTACCAAAGACCGCTGTTCTCGCTTTTGTTAAAAGTTAAGATATCGCAAATAGTTCGACTCAATATTCCTTACTCGGCGCTGGGACTGCTATACTTGTGTAAAACAAACAATAAGTTACCTCACTCGATTAAGGATTAATCTTTCATGGCTTCTGATAGCGACTACGGCGCCCCAGATATCGAATTCACCATCGAACCGAGTAAGAGTAAAGAGCTCTCACCTGCTGAAGACATACTCCCTTCAGAGATTTGTCTGTTGCCTCTTTCCGAGCGCCCCTTCTTTCCACCACAAACACTCCCCATTTTAATGAACGAAGAAGTGTGGCGAGAAACCATAGAATACATAGCCGATACCGAAACAAAGATCGCTGGGCTGGTTTTGGTAAGAAATCCTTATCCCGAAGAATCCTCCCCTGATGAATTCTACGGCATCGGGACTCTGGTACGTATTCACCACCCGGTGCTATCTGCAGGAAAAATACAATTTATCGCTGAAGGCATCCAGCGTTTCCGTATTCGAAAATGGAAAACCAAAGAGCCGCCTTTTCTTGTTGAAGTGGAGTACCCCGAAGAGCCAGAGTACACCAATATAGATGAGCTTAAAGCTTATGCAGTTGCCATTATTAATACTCTAAAAGAATTGGTGCCGCTTAATCCTTTGTATAGTGAAGAATTAAAATTTTTCCTGAACCGCTTCAACCCTAATGAACCTTCTCCTTTAACCGACTTTGCCGCGAGTTTAACCACTGCCACTCGGGAAGACTTGCAAGAAGTACTCGAGCAGGTTCATCTACGCAAGCGCATGGAACGAGTTCTGGTAATGATTAAAAAAGAACTCGAAGTGGCGCAATTACAAAACAGCATTCAACGTCAGGTCGAAGACAAGCTGACCGAGCATCAACGAAAGTTCTTTCTACGAGAACAGTTGCGAGCCATACAAAAAGAGCTGGGTATTGCCAAAGACGACAAAACAGCGGATATCGATCGCTTTAATGGTCGCATTGAAAAACTGACCATTCCCGAAGATTCGCGTAAAAAAATTAATGATGACATCGAAAAACTATCGATTCTGGAACCCGGTTCACCCGAATATGCAGTGACTCGTAATTATCTTGATGTGGTTACCGATTTACCTTGGGGCGTAACGACTAAAGATAAACTTGATCTTCGACGTGCGCGACGAGAGTTGAACAAAGAACACGCCGGTCTTGCTGATGTCAAAGATCGCATTGTGGAATTCCTTGCCGTTGGCGCGCTTACTGGTGAAGTGGCAGGTTCTATTTTATTGCTTGTGGGTCCACCCGGTGTAGGAAAAACATCTATCGGGCGCTCTATTGCCGATGCCCTTGGCCGAAAGTTTTATCGTTTCTCTGTCGGAGGTATGCGCGATGAGGCTGAAATAAAAGGACACCGAAGAACTTACATTGGAGCAATGCCAGGTAAGCTGATCCAGGCTATTAGAGAAACTAAATCTTCAAATCCGGTGATCATGCTGGATGAAATCGACAAAATTGGTAGCTCGTATCAGGGCGACCCGGCCAGTGCTTTATTGGAAGTACTCGATCCAGAGCAGAATGAAAACTTCCTTGACCACTACCTCGATGTGCGTTTTGATTTATCGAAAACATTGTTCATTTGTACGGCTAATCAACTCGATACTATCCCGCGACCATTACTGGATCGAATGGAAACCATTCGCCTGTCGGGCTACATTGCACAAGAAAAAATTGAAATAGCCAAGCAATACTTATGGCCAAAGCAATTGCAAAAATGTGGCTTAAAACCTTCGCAGGTTAAAATAAACGATTCAGGCTTCCGCAAAATCATTGAAGATTATGCTCGTGAAGCCGGAGTCAGGAATCTCGATAAACAACTTGGCCGAATAGCAAGAAAGTGTGTTGTTCAAATTGTTACCGGCAAAGCAAAGAAAATCAGCGTAACACAAAAAAGCATTCCAGAATTTTTGGGTCCCCCATGGTTTAGTAAAGAAAAGCCGATGAATGCTATTGGCGTTGTCACAGGCCTCGCCTGGACTGCGCTTGGTGGTTCGACATTGAATATTGAAGCAGCTGTGGTTCATAGTAAAAATCGAGGTTTCAGACTAACCGGTAAACTTGGCGATGTGATGAAAGAGTCGGCAGAAATTGCGTATGCCTACGTCGCTGCACACTTAGAAGAATTCGGAGCGAAAGCCGATACTTTTGATCAAAAAATGATTCATCTGCATGTTCCCGAAGGGGCAACACCCAAGGATGGTCCTTCTGCCGGTGTCACTATGGCAACCGCTCTGCTTTCATTAGCTAGAAACAAGTCACCTAAAAAAGGTATCGCCATGACTGGCGAGTTAACACTTACCGGACAAGTTTTAGCTGTCGGAGGAATTCGCGAAAAAATTATTGCTGCGCGACGCGCCAACATTAAAACAGTATTGTTACCGGATTCCTGTGAAGGCAGTTATAACGAGCTTCCTAAGCATATTCGAGAAGGAATGAAGGTTCACTTTGTGAGTAGTTTTCGGGAAGTTGTGGACATTATGTTTTAACCGCAAAACCGATCGTGAAGGATTGATTGTTTTTCGCGCATGAGGGAGCTCCTACAAGGTTTGTTTTTGTAGGAGCCTCTTTAGCGACAATTGGTAGAGTAGGTTTCCAACGCACCAGCTCAATAAGAAAAATATCTGCGCTTTGTTTAAAGCAGTTGAACAAACTAATCTTAAATTCTTACCGAATATAACTCGCCATTACTCGTTGCACATCATAAACGTTAACTTCCTTATTGAATTTTTTCTCAATGGGTTCCGGATTACTGCCTACCCAAATTTTCAGTTCGGCATCCAGATCAAAATGGCCCGATGTTTCAATCGTGTATTGCGTAATTTTAGAATACGGAATAATACGATACTCAACTTTACGGCCCGTCATCCCCTGTACATCAATGAGAATTAACCGGCGATTGGTAAACAAAAACGTATCCCGAAACACTTTAAAGCCGACTTCAAACTGCTCTTCTTGACCTAGCAGTTTGCCATATTTCTCGGTGAGTTTTTCAGGCTCGATTATTCCTGCATTACCGAGTAGCTTTGATAAGATTCCCATAATAGCTCCTGTTTCAACTTCTAAATCATTAGTGATTAGTCAGTTCATTTAATTGCTTATCGTGAACCTTTGATAAGGATAGTAACGCCAGAGTACAGCCGACTAACGCATAAAACATGTCCGATTGCGTATCCCAAACATAACCCTGTGTCCCTAAAAAGGATTCTGCTGCTTGGTCGGAAAGTAACGCTACCCACCACTCAATCAGTTCGTAAAATGCACTAAAGCCAAGACAAACGGCAATAATACAAAGCACCCTCCATCCGCTTCCATTGATTACCCTGTGGCGAATAAACAATTCTCGGGCAATGATGGCAGGAACAATCCCTTGGAACAGGTGGCCTAACTTATCGTAATTATTGCGTTCAAATCCAATCCAATCTTTCCACCATTCACCCAGCGGGACTTGAGCGTAGGTATAATGACCACCGACCATTAAAACCACGGCATGAATCAAAATTAAAATGTAAAGCAAGGACGTTAGTGGAAACTGTTTATAGGTTGCAATAACAATGACCAGGCCAATAACAGCGGGTAATACTTCTAATGCCCAGGTTATGTAATCATGTGGAGCGATACCAGACCAGATTAGAACGAGTATATAGAGTCCAACCCATATTACTTTTGCCAAGTTAACCATGCCCTCTCCTATGTTTTGCGCTTTCCAACGCGTTGGCGTCCTACCCATCCAAAATGACGCTGCAGGGTTTCGTCATTTAATATTGCATTCAGCGTATTAAATTGACTAGCCAGTGTCATTTCATCGTAAGTCTTGTGAATTCCACGATGGCAAGATCGGCATATATTAATTCCCTGATTTAGCTGCTGTTTAGTGTATTCTTTTTGAAATCGTTTGCGACGGTGCATTTTGCGTGGAATAAGGTGATGAAAGGTTAGGTCCACTTCACGATTACACAGTGGACATTGCCCATAATTTTTTTTGTTCACCGACTAAACCATCTAATCAACTGCTTATGGTGCTTTGAGTTAATCACATCGCTCACTGACCAATTGCGCCAACAACTCGATGTGGTCTGGATGATCATTTAAACATGGAATGTAGTGGTAGTTTTTGCCACCATGCTGTTCAAAAACTTCTCGATTTTCTTCTTTTATTTCTTCTAATGTTTCGAGGCAATCAGCAGAGAAACCGGGACAAATCACATCCACCGATTTTCCTTGCTGAGCAAGAGTTTCAAGAGTTTTATCGGTATATGGTTGTAGCCAAGGCTCTCGACCAAATCGCGATTGATAACATAGTAACCACTGATCGTCACGAAGTCCCAGTGCCTCTGCCAACAGCTTTGCTGTGATTTCACATTCTAGCGGATAAGGATCGCCATTAGTTGCATAGCGTAACGGAATTCCATGGAACGACATCAACAACACATCAGGCTGAGTACGCGTTTGCCACTCTCTTTTTACTGACTCAGCCAACGCTTTAATGTATTGCGGATGATCCTGATAACTTCGAACTTGACGTATCTCGGGAAGATTCCACTGTTGTTTTTGATAAGCCGCAATACGATCAAATACCGATGCTGTCGTTGCTGATGAAAACTGGGGGTAAAGAGGTAAAATTAAAATCTTGTCGCAGCGCTCTAACTGTTTAAACCCTTCAGCTATCGACGGATTGCCATAATTCATTGCCAAAGCGACTCGAATGTTTTTACCACTTTCATCTAATTTTTTCTGTAACCCTAGTGCCTGTCGCTTTGAAAAAGCGAGTAAAGGTGAGCCTTCGTCAGTCCAAATCGAGTGATAAAGTTTCGCGACTTTCGGTGGACGCACGCGCAAAATGACGCCGTGTAATATCGGACACCAGATCCATCGAGACAGATCCACTACACGTCGATCATGTAAAAATTCAGAAAGATAACGCCTAACGGCTTTAGGAGTGGGCTCATCGGGAGTGCCCAGGTTAACCAGCAACACTCCCCATTGAGTGGATTGTTTCATATTTGAAATGAGTTATGCGTCCAGTGCGCTGAATATGGCGTCACGGATATCGTTAACACCACCAACACCGGCGACACGGACATATTCAGGCGTGTTGTCAGTATCTTCTTGTGAAAAAGCAGTGTAGTAATCGATCAGCGGTTTGGTTTGCTCATGATAAACCGACAGACGTTTACGTACGGTTTCTTCTTGATCATCGTCCCGCTGAATTAAGTCTTCGCCGGTTTCATCATCTTTACCTTCCACCTTCGGCGGATTGTAAATCACATGGTAAGTTCGTCCAGAACCAGGATGAACACGACGACCACTCATGCGTTTAATGATTTCCTCGTCATCCACATCAATTTCAACAACAAAGTCAACGTCGATATTATTTTCACGCATGGCATCAGCCTGCGGAATGGTACGTGGAAATCCGTCTAGTAGATAACCTTTAGTACAATCAGGCTCCGCTACTCGCTCTTTCACTAGCCCAATAATTATTTCGTCTGATACCAGCTTGCCAGCATCCATAATTTTTTTCGCTTCAAGCCCTAAAGGGGTTCCAGCCTTGACTGCGGCACGCAACATATCACCGGTGGATATTTGCGGAATACCGTATTTTTCCTTAATAAACTGTGCCTGAGTGCCTTTTCCCGCACCAGGCGCGCCCAACAAAATTATACGCATGCTGTTCTCCGGAATCCTGAAGCTAATTGAAATAACCAAATCCGATGCTGGTTAATTCGCTGTCAAACTTTGTGTAAGCCGCTAAGATACCTATCAGAGACGGCTAACTCAAGCAATTAATGGCAGTTTTTTCCATCAATTGAAAACTGAAGATTAGGATCGAAAGCTACGAATTTCAAATTGCTAAATGATCGATGAAGAATTGAACAGTTCTTGCAGGAGAGCCAGGCGGTACAAGTGAGGAAAACCGGACAACAAACAAGCTCATTGTCCGGTGGCTAGAGCAGTTTTGGACCTTCAATTACCCAAGCAGTAACTTATTCATTCTTCGGGTAAAAGAGCCAGGATCTTTTAATGAACCACTTTCGGCCAGCAAAGCCTGCTCAAATAAAAACAAGGCCCACTCGGCAAAGACTTCGCCTTCATGCTCAGACGCTCGCTTCACCAAAGGATGCTCTGTATTCAGCTCCAACACGGGTTTTACCTCAGGCGCCTTTTGCCCAGCGGCTTCCATCAGACGGGCCATTTGCGCTGACATTTCGCCTTCTGAAGTGACCACACAGGCTGGAGAGTCGGTGAGCCGATGAGTTACCTTCACTTCTTTCACCTTATCGCCCAGCGCTTCCTTAAATCGCTCAACCAATGGCTGTGCTTCTTTCTCAGCCTGTTCACGCTGTTGCTTTTCAGCTTCATCTTCAAGCTTGCCTAGATCAAGATCACCCTGAGTAATGGATACTAACTTCTTCTCTTTGTAATCCATCAGGTGCGAAATGGCCCACTCATCAATGCGATCGTGTAACAGCAGGACTTCAATTCCTTTCTTGCGGAATACTTCTAAGTGCGGGCTGTTCTTGGCCGTCTCAAAACTCTCGGCTGCAATGTAGTAAATCTTATCTTGCCCTTCTGACATACGATCAATGTAATCATCCAGCGATACATTTTGCGTGCTGTCATCATTGTGACTCGATGAGAATCTTAGCAGTCCGGCTATTGACTCTCGATTGCTAAAGTCTTCACCCAGACCTTCCTTCAAGACATTACCAAATTGATTCCAGAAGTGCTGATAGTCGTCTTTATTGTTCTTGGCGACTTTTTCCAGCATCGATAGAACGCGTTTAACACAAGCGTTTTTCAACGACTGAGTTACCGAGCTATCTTGGAGAATTTCACGTGACACATTTAGCGGCAGATCATTGGAATCGAGTACGCCTCGAATAAAACGTAAATAAACAGGTAAAAATTGCTCCGCGTCATCCATAATGAACACACGTTGGACATAGAGTTTTACACCGCGTGATTTTTCACGATTCCATAGATCAAATGGTGCATTTTTAGGAATGTACAACAGACTAGTGTATTCCTGTTTACCTTCGACTTTATTATGTGCCCAACATAGAGGCTCGGCAAAATCGTGGGAGATATGCTTATAAAATTCTTTGTATTCTTCGTCGTTGATTTCTGATTTATTGCGCGTCCACAATGCTGTCGCTTTATTAACCGCCTCGTACTCAGTGGACTTTTCTGGTTCCTTGCCCTCTTCTGCTGGAAGAGCCGGTTTCAGCATCTCTACCGGAACACTGATGTGATCGGAATATTTGCTAATAATGGAACGCAATCGCCAGTCGTTTAAAAACTCTTTTTCGGACTCTTTTAGATGCAATATTACATCGGTTCCGCGGGTAGTTCGTTCAGCTTCACCAATTTCAAATTCACCTTCACCATGTGAAACCCACTGTGCTGCACTGTCAGAACCTGCTGCACGCGAAATGACCGTCATTTTATCGGCAACAATAAATCCAGAGTAAAAACCAACCCCAAACTGGCCGATTAAGTGCGCGTCTTTCTTCTGATCTCCGGTAAGCTGGCTTAAAAATTCTGCGGTTCCCGAACGAGCAATAGTTCCCAGATTGGCAATCATTTCGTCCTTGGTCATGCCGATACCATTATCACTGATAGTAAGCGTCCCCGCTTCCTCATCAGCCGTAATTCGAATCTTGAACTCCGGGTCATCGGCAATCAGCTCGCTATTATCTAGCGACTTAAATCGTAATTTATCAACCGCATCGGCCGCGTTTGAGATAAGTTCTCGCAAAAAGATTTCTTTGTTGCTGTACAAAGAATGCACCATCAAGTGCAAAAGCTGTTTTACTTCGGTTTGAAAGCTGTGTTTTTCCATGGTCACAGATTCACTCATAAGGTAATACCTCTAGCTGAAAGTTCGCAGACGTAAAGTCGGCTTCAGTTTATAGATTTAAGATGTATGGACAGGCTTAGTAATGGGGACTATCAAGTAATTTTCAACTCGAACTTCAACTCGAAAGTCGCTTGATTAAAAATTGAACTTCTCGATTGAGCCAGTGGCTGACACCGACAGACTCTCTCTTGGCGGCCCTGAACAGACGCAATTGGTCGTCTGGAGACAAGCAAATAGTAAATCGCCCGACAAATGGGCTAACAGTATCCGGTTCTTTATGCGACTGGCACAACTCAAGATACTCTTCGATAAGATCAGCAAAATGCTGTTTCAGCTGGTTGAGATCCTTTCCCTCAAAAATCAGTACATCCTGTGCATTAACCACTTCTCCAACAATGCAATCGGCTTCGGGGTCGTATTCAAGCTGAGCCACAAAACCCTTGTAAGTAAGCAAATTCCGGCTCCTTTTGGCTACTTCCTTTTAACTATAGCAGCCAGAATCACATCCAATGGAGCCGTTGTGGACTTTATTAAATTTTTTTCTTATGGAATTCGCTTGTTAATAGAATAATTCGATTTATTAAAGGCCTAAAATTACATTTTAGGATAATTGTCGCCGCTCAGTGATTGAGCGAGCCAATGTATTAGCGTCGAGATATTCCAGCTCTCCCCCAATAGGAACACCCTGTGCGATGCGAGTAACAGGGACTTGAAATTGACTAACCAGGTCTCGAATATAATGAGCCGTAGCTTCACCCTCCAAGGTCGAACCGGTGGCCATAATGACCTCTTTTATACCACCACTGGCCAGCCGCTGTTCAAGCAACTCCAGGCCGAGCTCTTCCGGGCCTATTCCATCAAGCGGCGATAAATGTCCCATTAAAACAAAGTAGCTTCCGCTATAAACCGCAGCACTTTCGATGGCAATTACATCGGCAGGAGACTCCACGATACAGACCTGAGAATGATCACGTTTGGGGTTATCACAAATAGCACAGAGCTCGTTCTCGGTGAAGTTTTTACACTGCGAGCAGTGTTTAATTTGTGTCATTGCCTGCTCAAGACGTTCTGCCAAATGCAGGCCACCGGCTCGATCACGCTCTAACAACTGATAAGCCATACGCTGCGCACTTTTTCGCCCTACTCCAGGCAAGCAACGCAACGCTTCGATTAAATTTTCTAATACCGGAGTTTGCTTCATTAGAACGGCATTTTGAAACCGGGAGGTAAGGGTAAACCAGCCGTAATAGATGACATTTTCGACTGAGTTTCAGACTCTACTTTGCGAACTGCATCGTTAACTGCTGCAGCAATTAAATCTTCCAAAATTTCTTTATCATCTGACATTAAAGAATCATCAATTTCAACACGCTTAACATCATGGCGACCGGTCATGGTAACTTTAACCATGCCAGCACCCGACTCTCCGATAATTTCCATGTTTGCAACTTCCTCTTGCATGGCCTGCATTTTTTCCTGCATCTGCTGAGCCTGCTTCATCATGTTGCCTAAACCTTTCATGCACTAACCTCTTATTCAATCAGTTTAATTTATGATTCACCGAACCCATCAGTGAATACTTGTTTTTTCGGCAACCACTATATCTTCACAGGTAATCTGTCCGGAAAAAGTGGTCAATAAATCATTTACCTTGGGATTTTTTTTAAACTCATCCAGTATGTGTTCTAGTCGCTGCTGATAACGTTGTTCACTTATCATCCGTGGAGTCAGCATATCTTCCTGCCCGAGCTCGGTTAAAACCTTCACCGATTGCTTTAAATGAAACCCCAGTGCTTCATGGATTTTTTCGAGCGCTGCTTCGGTGCAAAAGTGTTCAACCGACGGCAGCAAAGCTAACGTCAATTTATCCTCATTAATGTTCAGCACTCGACTATTATTGAGCACCTGAAAAATTGAGCCCGTTAACTCGAGTTGTTGTATAAAGTCATGCCATACATTGGCATCAGTAAGTTGAGTTAAATCATCAATAACGACAGGCGCAGTCAGCGTTTTTTCAACTGCAGGCTCACTCTGCTGCTCAAGTTTTGCCGAAGATGCATTCATGATGTCTGCATTGAGATTATTCTCGACTGACTCGCTAGCTTTTGCGCGTGGAGCTTCGACCTTATTGCCCAACGGCTTTTCTTCGGGTGTTTTAGCAGGAGTGGCTTCCATGATGTTGTCGTTTTTCGTTTTAATTGTTTCGACAGGCGTGCTTTTGTCCCCTACCGTTTCCGATAATACTTGTTTTGACAATTCCATATTGGCCGACGCTTCGCTTGGCGATGGCTCAACAGGTTTAGGCGCTACCTGAGTGTTTTTTTTTTGTGCTTCTACCTTAGCTTGCTTTGCGGTATTGTCCGGCATACCGTTGGTCGGGGTCGTAACATTGCTTCGTACAGAGTTCTTACTGCCTGACGATGTACCCGATACAGCTGCAGGACGAAAAGCCAACATACGCAACAGCGCCATTTCAAATCCCTGACGCGCATCCGGTGACAGAGGTAGATCTTTTCGAGCATGAATCGCCAGTTGGTAAAACAGCTGGATATCTTCTGGGGATAAATTTTGCAGCAAAGATTGTAATCGCGTGTCGGCTAAAGACTCTTCACCGACTAACTGGGCAACCGCCAATTGATGCAAACAGGAAATGATTTCGGCGAGAACAGCCTGATAATCGGGAGCAAACTCGGCCATTCGCGAGGTAATCTCTAAAATGGCTTCCGGATTATGCTCGCTAAGCGCAGTCACATACTCAGCAACAAACTGCTGATCGACCGCCCCGAGCATATCCGCAACATCCTTATACTGAAGCTGGCCTGCGCCAAAAGCTATGGCCTGGTCGAGCAAACTCAATGAATCACGCATACTACCATCCGCTGCACGCGCAATGAGCTCCAAGCTGTTGTCATCATAATTGATCGACTCTTGCGACAGAATATGAGCTAAATGTTCGACTATTTGCTCTGGCGCCATACGCTTTAAATGAAACTGCAAGCAACGAGACAGAACAGTCACGGGTAACTTTTGCGGATCCGTCGTCGCTAACAGAAAAATAACGTGTGGAGGTGGTTCTTCGAGCGTTTTTAACAGCGCATTAAAACTACTGTTTGACAGCATATGTACTTCATCGATCAGATACACTTTATACCGACCACGACTAGGGCGATATTGAACATTGTCAAGAATCTCTCGTGTATCTTCTACTTTGGTTCGAGAGGCAGCATCAATTTCTAACAAGTCAACAAAATGCCCTTGCTCAATCTCCTGACACACCGCGCACTCACCACAAGGGTTAGCCGTCACTCCTGTTTCGCAATTCAAACACTTGGAGAAAATTCGAGCAATAGTGGTTTTACCCACGCCACGGGTTCCGGTGAACAGGTAGGCATGGTGAAGTCGATCTTGCTCAATGGCGTTTACAATCGCGCGTTGAACATGTTCCTGTCCAATCAACTGATTGAAGTTTTGTGGGCGCCATTTGCGGGCCAGAACCGTATAGGACATCGATATCAGTTACCTGAAGATGATAAAAGTCGAGCCATTATAATCAAGCTAGGTCAGGATCTCTAAACAAATTGATTTTTGGCGATTTTTTGGACGATTTGAACGAAACTGGAACGTTTCGGGTGGGACCCACCAGCCACACCTCGGCACACGAGTCAGTCGCTACCGTTGCTCCCTTCCGGGCCTGGCGGAGTTCACGACCTATCGTTGCGAGGGGACCAGTGGGTACCCATAACGAAATGAGCGCGCATTATCCCTAATTTGATCGCAGAAGAAAAGCCCTAAACAACAAACAAAACCCTCTGGTTATCGAATGTACAGCCCTTTGCTTCTCTCAACTTGCTAAGTACTTCTAAGCATAACCCCTTCCCCCGATATTTCTTTCAGATATATTTATCCGTTAGTTATAACCATTATCGCCCCCATGAAATATTCTTCACCGGATAATGAATCGGGTCACGTTTTTGACAAAATTATGACCATTCTTCTACTCCATTTTTGGTTTTATCAATTACGCTTTATAGGTATCTGTACTTTTTGTTATCAACCCCGCCCGGACTCTGTGGCTGTACTGTTTGAGGTTAGTGTTATGTTTGCTTTTATCACCGATTTTCTCCGTGGACGACCTAAGGAAGAGTCTCGTAATAACGCGCGGGCCGCGAACGAAGCGAAATCTCGCAATAATAATCGAACCATAAAATTCGATCCTTCTTTAATCGATACGCTGAAAAAAGATCATTCCAAGCTAGTGACCATTTACGGCAGTATGTGGAAGGAAGGCTTCGAAAAACGAGATTATAAAAAGCTGTCTTCTTTAATAGCTGAGTTTAAAGCCGGCTTTCAATCCCATCTGTTAAAAGAAAACGTAAAATTTTATGTTTATCTTGAGCAATCCTTGGCAGACGACCTTCACACTCTTCAGGTGGTTAAAGATTTCCGAACCGACATGAATGAAATTGCCAATGCGGTAATTCAATTTTGTAAGAAATATGCGCATCAAGCGTTTACAACGGAAATGGAGCAAGAGTTTGAGCGAGACTACATTAAAGTAGGTGAAGTTCTTACTCGTCGTGTCAGTATGGAGGAGAATGAGCTCTATCTGTTATACCAACCAGAGTAACACTTAACCCGAGTAGGCTGTTGTAGTGACAACGTGAAAGATCATATGGTCTTTCCTCTAATACAAAAAATAAATAAAACTTGTCACTTTGGGAGATAAAAATTGAATATTGTTGCCATCTTTAGGGACGTGATAGGCCAGTTTGTCGATGTCTTATGACTGCGGCACAGACTGAAGCGACCCTTGCGCTAAAGCAATCCTTTGCTAAGTCACCGGTAATTATTATAGGTAATGGTCCGGTTGGCGTTAAGGCGGCTCAACTCATTTTAAATGAGTCTGACTATCATCACGTTGTAATTTTTGGTGATGAAAAATTCTCTCCCTATAATCGGGTTCAACTCTCTCTTTATTTGTCTGGCAAAGTTGACCGTCAGCAACTGGCAAACCCAATTTCCTTAAAGCAAAGTGAGCGTCTTACTGAGTTTTATGGTAAGCGGGTCGTTAATATCGACTTTAAGCGACGTATCGTTGTCGACGACACAGGGTATCAACAGCATTACTCCAAACTCATTATTGCAACGGGTTCAAAAGCGTTTGTACCGCCTATCGAAGGTATGGATAAACCTAATGTTTATACTTTTCGAACTCTGGATGACGCCAATAAACTCATCTCATGCCGTAAGTCAAAACAACACATCTATGTTATCGGCAGCGGTGCTTTAGGATTAGAAACGGCCCTGGCGATGAAAACCCCGAGCAACCGGGTCAGCCTTGAAGTTCGCGACAAACTTCTGTCACGTCAACTCGATAACCGCGCCGATAAGATCTTACACGAACGTATCTTGTCTTCAGGTATCGATATCGTCCATCGAGATCCCGTGGCTCGTGTATGCGGAGATTCAGAGGCTACGGCTGTCGAGTTAACGTCTGGTAAAAAAATTGATATCGATGCGCTGGTGGTATGTGCCGGTATTCGTCCAAACACTCAACTTGTCGCCAATACATCAATAAAAGTGAATAAAGGCATACTGGTAAACGACTTTATGGAAACCAGCGAAGCCAATGTATATGCCATAGGTGAATGTGCGGAACATAAAGGTGCCACTTACGGCATAGTAGCCCCTGGATTTGAGCAAGCTGAAACCTGCGTTAAGCATATTCTTGGTAGCTATCATAAATATCGAGGCAGCATTAATAATTTACAACTTAAGATTCAACAGCACCGCACCAGTATTTTTGGCTCCATCGATCACCAAGAGGCTACCACTTACAGTTTCAGCAACCGTCTTAAAGGCGTGTTTCGAAAATTATTGGTTCATCAGAATGTAATCATTGGCATGGTTGTGATAGGTGATTGGAGTGAAGAAAATCAAGTTAAAGCCTACATTCAGAATAAGCAAAAGATCGCCAACAAACGATTATTAAATTTTGAAAAAGACGGCTTTCTCTGGGATGAAGCCGAGTCTACATCTATTCTTAAACAACCAGCAGACTATATTGTTTGTCTTTGTGAAAGCGTGACTCGCGGTCAACTCAGCAAGGCCATGGACGAAGGCAACCGAACCATTGAAACCCTATGTCAGAAAACAGGAGCAGGATTAACCTGTGGGAGTTGCAAACCATTATTGGGCGAAATGCTCGAAGTACCCTTACCCAATTTGGTTATGCGTCATCATAAACTTATTTACGCTTGTTCCATATTTTCACTATTGCTCATTGCCCTCCTATTTTTTAGCACACCAATCGCTGCCTCTATAAGCGTTCAAGCAACGTGGAAAGTTGAAATGCTTTGGTACGACAATTTTTGGAAACAGGTCAGTGGTTACACTTTGCTTGGTCTATGTGTTTTGGGAGGTGCAATTTCAGCACGTAAACGCTGGAAGAAATTGAAAGTGGGAAATCTTGATAACTGGCGACTGTTTCATGCGGTAGTCGGTGTTATCGCGTTACTCATTCTAATTATTCATACCGGATTTCGGCTGGGCAATAACCTAAACCTGGCTTTAATGCTGGTATTCCTTGCTGCGACCACTACAGGCTCACTTGTTGGAGTATTTATGTCAAAAAATCATCATTGGACCGATTTAAAACTTAGAGAACATCGAAAATGGTGGTCACGTGTCCATTACACCCTGCTATGGTTGCTTCCCGCTTTACTGGCTTATCACATTTTTGCCGTTTATTACTTTTAGAGAATGACTGTCGCCATGTCACTGATAAAAATAAAATTTTGGCATTATGGAATTTTCGTAACCGCGTTGCTTTCCATATTGCTCGGTTATCATTTATTTTATGGCGATAAACGATTTTTCCTGACCGGACAAACAAGCTATGGCCACTACCAAATTGAATTGGTTTGCAGCAGTTGTCATAGCAAGTCGTTTAACAATAAAGACGACATACAGGAAGCCTGTGAAAGCTGTCATGCCAAAGAGCTGGATCGCATGAACGACTCGCATCCTAAAAACAAATTTCAGGACCCTCGCAATGCGCCCCTACTTGCCCAACTCGACGCACGCTATTGCGTCACCTGCCATACCGAGCACAAACCTGAAATCACTCGTGATTCAGGTGTAACTATCGCATCCGACTTTTGTTTTCATTGTCATCAATCTATAGCAGATGATCGTCCGAGCCACAAAGAGTTTGCTTTTGATTCTTGCGCTGATGCTGGCTGTCATAATTATCACGACAACAGCATGTTGTACGAAGATTTTATGCTCCGCCATCTGGATGAACCTTGGATACTCAAACATGCCACCTTACCAGCGCGCAATAATTTGTTACGTTGGTTGAAGAAAAATCGTGATGTACAACCTTTAACTGAGCAAGACCATAACGCACCTGATCGTTTAACAGAGACTGCGATTGTTGAGCAGTGGAGTCAAAGTTCTCATGCAACTACAGCAGTTAATTGTCAGGACTGTCACAATGAGAAAGTTAATAAAGCTCCTCATTGGAATCTTACCGATTCCTGCATTGATTGCCATGAGCAGCAGGCTGAGCAATTTAAACAAAGTAAACATGGCATGCGTCTAGGATTAGGGCTAACTCCGATGACACCGACTCATGCAAGATTGACCACTCAGACAAGCGATCAAGCCATGACCTGCTCAAGTTGCCATAATCCACACTCATTGGATGTAACTGAAGCGGCGGTCGATTCTTGCTTGAACTGCCACAAAGACGAACATTCCTTAAATTACAAACAGTCAGC
>JBFHVL010000061.1:0-17030 GCA_041589565.1 Kangiellaceae bacterium | reverse complement strand
CGAGTTTCAGGGACAAGAATTCTTGCAGTTGTAAAATCTTCTGGTAAGGACACTTGAAAGCCCAAATGCTCAGGTGGCCACTCAATGGTTACGCGAATTTTAGTTAGACAATGTTAACGCCCAAATTTACGGGCTTTTAATCAAAAGGTAAAAAGCAATGAGAACACTAGTAGGCTTAGTGCTATTGGCGACTGCATCTGTGGTTGGTGCAAATGAAACATCAGAAGAGACGTTTGTTCCTTATACTTATGGTGAAATTCATTTAGGGCAAACGAACACTAGCTTAAACCAAGGAGACCAGGACTTTTCCTATATTACTTTAGGTGGTTCTTACGGATATCAGTTTCATCAAAACTTTGGAACAGAGTTCTTTATGTCATTTGCGATTAACAAAAAAACAGATGATATTACCAGTGCATTTGTAGGAACAAATGTAAAAACCACGTTTAACGCTTTTGGTGGTTATTTGGTCGGCAAGACAACTGGCGATTTTTACGGAAAAGTTAAACTGGGTTTAATTGGCTCTCAGTTCACTTATTCTGCAGGTGGCTATGAAGATGAGTCATCAACAGATGTTGGGATTTCATATGGATTGGGAGTGGGCATAAAAGGCCAAGCAGTGGGCGTTGAGCTAAACTACTTAGTCATGCCTGAAGTAGATGACCCTCTGTGGGATGGTGCGAGCTATGACAGCGATATGTTATTGTTAAACTTACGGTTTGAATTCTAATATTTAAGTTTTCATTTCTCCCTTAAAAGCCCGCAGATGCGGGCTTTTTTAATGGAATATGAAACAACAACAGGTGTAGAGGTCAATTATTGCAGAATATGCCCTTTGGTCTAAACTGAGAATATCCTTAATGGTTGTTTTTGGGACGATTCTGAGGCAAATGGCGGTATGAGTGACCTAAACGAGTTAATGCAGGGGCTTCAGACCCTGGCGGATACCGCTTTCCCTAAAAAGTGCGCTAATTGTGGGCGTGAGTACCAGACAGTTGAGGAGTATATCTTAGAAACAGAAGGTCTTGCTAAAGGCATTAAAGCAGTAGAAGACGAAGGCGAGTCTTTTTTGGAGATGTATCGAAACTGCGTCTGCGGCTCGACCTTAATGGATTTTTTCCACGATCGAAGAGATCTAAGTGAGCGAGGACTTAAGCGACGAGCTGCCTTTGGTAAGGTCATGGATGCATTGGTGGAGAAGGGATTTGATCGTGCAACGGTTAGACAGGAGTTGTTAAAGTTACTCAAAAGGCAGCCTACGGACTTCTTCGAAAAGAACAATATCGACCTTTCTTTGCCCTCAAGACAATAAACTCAACCACAATATTCTTTATTCTCTCATAATACGATAACGTCTTTTAGAACATTGTCCCTATCAGGTACAGCCGGTAGAATCAAAGTTAATCCAGCCTTAAAACTAAGAAATACAACCTATCGATGCTGCCAACACCAGTTCTTCCAGACGACTATTATTTGACCAACTTTAAACTGGTATTGGAATTTGTGTATGGAAAATATAAAAAGCTTCTGACAAATCAGGAGTACCTGTTTATCGATGGCTTCTACCAGCTAAGTGAAGATGCTCAAAAGTTACTAACACGTTGTTTTATGAGAAAGGGCGAGTTATTTCGTCTTGATAAACTAAACTATGCGGAGATTAAGCAAAAAGACTGTGCGGTTGATGAATTACTGAGCTTTGGGTTCATTCAAAACTATAATTGGGAGCAGAGTACTTGTTGGTTATCGCTGTTTTCTAAACCAGAACTGATTGAGCTTTTTGCTCGACCTGAGTGGAAATCCCTGAAGCGAACCGAACTCGATGCCGTAATTACTGATTTTATCGACGAAGTTCCTCTTACTGTGGAGTTTAAAGATTATCAGGTAATCAAAGTGCCTCAGGAAAACTTTGATGTTTGCCGGCTGCTATTTTTTGGTAGCTTAAACCGTGATCTTACCGAGTTTGTACTTCAAGATTTGGGACTCATGAATTATGAGTCTTATGCCATTTCCGAGGTGAACCTTCCGATACAGACACGCGAACAACTGGAAGCTTTAATCGTTTGTCATCGGGTTTCTGAATCGATTGATAAAGTTCAAAACTGGACAATTGACACTGTCATCGTGTTACTCGAACAACTGCCAATTGCTGTCGAAGGTTCTTTGGTTAAGCGAAGGACACTCCGATTGGTGAACCGATTAGCTCGTGAACTGGAGCGACTTCAGGCCTTTGAGTTGGCTGCTAAATGGTATGCCCGATCTACTCGACCTCCGGCACGTGAAAGACGTATTCGTTGTCTGGAAAAGCTCGGCGAGTATCAACAGGCATGGCATGAGCTGCAACATATGAAGCAGGAGTCATTACCGCAACAGGAGCAAGTGTTTGTTCAGGTATTTGAAAAGAAACTGGGCAAAAAAATCGATGCTATCGTTACGCCGTCAAAGCTAGCCTTACCGAAAGAGGAGTTACTCGTTTTAGCGAGTCCGTCGGGTTGCGTTGAAAGGGATGTTGTAAATGACTTATGCGACAAAGAGCGCAACGGCGGTGGCGTCTGGTGGTGTGAAAATGCTTTGTTTAATATGATATTTGCGCTCGCCTATTGGGACTTGATATTTGCCGATGTCGATGGCGCTTTTTATAACCCGTTTCAAATGGTTCCTGCCGATATGTATGAACCAGAGTTTTTACTACGGCGAAAAACTATTTATGAAAAGCTTGAGAAGGAAGTTGCTCAAGATAGATCGTTTCGAGAGTTATTAGTTAGCAACTATCAAGCTAAATATGGTAAAGCCTGTTTATATGCTAACTGGTCGTCAGTTGATGAAACCTTATTAAATCTCGCGCTTGACCGTATTCCGCTTGAACATTTACGCCTGTGCAATCATCGTATCTTGCAGGATCCCAAAGAACATCGTTCGGGATTGCCCGACTTGATTCACTTTCCTGAGGAGGGCGGGTATCAACTCATTGAAGTTAAAGGTCCAGGTGATCGACTTCAAAGTAATCAAAAAATGTGGATGGACTTTTTTGCTCGAAATGAAATACCGCATCGCTTGATCAGGGTCGAGTATTCACAAGGCTCCAAGGTGGAATTCAGTGAGTAAATCAGGGTTTCGTTTTTCGGTAACTGAACTGGCAGACTTTGCCTGTCGTCAGGGTGATTTAGCCGGGACGGGCGAGGGTGGTCCTTCCGCTATGGAAGGTGTGCGAGGTCATCAGTGGCTACAAAGTAAACGGCTGAAAGATTTCAGTGACTACCAATCTGAAGTTACCCTGGAACTGCAATCGCAATGGAATGATCAACCGGTGCAGATAACCGGACGTATTGATGGGCTTTATCGATCTGAAGCTGACAAGCGCTTAACGGTTGAAGAAATCAAAACAACTTATCTAGAACCCGAACTACTTCCTCTTTCGACTACTTCGGTACAACTCGGACAACTAAAGCTCTATGCCTGGATGCTTGTGGAACAAAACGGGTTAGATAGTATTTCAGCAACACTTACCTGGCTAAAACTGCCCGAGTATCAGCAATATTCTGAACAGTATGTTTTCCATCGTTCTGAACTATTTGAGTTCGCTCAGAATGCGATTAGCTGTTACTGCCGATGGCTGGAAATAGTTAATCAGCATAAGATGAAATTCGTTGAACAGTGCAGGAGCCTGGAGTTTCCATACTCTAACTATCGGCCATGGCAACGGGAGCTGTGCGTTGAAATTTATAAACGCATTAGAGATGAACAGTCATTGTTATTTGAAGCGCCAACTGGAGTAGGAAAGAGTATTAGTACTTTGTTTCCCGCATTCAAAGCCATAGGTGAAGGAAAAATAAAGCAAATTGTCTTTTTGACTGCGAAAACCTCGGGTCGAAAAACTGCCGTTGAAACCTGTCAACAGTTACAGTCGAGCGCTAAGGTATTGGTGATCAATGCACGTGACAAAACCTGTTTTTGTAGTGTGAAAAGCCAGGTGGAAACAGACGATAGCTGTGAGTATCGTATAGGATATTACGAACGCTTGCGAGACGCCATGTGGGAGTGTTTCGACCTCAGTGTTATTGAGCCTGATTCTTTGAGCAAAGTTGCTCAACAGTATAAAGTCTGTCCGTTTAGTCTGACGCTTGCAATGATTCCCTGGGTCGACGTGATTGTTGCTGATTACAATTATGTGTTTGATCCACTGGTAGCTCATCCTCACTTGAGTGAGCAAGGCAAGTCGATTTGCTTACTGGTGGATGAAGCTCACAATCTCATTGATCGTTCACGACAGATGTATTCAGCCAGTTTTGATGAAGTGCTGGCGCTCAATGTTATTAATGAATCGGCAAGTCTCGGCGGTTTAACCAAAGATCTTAACGGTGCCATAGAGTGCATGATGCTTCTGGAAAAACAGTTAACTGATCATTGGCAATTGCCGGAGTCCGCTGGAACACTCATGACCACACTGGCTGATAACACACGCAGCATGATTGCCCAGCTGATTGAGTTTAATCGTGAACACTCGCTGGATAATCGGCAAGTTGAACTGCTACGACAACTCATTCGGTTTGCTAGCATAATTGATAGCATGCTCGAATTTGGAGTAGGTCATCAATATGCCTGCTTTTTATCGAAGCAAGAGAATAATCTATTGGAGGCGTATCAATTGGCATTGCGCTGCTTAAATGCAGCTCGGTTTTTACAATCCATCTATGATAAATTTAACAGCTGCATTTTATTTTCTGGCACACTAACTCCAGAAATATTTATTAGATCGACGCTAGGACTTCATGATGGAAATACTGGAGACGATAACAGCCGATTGGCTGATTTTTATCAACTGCCATCCCCATATCGTACCGAGCAACAGGGCGTTTTTATTTCGTCGGTCATTGATAGTCGGTATGCACACAGAGAAAAATACATTGATTCTATAGTCGATGTAATACACAAGGTGCGAAGTGGCCGCAAGGGTAAATACATGGCCTGTTTTTCCAGTTATCAGTTTTTGGGAAAGGTAGCTGAAGCTTATCAAAATAAATTCGGTTGCAGTCATCTAGCTGTTCAACAACCCAGCGAAACCAACGAACAACGACAAGCGTTTATTCAACGGTTTTTCGAAACTACCGAGTTATTAGGGTTTGTGATCCTTGGTGGTAGTTACACCGAAGGTATCGATTTTACAGGTGATGCCTTACATGGAGTTATTGTCGTTGGTACTGGGCTTCCTCAATTAAGTAAGGAGCAGGATGCCATCAAACACTGTTTCGACCAACAAGGTCTCAATGGCTTCGATATGGCGTACCGGTTTCCCGGTTGGCAACGAGTGTTGCAAACGGCAGGTCGAGTGATACGTAGTGAAAACGACAAAGGTGTTGTTGTATTGCTCGATAAGCGCTTTTGTACCAACGAATACCGAGCACACTTTCCTCCTATATGGCAGCCTCAATCATTTCATGCAGCTGCCGAACTGGAGCAGAAACTCAAAACGTTTTGGTGCGATTAGGGAATTGCAAAAACTGAACGTGCATTACCCGCCATAACGTTTTGTGCCTCTTCAAAAGTATATCCAACTCGTTCCAAACTGGTCAGCACACGTTCTTTATAGGACTTGGTATTGCCCGGTGAGCCAGGACCATCAGAGCCATAAATAATGCGGTCGATTAGATTCAACGCTTTGGCTTTCAGCAACAAGGTGTCGAGTTTGCTGCCGTCGGGATCGGAGCGGTTAGAGGCGAGCGCTGAGATCTCAATGTACACATTGGAGTATTTTTCGGCTAAGGCAAACACCTCGTCGAACTTGTCGTAGCCTTCACCATTGGCATCATTGCCAGCATGACCCATTATAAATTTTACTTCCGGAAATTGAGCGATGGCCGAATCTAGATAGCTGGGATCAAAAGTTTTTAACACATCAGGAATTTGATGCTCTTCGAATTCGGAAACCTTTCGCAGTGGACTGGTTCCCACATGGTGATAAATCGGCTTGTTATATTCCTGAGCCAGTTGGTAAATGGGATGATACTCAGATGCATCAAATGGTGTAAGCGTATGGGCAAAAGCTAATTTCACACCGACGACTTTAGGATGTGCTAACGCTTGCTCTAAATTATCGAGACTTTGCTCCTGTTGGTTTTGCCAATCGGCCACTGACAAACTCGCCAGTCCGTAAAAGAAGGTTTTGTCATTCACGTGATTGCGGTCATCGTCCAGGTAACCGATTAAGTCTTCATTCGGTTCAATACCCCAGGTTTCGGGCGCGTATGTGGCAAATAAAATACAATGAGACGCAGCGGCTCGCCGACATTCATTTTTGATACCGATAAATGCACCGTAAGGATTCAACTGGAACGAGGAGAAGAAGCGTAACAGTGGAACTTTGATGGCATCCGGAATATTTACCGGAAATACCGACTTAACAAATTCCTTTCCTTTTGGACCCAGCTTATCGTAGCTACCCGGATGCAGGTGTGTATCGATCACTTCTATCGGTTGGTCGAGATAGTAAGTTGAGAAATGTTCACTATCGGCCACCTGACGTGAAAATTGTCGCAGATCGGGCACTTCATCGAGTGTGGTATGCGAATAAAGTGTGACGCTGGAAAATAGCGCTGCAGCAATAGCTACAGAAGTTAGTTTTCTTTTCATAGGTGATTGCCCTTGGTTATTAAAGTTGTTTGATCAAATCAATGAGTAGAAGTGCAAGGGCGAGTTATTGTCGCCCTTGCTGGTGACGAGAGTTATTCGTTGTCCTCGAAGATTCCGGTGAGGGTTACACCGCTATAGTTGCTGTAGGCACGAACCATCACATACCAGTTGCCAGCACTGGCACCGGGAATTTCCACGGTTTCTTCATTACCCGAAAGATAAGGCCGGTAGTCCCATTGACTGGTGGTGGGTTTGGCACCAAAGCGAACATAAATATCGGCATCGCCTGTTCCGCCGGTAATTTCAAATAACGCGCGTAAGGTGTTGGGCGGTACCGCCAATACAAAATGCTTTTCGGTTCCAGTGGTACCCGACAGGTTGGGCACGGGCTGTCCGTTTTGTAGTGGTGTTGTTCCTTCACCGCTTACCGTTACGGTTTGTGACATCTGATCGCTGGCACCATCGTCATCCGTAACCGTTAGAGTGACCGTGTAGCTTCCTGCGGTTGCATAATTGTGATTTGGGTTCATTAATCCAGATTCGTTTCCATCACCAAACTGCCATTGATAGGTGGCAATCGAGCCGTCGGAGTCTTCACTTAAATCATTAAAGTTTGCCTGCAATCCATTAGTGCTCACACTGAAGTTAGCGGTAGGTGGATTATTGATGGCAGGATCGTTATAGCTGGCTTTTAGAGTGACGCCCGAAAATGCCTGATAACCACGGATCATCAGATACCAGGTATCCGCCTGTGGTGCGCTGATGGATACGGTTTCGTTATTGCCATTTAAATAGGGGCGATAGTCATATTGACTGGTGGTCGGTTTGGCACCACGACGAACGTAGATATCGGCATCACCCGAACCGCCGCTGATGGAAAAGCTGAGATTGGTTGCACCGGCAGGAACCTGCATTTTGTAATGCAACTCTTCTCCGCGCGAACCGCTTAAATTGTTAATTTCGATTGGGTTGGCCAGCCCATCGTCAGCAAGAATTTGAATGACTGCGCTCGCCGAGTCGGTATTACCATCATTGTCAGTGACGGTTAAGATAACGGTGTAAGTTCCGGCGCTGCTGTAAGTGTGCTGCGGATTCGCTTGCGCGCTGCTGTTGCCATCACCAAAAGTCCATTGCCATGCCGTGATGCTACCATCGCTGTCGCTGCTGCCATCGGTAAAAGTCACGGTATTTTGAGCGATTGCATAATTAAAGCTGGCCACTGGCGCATTGGAGCCATCATTAACCACCACCAGTTTTTCAACGGAAGAGGTCATGCCATCGTTATCGGTAACGGTTAGGTTAACGGTGTAGCTGCCTGCGCTGGAATAGGTATGTACCGGGTTGGCCTGTGCACTGCTCTGGCCGTCACCAAAGTCCCAGTCGTAAGCGACAATTTCACCGTCGGAATCCATACTGGCGTCGGTAAAAGAAACCTGCAATTGATTCACCGAGAAGTTAAAGTTTGCTGACGGTGGTTGTGGCGCCGTGATTTCCTTTATCAATTCACCGTCATTGCTGTCGATAAGACTCTGCAATACTGAGCCGCCAGGATAATAATCTGAATTGAGGGTTCCGTTTACCATATCGAGCGCCCAGTTAGTGGCAAAATCCTGCAGGTATGCGACGTTGTGGGCTTTCGGTGAACCGCATAGCCAGGTAATGATCCCGCCAGAAGAGTCGCCTTCGGCATCGGTATGTTTTGAGTTATTGGTTAACTTAATGCCGACGAAACTAGCGGATAGATTACGCAGCGGTCCCAGTGCATTATTGCTGGAATTACAGGAGCTGGCGTTCGCCAGAATCGAGTAAGAGGGGACACCGTTATCCCACATCAATTGTAGATTACCCTGCATGCCATCATTGGCATCTACCGGATCCAGCAGAATCGCACCCACCAGACCTGAGAATTGACGCGATACCAGACGTCCGCCGGTATGGGTCATCATTAAACCGCCAGCGGAATGACCCGCCACAATTAACTTGGATGGTAACGCCACTCCGTTGGGTGGCGAAGGTGGGTTATCAATAATATCGTCCGCAATATCGCGACCGAGTGATGGGTTTCCGCCAGTGGCGCTGCTATTAATGGTTAAGACCATCAGTCCGTTATTCATAAAGTGAGTTGCCAGATGATCCATGTTGCTCTTGTTGCGTTGAAAACCGTGTTGTAATAACACCCAACCTTGAGCAGGTTGATCGGGTAAGTACCAGGTCGCCTGACGATTTCCGCCTAAATCAACGGATTGATTGATTTTTTCTGCGGCAAATAAAGCGTTCATTAATATCGCTGGTAACAATAATAGTGTGGCCAGACGTTTCTTCGGCCAGTGGAAATGTTTCATGGTAGTCCCCTCCAGTGTTTGGTTTTATTGTGGTTATGGATGCACAACAACAAAGTTGAAGGTGCAAAGAATAGCCACTGAATCATTACCGAAAGCGGACTGGCAGAGTTAGTTTAAAAGTCGCATTTAGTTGCTTTGTAATTCAGCTTGTCTATACGAGAAAAAGAGTTTGTTCGCTTATTTTTGTTTAATAGCGTCCGATATTTCAAAATGAAATAGAGTGCTTCAGAAGGTGCGAAAACGTTTACGAAAAATATAGAAAGTGTCGGTTTGAAACGAAACGAAAAAACAATGGCACTTTTGAAAAAGTCAGTTGCTGGTTAAATGCCTTAGGGTGTAGGCCTGATGTGTTTATTTGACACCGTAATAAAGCTGATGTCTATACAATAGGATGAAAATTTGGGCGATGTAATTTCACCTTGTATAGACCGCGAGAGAAAATAAACACAAATTAATGTTGAATATTTACAGTGTCTAAGTGTGTTGATTCTGGCATAACAAAGAAGCTGACAGTGATTTTGATTGTCGTTCTTATTGTACCGTTAACGTCCATAACTCGAATAAAAGTAGATTATGAGAACATTCATTAAGTACCTGCTACATTTTGCCTTGCTGCTCTCGCTTGTGGTTATATTTAATTTGCAGGCAAGTGCCAAAGAGGTTGAGCCTGGTGATCTTCAGGGAGTATCTTCGACAACGCACAGCAAGGACGATCATCACCGTCATCATTACACCTCTCACAACCCAGCTCACTATGAGAAGCTTAGTACCGAGATAAAAGCAAAAATTAATAGTGTTTCCGAGGCAAACGATGTTTTTACTTTAGCCTCTGAGCTTCAATTTCAATATCCAAGAAATACCGTGAAGCTGCTTGAGAGTTCAAATGCATTATTGTTGCAGTTGCCGGATTCACAATATTTAAAGTCACAACAACTGTTATTTCAATTATTGATAAAAGTTGGCGAAGTCAATAAAGCCAAGCAACATCTGAAAAGTCTTTGGAGTGAGTTGCCAGAGTCGACTTACCCCTGGCTACAGCTGATGGAGGTCCAAGTTGACTTAAGTCAGCAAGCACTAGAACAAGGGGAATATAAGTTATCGAAGTATTATGACCAATATGTCAGTGATCGAAATGAGCTTAATTTATGGTATCTCTATATTGCAGGCAGTTTGCAATTATTAAAAAGCGAGTTTGATGTTGCCCTCAGCTTGTTACTTGAAGCCAGCAGGAAGGCTAAATTACTCGAAAATGGAGCTGCCGAAGTTGCTATTAATGATCAACTTGCCAAGCTGTTCTTCCACACTCAAAAGTATCAACGCGCGCTGGAGTTTAGTGAGCTAATGTTGATCAAAGCACAACAAATGCATGATCGCTTTGCCGAAGTGTCTGCCAATGCTAATAAAATGAATATCTATTACACCATGGCAATCCAGCAGGCAAATCATTCGAACACCGGTCTCAATGCTGAGCCAAGTCAGAATCATATCGAGTTATTGGAGCGCAGTGATCAATTGGCCCAGTTGGTGATTCAGCAGGCCGAAAGTGTCGGAGCTCATCGAGCGCGAACCTGGGCGAGAATTTTGCGACAAAATTTATTTCTGACCCGCAATGACTTTGAGCAAGCAATCCAAGTTTCGGAAGCCACGATTGAGTATGCCGAATATCACAAGTTGGATTTCGAAGCGGCTATTTCGTACAACAATATGGCAATTGCCTATCGAAACTTAGAAAAATACGAAGCCAGTCGACTGGCGTTAAAGCAAGCCGAGCGAATTTATCAAGAAATGGGGAACAAACAATCCCAACTGTGGCTGATGGAAGATTACGCCAAGCTGTATGAGCTAGAGGGTGATCATAAGCAATCTCTTGAATATTTTAAACAATACCATCAAGCAAGCCTGGAGTTAGCAGAGGCACGTAACGAACGTACTCTATTAGAGCTACAGGAAGAATATGCCGCCAGTCAAAAGCAACTGGAAATTGAGCGACTCAATCAACAAGCTTTATTGGATGCTCGGCAATTACAGTCGGAGCGATTAGGACGCTGGTTGTTGTCAGTCATTTTAGTCGCTCTAATCGCCATTGCTTTTATTTTGTATTCAAAGCGAAAGCGGCTCCAACAACTGTTAAAAAATGAGGCAAGGCTTAATCGGGAAATAACTGAGTTGGGAGAAGCAAAGCAGCGTTTTTTTATCAATATTTCTCATGAGTTTCGAACAGCACTCACTTTATCCATCAGCCCGTTGCGCAAAGTGTTGCAAGAGTGTGAAATGAGTGACGGGTGCCAAAGTCGTTTGGAAGGTGCATTGGAGAATAATCTTCATATGCTGTCATTGATCAATGAAGTCATGGAGGTTGAGCAAATTCGGCGTGGTCAAATGCCGGTGCACCTAAGTTATTTTTCAACTCGTAGAGCGATAGAGCAAAGTCTGACACGGTTTCAAGCTCAGTTTTTAGAAAAAAATATTCAAGTCATCACCGATTTTGATACCTGTGACGATGTGATTGCATTTGATTTGTCACACTTTGATAAAGTTATCGCGAATTTGGTGTCAAATGCGGCTAAATTTAGTCCGCTAGCTGCGAGCTTACACATCAACACTCATGTTACAGAACATGCCATTGAGATCATTATTCGTGATCAAGGCCCTGGCATTCCTGAAAAAGAGCTACCCCTGGTCTTTCGCAGGTTTTATCAAGGAAGTCATTCATTGCAACAAGCAACCGCTGGATCTGGAGTTGGTTTATCGATGGTGTATGAGTTACTTCGACTACATGGTGGCAATATTGAAGTTTCCAATCTCGAGCAACAAGGCTGCTGTGTCACAGTAACTATTCAGCGAGGGATTCTCCATTATCCTGACGCACTTAGAGAAACGATGGTTGCTCATGTTGAGGAGTTTGCAAATTTGGCATCACCTCGCAGCACGGAGCTAGTTTCAAGTTTTGATCAAAGTGTTGGAGCATTGTCCACCCATCAGCAGCAAACACATGTTCAGGAGGATGGTGTTTCAAACAATATTATTTCTCTTGCTGATAAAGTCAATTCTGCTGCACCTGAACTGGTGAATGCCAGATCTGAGGTGTCAGAGAAAAGCAGCGACTCAATAGCTCCGTCAAATAAAAAGTTTCGCCAAACCATTTTATTGGTTGATGACCATCCTAAAGTGCGCCAGTTACTGAAAGATATGTTGCAGATGGATTACCGCATACTGGAGGCCGCCGATGGTAGGCAGGCATTACAAATTGCCCGCTCGGTCCAGCCTGATCTAGTGATTTCGGATGTGATGATGCCAGAAATGGATGGGTTTGAATTAACTCGGCAAATGAGGCTTGATAAAGAACTTGCGCATTTGTCGTTAATTCTGGTCACCGCCCTGGATGATAAAGGTTCGACCCTATCAGGACTGACTTTGGGTGCAGACGATTACATTACTAAGCCTTTTAGCGATGAGGAATTAAAAGCTCGAGTTTTCAATCTGTTGCAACGCAAGCAACAGCTGTCGGAGGTTTTGTTCCAAAAGTATAAAAGTCGCTTGATTACTCAAAATCATACTGTTCAAATTAACAGTCAAGCGTGTCGTCGCAAGGCTCAACTGGAAAAGGTGATTGCAGAAAACCTTGGTCAGTGGGATTTTGATGTCGAACAAATGTACACCGCTTTGAATATGACACGAAGCACCTTGTTTCGATATACCAAGGAAACGTTTGGTTGCTCACCAAAAAACTTATTGAAGAAACGCCGACTTGAACTCGCGCATTCCATGTTGCAAAACAGTCAAGGAACGATCAGTGAGGTGGCTTATGCCGTGGGCTTTCAAAGTTTATCCACCTTTAGCCGAGCTTTTCGAGAGTTTTACAACATGCCTCCTACAGAAGTTGCCAGACGTTTTCGGTCAGCTTATTAGTTGAGGTTAATCATTTGGTTTGTAGATTCGCAATCCAACAAAGGTTACACTGCGCGATAAAAAAGGGGAAGTTCAATGAAGCCTTTGTGCCTGTTGGTAATTGTATTTAGTTGCGTGTTAGGCGTAGAAGCCGCACAGTCCGATAAGTCAACTTTTCATCCCGCCAAAAAACTTAAACATCCGCTTCCGTTAAAGGCGCGAGGTGAGTTGGTTGATTTTATCCTTAATGAGCGGATTGAACAGATTTTACCTCAACTAATGCGTCGAGCTGAGATTGATATGTGGCTGGTGATCAGTCGTGAATACAATGAAGACCCTATAATTAAGACCATGCTTCCTTCTAATTGGCTTTCTGCCCGTCGCCGCACCATATTACTTATGCACTTACCCAAGTCCGAGCATCATAAGAAGCAACCTCAAGTTGAGACATTGGCTGTGGCGCGTTATGCGGTAGGCGACAAATTTAAAAGTGCATGGGATAAAGAAAAACAGCCCGATCAATGGCAAAGGCTGGTTGAGTTGATTGAAGAACGTGATCCAAAACGAATTGGTATTAACTTGTCCGAAACCTATGGGCTTGCCGACGGGTTAAATAAAACCGAGTATCAACTTTTATTTGAAGCGTTACCCGAGAAATATCAGCAAAGGCTAGTATCAGCAGAGTCGCTTGGTATTGGCTGGTTGGAAACTCGCAGTCAAACTGAAATGGAGCTCTACTCCGATATTGTTGCAATGGCGCATCAAATTATTGAAGAAGCATTCTCTAATAATGTGATCACTCCGGGAGTTACGACAACCGACGATGTTGTTTGGTGGATGCGCGAGCAAGTCGCTGCGCTGAAGCTCGATGTCTGGTTTCATCCCACTGTATCAATTCAACGAAACGATCAGTTAGATTTCGATCATCTAACGGCATTCTCTAAAAATAAGTCGAGCAATGTGATATTGCCCGGTGATCTGCTTCATACGGATTTTGGGATCACCTATTTAAGATTAAATACCGATACCCAGCAACATGCTTATGTTTTGCAGCCTTGCGAAAACAAACCTCCGGCTGAGTTAGTGGATGCATTAAAAGTCGGTAATCGATTGCAGGATATTTTAACCAGTAACTTCAAAGCTGGCTTAACTGGAAATCAACTGCTGGCACAAGCTCGAAAAGAGGCCATTGAAGCAGGGTTAACGCCAAGTATTTATAGCCATCCCATTGGTTTTCACGGTCATGGGGCAGGGCCCTCAATTGGCATGTGGGATAACCAAAATGGAGTAAAAACCGGCGATTATCCCATTTTTGACCACACGGCTTATTCCATTGAGCTGAATGTCGAGGTGCCTATCGCTAGCTGGAACAAAAAAATACGCATCATGCTGGAAGAAGATGCGCTGTTTAACCATGGCAAAGTGACCTATATAAACGGAAGACAACAAACGCTTCATCTAGTATCCAGCCAGCAACCTTGCCAGTAACAGGAATTGGTATCGATTAGCTACACTTATGGCGAGCCTAAGTAAATGCAGGGTGGGTGATTGTTCAAAGTTGTGGCGGCGATATTTCTTAAAAATTGCTGGGTAGGATCAGGAACCGCAACATCTTCAAGAAAGGGCAACAGTGAAACTTCGTTTCCTGTCACTGTGCCGTAAATTACAAAGGCTGCCAGTAAAGCACCTGCCAGATTCGAGTGATTACCATCAGGGGCATGTAAATCCAGTTGTGGGTTTTCTGCGATCGCGGCATCCCAGGCCAATCCGACAGGGGCGACACAGGCCGGCGCTTCCATCGCAATACCCACATGAAGCTGATGAACTCTGGTACCTTCTTCAAAATTACCCCGTCGCGGCCACTCTGGAAACATAATTGGAATAGCACCCTGAGTTTTAGTTCTATCGATCCAGGTTTTGGAGGCATCAGTAGGATAGCTGTAGCGTCCGGTAGTGGAATATTTTTGTGCTTGCAGAATAACGTGCGACCAGTTTCGAGACTTCAAAAACACATCGGAAACGCCATCCTCCAGTCGTTCATCAAGAAAGAAGTATCCCGGTGCATTGACTGCGAGTCCCGTTAACTCGGGATTATTTCTTTCTATCATTTTTACGACCAGCTGTGGTAATCCATTCATAGAGCTATGGCTATTACCCATAAACAAGAGTTCATAGTCGGCAGGCGGAGCTGACAGTTCAGGGTAGCGCGGCGAATCTGCGTTGTTGGCTCCCGGACTGTTTGACTCTTTACAACTCATAACCATAAGAGCTGCTGCGATATAGAGTACAATCATAGAAGGATTTAAATTGGGGTTTAACACAAGCACTCCTTTCAATAGGATTATCAAAGAGACGGTCAAGATACTTTTTGCCAGGCAAAAATACCTGATGAGCAGGTGATGATGCGCTAATGGTTATGTTGATGGCATCTTTACTTAGGCTAAACCCAGCAAAATCTAAGTTTTGCGATGTTGAAATCGGTTCAGATTCTGGCAAAAAACGCAGTTTGAGTATAAAACTATAGATAACTACGGTGTTTTATTGACGACAAAAAGATGGTCCTCACATGGCAATAACCAACGAATCTTCAACGATAAATTGGTCAAAAACGGTTGAGTTTTATCGACTCGCCAGAGCCTTTTTTGAAGAACGAGATTATCTAAAACAGCCTAAACGCATGTTAGATATGTTTAAAGTGCAAATAGGTGCAGATAATATCTTGCTGATAATTAATGATAAGCAAGACTCTCTTCGGATTAAAAGTGCTGATGCTCAATGGGCTTGCTCTCAGGCAGATCTAATTGACGATTTACCCCTTCTTTATCAAAGTTATGAATTGACCCAAATATCCCAGCAGGATTTGCCTCGTGTCAAAGATGGATTGAAGTTGGATAAGGAAGTTAAGTTGGTCGATGGTGCTTATTTCGCAATAGAAGTGAGTAATGAGCTGTCGTTACTGTTTGTTATGTACAAAACTGGAAATGAATCAAAATTCACCACAGAACAACTTTCCAACTTTAAGTTTGCGGAATATTTATTGGGGCAAATGGTTGGGCTAGGTAACGAAGAACGTTTGGGGCACAAGCTCCGTACCCATCATAAGAGAGAAAGTATCTGGTTGGAGTCTCTTGCTTGGCTTAATGAGATGAGTTCGGGCGAAATGGATGAACGTCGATTTTTTGAGTTTTGTCGCTCCGCCTTTTTTCAATTAAAAACTCTCGTTTCAGGTGAGGCAGCTGTCGCGATTCAATTTCAAAATGGGGCCGAGCAAGAAGTTCAAGTTGAAGGCTGTCACGATGAAGTTTGTTATCAAAGCATTCGCACGATTATTAGCCAACTTAGAGGCAAACAAGAGTTTTCTCGGGGTCAATGGTTTTTGGTAGATGATAAGAAATTACTTGAGCCCATTGGTATGCTTGAAATTCTGATATTTCCTTTGTTTTATGGTGAAGAAATTCGATTGGTTTTAACTGTAACTCGTGAACATCGTCAGTTTGACGACCATGAAAAGAAGGTTGCTGTCCTATTCTCTGAAGGTGTGCAAAGCATTATAGAGAAAAATTATTTCCTAACAGCAATTAATCAGCAGAACGAGCTGTTAAAAAAAGAGAAAGCAGAGCAAGCAAAACTCATTGAGCAACTTTCCGAAGCCCAAGACCAACTATTGCAACAGGAAAAAATGGCATCCATAGGGCAACTTGCTGCTGGTGTGGCCCATGAGATTAATAACCCTGTCGGTTATGTCAGTGCTAATATTAATTCGCTAAATGGTTATCTTGATGACCTATTTGAGTTGTTCGAAGAGTATAAAAAGCTAGAGCTCCTGCTACCAGAAGATTCTCCTGAGCGTATAAAAGTGGCTGAAGTTAAGAAGCAAATTGACCTTGATTTTATAAAGGAAGATATCGATGACTTACTGGGTGAGTCGGCAGAAGGTATTAAGCGTGTAAAGCAGATAGTCCAGGACTTAAAAGACTTCTCTCATGTCGACAAGGTCGAGTGGCAACGAGCCGATCTTAAACAGGGAATTGAAAGTACACTCAATATAGTGGCTAATGAAATTAAATATAAAGCGGAAATTATTAAAGAGTACGATAACATTCCGGCGATAGCTTGTGTACCGTCACAGATTAATCAAGTAATTCTAAACTTACTGGTCAATGCCGGTCATGCCAT
>JBFHVL010000060.1:0-17050 GCA_041589565.1 Kangiellaceae bacterium | reverse complement strand
CGTAGCGATGAGGACGCCATGCAACTAAAGCATGAAATTGAACAACTGATCCAGTAACTTGCGGGTAAAGCACTCCCGTGAGGGGGAGTGTTTTACCATGAAAAATTGTGCCATTGTAGGGGCTTCTGGTTATTCCGGTGCACAGCTCGCAGCGCTGATCGATCAGCATCCAAAGTTAACTCTTTCAGCTTTGGTCGTTTCTGCCAAAAGTATTAATTTAAACCAGTCTTTTACCGAGGTATTCCCATATTACCCTTTGTCGGCGACGTCAGTCGATGCACAGACCTTTGTTTCATTGGATGATTTAAGAACGCAAAGTCATTGGCAAAAGATAAACATCGTGTTCCTGGCGACTCCTCATGAGTTCAGTGCTGATGTGATGCCTTACCTATTGGCCGAAGGTAAACAGGTTATTGATCTTTCTGGTGCCTACCGCCTTAAAAGTGCACAAACCTTCCAGGATTTTTATGGTTTTCCCCATCCTAACCCAGAGCTTTTGACCAAGGCATGTTATGGCTTACCCGAAGTCGCTCAGGATACATTGCAGGGAGCGAAACTGATTGCGGTCGCAGGGTGCTATCCGACAGTATCCATTCTCAGCTTATTGCCTGCGGTAAAAGCGGGGTTATTAGATGGCGCACCGATTATTAATGCAATCAGTGGTGTTAGCGGAGCTGGTCGTGCTGCTAAGTTAAACACCTCTTTCTGTGAAGTGAGTCTGCAGGCCTATGGCGTAGACTCTCATCGTCACACTCCAGAAATCGAACAGACCCTGCAAAGTCCAGTGGTTTTTACTCCTCATCTGGGTAATTTTAAACGCGGTATTCTTGCCACGATCACCGCGCCTTTAAAAGCTGGCACTTTACAAGCTGATCTAGACGCAATTTATACGTCGTATTTTTCATCCCATTCCGCTGTGCGTGTTCAACAGGCCCCTCCTACCTTGGAACAGGTGGTTGGCTCGCCATTTATGCATGTATTGGCGAAAGTCATTAAGCAGGGGCAGTTTATCCAAGTTTATGCGGCCATCGATAATTTAATGAAAGGCGCTGCCAGTTCGGCCATCCAGTGTTGTAATTTGTCATACGGTTGGCCGGAGATGTGTGGTCTGGTGATTAATCCGAAACTGGAGGTGGCGGCATGAATCAACCAAGTTTGGCGGTCGTAAAACTGTCGGGAAAAATCATCAGTCAGCCCCAGTTATTGCAGCAAGTGATGGTGCAGTTGGCTAAGTGGCAACAGGTATCTGCGAAGTCTTTGGTTCTGGTACACGGTGGAGGTGTTTATTGCGACGAGTGGAGTGAAGTTTGGCAGCTTCCGGTAACCAAGCATCGCGGACTGCGAGTCACTCCTCCTGAGCAATTGCCAGTGATCACGGGGGCGCTTGCAGGTTATGCTCATACTCAGGTCGTGGCCGCCGCCAAAGCCATTGGCTTGAATCCTATTGGTCTGACGCCTTCAACCGGAAAAACCTTAACCTGTGAGCTGCATTCACAGCATGAGCTATTGGGGCGCGTCGCTGCTGTTAGCCCGGGTGATCCATCGTTGGTGAAACGGCTGTTGAGCCAAAAATTTCTTCCCATTTTTCACAGTCTGGCAATTTCAGAAGACGGCGAGTGTCTTAATGCCAACGCGGATGATATTGCCAGTGCCTTGTGTGATGGTCTGCAAGCCAGTGAGCTGGTGTTGCTCTCCGATGTAGACGGCGTGATTGATCCTTCCGGACAAGTGATCGAGAAAATTTCGCACAAGGATCTGAAGCAACTGATCGACAACCCTGCGGTATCGGCTGGCATGATTACCAAGCTGGAAGCTTTGGCGCAATTGTCATGGAAGTCGCTCCATCGAGTAGTCATCACTTCGGGGGCTAAACCCGAGCAGTTACCCGAGCGGTTAAGTGGCGAATTACCTTGCACCGAAATCTGCTTGCAGTCGGCGATGGCTTAAGGAGGGAGTATGCAGAGCTTTTTAACTATCAACGATTTGTCCAGGCAACAGATTCTGAGTTTGATGCAGATAGCTGAGCAGATTAAACAACAGCCACAGCAGTTTACGAATAGCTTGCAAGGTCTACATTTTGCCATGTTGTTTGAAAAACCGAGTTTACGGACTCGCGCCAGCTTTTCCGTAGGCATTGAAAAAATGGGCGGTCAGGTACATTTCTATGATTTGCAACAGCACAAGATCGGTGAACGAGAGTCGATTCAGGATCTAGCGAACAATCTGCAGCAATGGTATCAGGGCGTGATAGCACGCGTTGATGCTCATCAGACATTGATTGAGCTAAACGAATGTTCGTCGGTACCGGTGATTAATGCCCTGTGCGAGCAGCACCATCCCTGTCAAGCATTGGCCGATGTGTTGACCCTATATCAAATCAATCCGAACTTTAGCCAATGGCATATGGCCTATGTAGGTGATGGCAATAATGTGGCGCGCTCGCTGGTGGATATTGCGCTAAAGCTTGGCTTCAAACTGTCTTTGTGCACGCCCGAATCGGCACAGTTGAGTGCAGATTACTGGCAAACGGTTAAATCAGTTTCTGACGGTAAAGTTCAATGGAGCAGCGAGCTCAATAGTGTTGAGCATTGCGATGTGATCTACACCGATGTTTGGCGCTCGATGGGAGAGTCTCAAAAAAGTGGCAACTGGAAGCAAGCCTATTGGCCGTATCAGGTTAATGCCGCATTGATGCAACGATGGCAGGCGAAGTGGTTTATGCACTGCCAGCCGGTGCATCGAGGTGAAGAAGCAACCGACGAAGTATGTGATTCACAAGCTTCCATTATTTATCAACAGGCGGCCAACCGAATGACCGCACAGCAGGCCTTATTGCACTTTATTTTTCAGGGGACAACATTGTGAAACAGAGTCAGCAAACTACAGTTCAAAAAGTCGTTTTAGCCTATTCTGGTGGGCTGGATACCTCAACCATTATTCCGTGGCTTATCGAAAATTATCAATGTGAAGTTTATGCCTTTGTGGCCGATGTAGGACAAGGAGTGGAAGAACTCGAAGGCACCGAACAAAAGGCTTTGGCTTCGGGGGCTACGGATTGTGTCGTGGCCGATTTAAAAGATGCATTTGTTGGTGAGTTTATTTATCCGGCACTCAAAACAGGCGCCGTGTACGAAGATGGCTATTTGCTCGGTACCTCATTAGCGCGTCCAATCATCGCCAAAGCTCAGGTGGATTATGCGCTGTCTATTGGCGCCGATGCTTTGTGCCATGGTTGTACCGGCAAAGGAAATGATCAGGTGAGATTTGAATCGGTGTTCGCCACTTTTGCACCGCAATTGACGGTTATTGCTCCGTGGCGGATATGGGATTTGAAATCGCGAGAAGATTGTCTGGACTATCTGGCAGAAAGAAATATTCCCTGCAGTGCCAGCGCTGAAAAAATCTATAGTCGAGACGCGAACGCCTGGCATATTTCTCACGAAGGTGGCGAGCTGGAAGACCCTTGGAATGCACCCAGCGAAAAGGTTTGGACCTTGACCAAATCTATCGGCGAGGCACCCGATGAGCCGGAGCAGGTGCTGATAAATATTCAAGCCGGTGAAATCGTATCCATCAATGAGCAAGTAATGTCACCGCTCGATTGTTTACAAACGCTTAATGCTATTGCCGCCAAGCATGGAGTAGGTCGAATTGATATTGTCGAAAATCGGCTGGTCGGAATGAAGTCTCGTGGATGTTACGAAACACCCGGCGGTACGGTAATGCTTAAAGCGATTACAGCACTGGAACAACTGGTGTATGACCGAGATGCCTTGCACTTTCGTCAAAAACTGGGACTGGAATTTGCAAAATTGGTATACGACGGTAAATGGTTTACTCAAATGAGCCAAAGTATCTTGGCAGCTTGTAATCAACTGGCAGAACAGCTTTCTGGCAGCGTAGTAGTGCAATTATATAAAGGACAAGCACAAGTTATTCAGAAGCAATCGAGTAACAGTTTGTACTCTGAACATTTTGCTACCTTTAGCAGTGATCAAGTTTACGATCAGTCTCATGCCGAAGGGTTTATTCGACTCTTCTCATTGAGCAACCGAATTCAGGCGCTAAAAGCGCAGGGAGGACTCAATTAATGTGGGGCGGACGATTCCAGTCGCAGGCCAGTGAGTTGTTCAAAGCATTTAACGATTCCTTGCCCGTAGATTATCAATTGGTGGAACAAGACATACAGGGATCATTGGCGTGGGCCGATGCTCTTCATTCAGCAGGTGTGTTAAATGACTTTGAGGTCTTGCAATTAAAGAAAGCGCTCAATGATATTTTGCAAGAAGTGAAAAATACTCCCGAGACTATCTTAAGCTCCAAAGCGGAAGATATTCATAGCTGGGTTGAACAGGCTTTAGTTGCACGGGTTGGCAGTCTGGGTAAAAAGCTCCATACCGGACGCAGCCGCAACGATCAGGTATTGACTGACGTAAAGCTCTGGTGCAAGCGGCAGGTTAAAAAAATAAAAAAAGAACTGAAAAAAAACATCTTGCTGCTTAACGAAAAGTCAGTGCAGTTTGCCGATGCGGTTATGCCATCTTATACCCATTTGCAACGCGCTCAACCGATTACTTTTGGTTTTTGGCTGAACGCGGCCGCGCAAATGTTGTTACGAGATGTAAGACGGTTAGATGCCATGGCTGATATTGCCAATGAGTGTCCTCTAGGCGCTTCGGCTATTGCAGGGACGGCATTTGAAATCGATCGCGATCAGCTGGCGGTGCACCTCGGGTTTGCGCAGGCGACGCACAATGCATTGGATACGGTTTCGGATCGCGATTTTGTACTGGATCTGCTTTATTGCAGCAGTAACTCGCTTTTGCATCTATCTCGGATCGCAGAAGATTTAATTTTCTTTAATACACAGGAAGCGTCATTTATCAGTCTCGATGATAGCGTTACTTCTGGATCGTCACTGATGCCGCAAAAGAAAAATCCTGATGCTCTGGAGCTGATTCGTGGCAAAAGTGCAGAAGGCTACGCGCTTTTGTCACAAATGATGATGGCGGTAAAAAGCCTACCTTTGGGATACAACAAAGATCTACAACAGGACAAGTCGGTTTTATTTCAGTCCATAAAGTCATGGCTTGACTGTCTTACCATGTTTTACCAGGTAATTATTTCATTAACCGTGAATAAACAAGCAATGCGACAGGCGGTGGATAATAGTTTTTCCAACGCAACCGAGCTGGCTGATTACCTGGTACATTTGGGCGTTCCATTTCGTGACGCTCATGACCAAACGGGTAAGTTGGTATTACTGGCAGAGCAACAAAACTATTATCTGCATCAATTACCATTGACAGCATTTCAGGCAATAAATTCGAATATCGAGGCTGATGTGTACCAGTGGCTTGATAATGAACGAGCGATTGCTCGACGTCTGGTAAAAGGAGGCGTTGGTAATCACGCTTTAACAGCCCGAGCATTGCTGGAGTATCGTATGGTGTCGGCCAGCTTAAATGATGTTGAGGGAATCTATCATCTAGTGAAATACTGGAGTCAGCAAGGTGAAAATTTACCGCGAAGTCGCGAAGACATTATCAACCAATTGCCCAGTTTTAAACTAATTAAAAACCAGAATGATGACATTGTTGCTTGTGGCGCATTGCATATTTACGATGAGGCGCTGGTAGAAATTCGATCACTTGGCGTGTTGCCGGAGCATCATGGTAAAGGATTAGGTAAGCGAATTGTGCACGCACTTTTGGCGGCATCCAAAGAAATGAACTTGGAAACGGCATTTGTACTTACAAGGCAACCGCAGTTCTTCGCTTCATGTGATTTTGAACCTTCAACCATAGAGCAGTTACCCAAAAAAGTGCTAAAAGATTGTCAATTTTGCCCACGCAAGGAAAACTGCGATGAAGTTGCCATGATTTATGAGCTCTAGCTCTCAAACTTGGCAGTAGCACTTTTATAAACCATAAATTGACGATACATTAATAGTCGGTATCGGTCATTTGTGGTTGTCCTGTTAAGGATATGAACATTTTAGTGAGGTCTTTTGCTGCTGCTTAATCGAGAATTTTTCAGGACTCACTCAGTTCGCGCTTGTGGATTGATGGTGGTCTTGTTATCGGTGCCTTGTTCTATTCTTGCTACAGAGATACCTTCTGAATCAAAAAAGCACGTGGAGAATAAAGTCGATAATTCAGTGACTCAGCGTAACAATAAGGCGTTGGAAAATGCTAAAACTTCGGTTGTAGCAAAGTCGGGTGCGACAGTGAATGCAGTGGCTGAAACGGCGGATGATATACGACAGGGTATAGCCTTTGGAATTACTGAAACCGCCGAATGGGTTGATTCCTTCTTCGCCGATCCTGATTATCCGAAAGAAGATGTGGATGTACGACTGGATTTAAGACAGTACTTTACCTGGATCGAGTCTCATCCTGAAGAACACAAAACACGAGTTAAAGCGAGTGTTAAACTTCCCAATTTTTCCGAGCGCGTCAGCTTAACATTTGACGGTAATGATGAAACTGACGAGTCTCCTGCCAAAGAGTCTATTACCGACTCAATTCGTGAATCTGACGATAATCCTAATTTAGGGCTGCAATATTTAAAGAAAGTGTCTGAAGATTACAGCCAACGCGTAAAATTAGGCTATCGTTTCAGTCGACGTTCAGCTTATTTGGGCGGTCGTTTGCGAAAAGTCTGGCCGCTCAATGATGAATCATTATTCCGCGTGTCGCAGCGATTACGCTGGTATCAGCGAGATGGCTGGGAAAACGAGACAATTGCCGATTACGAAACGATGTTAAACGAAGAGGTTTTTTTTCAACAGCGATTTAGAATGCTTTGGCAAGAATACTTGCTTCATGACGTTGGTACCTCTTATCAATTGGGCAGTTCCATCATTCATCCTTTTAGCGAGCGTTCAGCAATTCGTTGGAACTGGTCATCACAATATCAGACTAAACCACGAGAAGATTGGACCTTAAGCCAGTTTTCGGTCAGCTATCGGCAGCAATTCTGGCGTGACTGGATGTACTTTGAGGTGGGCCCTTTTGTTCGTTGGCAAAATCAGGAAGGCTGGTTCCACGATTATGGTTTTAACCTAACCTTCCAGTTCATAATTGAAGAGTCGGAGCATTCTCATTAAATCAGGGCCTGTTCTGCCAGTGAGGTGATGGTACTGTCGCCAACTATCAGGTGATCAAGCAAACGAACCTCGATCAAAGCGAGCGCCTGTTTTAAGGTGCGGGTGATTTCGATATCCGAATTGCTCGGTTCACAGATGCCTGATGGATGATTATGCGCCACGATCACGGCTGCTGCGTTGTGATGCAGGGCGCGTTGTACCACCACGCGTGGATGTACCGAGGCAGAGCTGATAGAGCCGTAAAACAAGTCTTCGTATTCGATTACTCTGTGGCGATTATCGAGAAATATGCAGCCAAATTGCTCATTACGACAGTCTCTTAACCGGGCTCTAAGATAACTACGTGTGGCCTGAGGCGATTCCAGCGCATCGGTGCGTTTTAATTGCTGCTCCAGATAGCGGCGAGACATTTCTAACGCTGCCTGCAACTGTACATACTTGGCGAGACCGATCCCCTTATGTTGGCAGAGTTCCTGTTTTGACTGATTCAGAAGCGCCCTGAGTCCACCGGCCTTTTGCAGCAGCTCGCGTGCCAGTTCAATGGCATTTTTTCCTTTTATGCCGGTACGCAAGAAAATAGCGAGTAATTCAGCATCGGACAGACTTTCAGCGCCTTTTTGCAGTAACTTTTCGCGAGGCCTTTCCTGCTCTGGCCAAAAAACTATTCCGGACTTTGATTCGGTCACCTCTTTGTTCCTCCCTGTCTGCGTATATTCATCGGTTTCACTGGATCCTGTGCGGCGCTAAGATTATCCTGCTTTATTCATCAGTTCCGTAAGTGATTTACTCGATCCTTTGTCGGAAATGTTTGATTTCTACGGTATACTGGTTAAATATGTTAGTGGTCATTCGCTAACTGGGCAGAAGCTTTAAACTCTGAGTACATTGAGCCTACTTCTGGAATTTGAAGCCATTGTTTCCATTGATAATGATAATTTGTGTGTGAGACGAGAGCATTTTGACGAACTGGCTGGGTAGATTTTCTGGCCAAAACTCTGATTGCTGGTCGTCTATCAAATTGGATAGTTAAGGGTTGATGAGACAGATTCTTTTGGGGATTACCGGCGGTATCGCTGCGTATAAAAGTGTCGAGCTGTGTCGACGGTTACGTGATGCTGGATATGATGTTCGTGTGGTTATGACTCAGGCAGCCACTGAGTTTGTTACTCCACTGACCTTTCAGGCAGTTTCTGGGCATCCGGTGCATCGAGATACCTTCGACGAGGCTGCAGAAGCGGCCATGGGACACATTGAGCTGGCGCGTTGGGCCGATCAAATCGTAATTGCGCCTGCTACTGCTGATTTTATTGCACGCCTCACACATGGATTTGCAAACGATTTACTATCAACTCTCTGCTTAGCTTCCAATGCGCCTATTGCCATCGCTCCTGCAATGAATCAACAAATGTGGCAGGCAGCCGCGACGCAACAAAACTTGATGACTCTAAGGTCGCGTAAGGTTCAAATTATTGGCCCCGGTATAGGCGATCAGGCTTGTGGTGAAGTTGGACCTGGTCGAATGCTCGAGGTCCCCGAAATAATTGATGAGCTATTGCAGCCTCCGAGTGATCGGCTGGCAGGGCAGCATTGGTTGATCACCGCTGGTCCTACCCAAGAACAAATCGATCCTGTGCGCTTTCTGTCCAATAACAGTTCGGGCAAAATGGGATATGCTATTGCCAAGGCTGCTGCGCGCATGGGGGCTAAGGTAACTTTGGTAAGTGGTCCGGTTAATTTAGCGCCTCCGATTGGTGTAGAGTGCCATTGTGTTAGGTCTGCGGGCGACATGCTAGATGCGGTTATGAAGCAGATTGAATCGGTTGATGTATTTGTCAGCTGTGCTGCAGTCGCTGACTATCGACCCAAAATATTTGTTGAGCAAAAAATCAAAAAAAATAATGAGAGCCTGACGCTGGAACTGATCAAGAATCCAGATATTTTGGCCCAGGTCGCAGCGCTCGATAAACGGCCGCTATGTATTGGTTTTGCCGCGGAAACTCAGCAAGTCGAAAAATATGCCACTGATAAATTGAAGCGCAAAAATCTGGATATGATATGTGCCAATAATGTCAGTGACCGTTCCATCGGTTTTGATTCGGATGACAACGCCTTGACGTTGTATTGTAAAGATGGAGAGGTTATTGCGCTACCTAAAGAACATAAACACGTATTGGCTGCCAACTTGGTTAGTAAAATCACCGAAAAGTTTTTAAAAAAATAGCAATATTGCTCACTTGAACATTTTTAACTGAACAGTTAAAGAGCCAAAGAAAGGGACACACTGTGAAGAGAAAAGCAAAAGTTACGCAAAAGAAAAGCTCAGTAAGACAGTCAAAATTGAAAAGTGATTCGCAGAGTATTCTCAGATTGGGCATGCCCTATTTGATTTTTTCTCTGTTGGTAATCTGCTTCGTGACAATTCTCCAGTATTATCTGGTTGTCTCTGGCCCGAGTGCGCAAAAAAACAAGATGTTCGTGGATACGGCACTGCGCTCCTATGTAGACTCAATTTTGGTCAAACTGGAAACCTCTCATGACTTTATTGCCGAGTTTGCAAAGCAGAGACAGTTGGTGACCGCAGTGATTGATCGTAATGCGGAACGTGTGACTGAATTCGAGAAGCTTATATCAAATCAGGTTCCTTACTCACTCGGAGTTAAGATTATTTACCCTGATGTATTAAAGCAAAACCTGAACTCTCAACCGCCAATCACAAACGCAGTGCTTGATTTAGCGCGTACCGTTGCGCGAAACAAACAAGTTCACCCTGAAGTCATTTTGCCTGGAAAACCAGAACAGTTTGTCGCCATTTTAGCGCCAGTAAAGAATGGCGATCAGGTGGTTGGTATCGTCTTTTTAGGACTTGACCGAAAATTAATTGATGAAACCATTGCCCGAGTTCATTCGGTGCCTGGTTATGTCGAAGTTTTACAAACGTTTTATGATCACAACCAAGTGGTTGGTAAGGTGGGTAATGCTGCGTTTAAAAGTGGCGCCCCCTTTGCATTTGGCTCCAGTAAGAACTCGAATTGGCAGGTTGCGTTCTGGCCTGAAAATTTGTCTGAATTTTCGGGCAAGTCCGAGTTCTTTTATTTTATGGTTGGGGTGCTGGTTATTTTAGGAGCCGCGGCTGCCGTAAACTACTACGGCTTACGTGTCGTACAGCATCAAGTCAAAGTCGATACCGGAGAGCTGGCGAAACTGTTTCTGGATCAAAGTTCTTCGTTTGCCGATGCGGCCAACCGATTTAAGATCGATTATTTCCGTGATCTTATGGTGACGCTGGCACGCAGTGAAGTGAAGTTAGGAAGCGGTAACTCGACTCCTGTCAAACAAGAATCAAATGATGATGAATCTGCTGGTTCGCCAGGTAAAGCACCTCTAACGGCTGCATTAGCAAGTGACTCTGGACTAGAAGTTGAGGAAGTAGCGACTTCTAGCAAAGTGCAGGTGCCAGAAAGTATATTCCGCGCCTACGACATTCGCGGTATTGTCGATAAACAATTGTCGCCAGAAGTGGTACGCGAAATTGGCAAAGCCATAGGCAGCGAAGCATTTGATCGTGGTGAGCAAAAAGTGGTGGTTGCGCGAGACGGAAGATTGTCGGGACCTACGCTCTTAGAAGCTTTAAAGGAAGGGCTCAAAGCAAGTGGTCGCGATGTGATTGATATTGGTGAAGTGCCAACTCCTGTTCTTTATTTTGCTACTAACTACCTCGACACTCGTACCGGAGTTATGTTGACTGGAAGTCATAATCCATCCAATTACAATGGGCTCAAGATTGTTATTGCCGGTGAAACTCTGGCCAAAGAGAATATTCAAAAACTGTATAAGCGAATTCAACAAGGCGAGCTGGTTAGCGGCTCAGGATCAGAAGAGTCACGCAATCTGGTGCCAGATTATCTGGGGCAAATTACCGCCGATGTGGCATTGGCACAGCCTCTTAAAGTTGCCGTTGATTGCGGTAATGGGGTCGCTGGCGGCGTAGTGCCTCGACTATTGCAAGGACTTGGCTGTGAAGTGATTGGTCTGTATTGCGATGTTGACGGAAACTTCCCCAATCACCATCCGGATCCTAGCAAACCCGATAATTTGCAGGATCTCATTAAGATGGTGAAAGATGAAGGCTGTGATATCGGGTTGGCGTTCGATGGTGATGGTGATCGGCTTGGTGTAGTGGCTTCTGATGGGACCATTATCTGGCCCGATCGTCAGATGATGCTCTATGCCATCGATGTACTTTCACGAAATCCTGGCGCAGACATAATTTTCGACGTGAAGTGTACGCGTCATCTGCCCAAGGTCATTGCATCGCATGGTGGTCGTCCCATTATGTGGAAAACCGGTCACTCGCTGGTAAAAGCAAAAATGAAAGAGACCGGCGCTTTATTGGCAGGTGAATGCAGTGGTCATATTTTCTTTAAGGAGCGCTGGTATGGCTTTGATGATGCTCTTTACACTGCAGCGCGTTTACTGGAAATTTTAGCGGGTGATGTGCGTAGTTCGGCAGAGGTCTTTGAGGCTTTACCCGACAGCGAAGCGACACCAGAATTGAATGTTACTATTTCGGACACCCGTAAGTTTGAGTTTGTAAAAAAGCTGGCCAATACCGGAACTTTCCCGAACGGTCGTATTAATACCATTGACGGAATTCGTGTTGATTTTGACGATGGTTGGGGACTGGTGCGTGCTTCCAATACTACGCCCTGTTTAGTGGTGCGGTTCGAAGCGGACGATCAACAGGGGCTGACGCGGATTAAAGATATGTTCCGCGAGCAGATACTGGCGATAGATAGTTCATTACAAGTGCCGTTTTAATCTTTTATTCTGGAGGGAATAATCATTATGCCAGCGATAAAAAAAAGCGGTTCGCGTCGACAAGAAATATTGCAGTGTTTGGCTCATATGCTGGAAACCGAAGTCGGTGCTCGTATCACCACTGCGCGTCTTGCTAAAGAAGTTGGAGTGTCGGAAGCTGCGCTTTACCGACACTTCCCAAGTAAAGCAAAAATGTTCGAAGGTTTGTTGGAGTTTGTTGAGGATAGTGTGTTTTCTCGTATTGCGATTATCAATAATGAACAACAAGAAGCTACTGTAAAATGTCAGTTAATTATCGGGCTGTTGCTAGGTTTTGCCAGTAAGAATCCGGGTATATGCCGCTTGCTAACGGGTGATGCTTTGATTGGTGAGCAGGAGAGATTGAGAGAGCGAGTGGTGCAGTTTTTTGACCGCATTGAAACTCAGGTAAAGCAAATTATTCGTAATGCACGAATGGCCAGTGGACGTGACCATCTAGATGCGGGGGCATTGGCAAATGCCATTCTGGCTTTGGCTGAAGGAAAAATTCATCAATATGTTCGTAGCGAATTTAAGCGATCGCCCATGGAAAATTGGGAGCAGCAATGGAGCTATTTGTCCGCGAGCATCTAAAAGTTCCATTGCTCTAAAAATTTTTGGTCAAGTATTCGCTTTTTTCACTGTTAACTTGTGGAGCTATGTTCCACAAGTTAATCATCGTCTAGCTCTAGAGGCTCATTCTCTTCTAATAACTGCAATAAGTGAATCGTAATGGCGACAAAGTCATGATCGGTAATAATCCCTAATAATTGCTTATTAGCGTTAACGACAGGCAAGCATCCATACTTTTTACGATAAATTAATTCAGCTGCATGGCGCACCGGACATTCTCTGTCAATGGTTGTTACCTCACGAGTCATGATGTCAGAAATTAATGTTCCCGTTTCGATCGATGCCAACTCCTCCTCTGTCATATAGGATTGCGATGAAACGCCATGTTGAAATACGTCTCGTTCCGAGAGTAATCCGATTAACTCTTTATGCTCGTTGACAATCGGTATGTGCCGAAACTTTTTTTCTCTCATTAATTGACGCGCATCCGCCAAGCTGTTGAATTGTGATAACGTCGTTGGATTATGGGTCATTACATCGTCAATACTCACCATGATATGTCTCAATTGCGAAAATAATAGAGCACATTATCGAGTATTGAGCCGATGCGGCTGCTGACCAGGATCAATTTATGAGGAGATTCTAATGGCTACCCGAGTGTTGGGTAGCACTAGATGAAAACAATTAAGAGCTTATTTTGGTAATTGATACTTGGGTTTATCAGGATTGCGGCGGAATAAGGTAACTATATGGCCGACCCGTTGGATATTAATTGCGCCTGACTTTTTACATAGAGCGTCGATCATTGCGTCGCGTTCTTCTCTTTCTTCTGCACGGACTTTTACTTTAATTAACTCGTGCGAATTGAGGGCAATATTGAGTTCTTCCAATAAACTGTCGCTAACGCCATTCGCACCTACCATAACAACAGGTTTTAATTTATGGGCTTGTGAGCGCAGGAATCGCACTTGTGACGTGCTCAACTTCATTTTTAACAATCTCCAGAACGGTGTGCTTAAACGGTATTCGACAGTGAAAGAATGCGTATTCTAACCCATTCATGGTCCTCATAATACGATATAATAGTAATTTGCTGCCAAATTATAGGTCGAGATAGACCGATGTATTTACGATAGTACTGGAAACCCAATGGGAAGAAGTAAAAGTAGTAAAGGGTGGTTAAGAGAACATTTTGACGACCCATTTGTCAAAAAAGCTCAGTTTGAAGGGCGACGATCGCGTGCGCTATTCAAATTGGACGAGATTGATCAGAAAGATCGTCTATTAAAGAAAGGCGCTACGATCGTTGATTTAGGTGCAGCTCCCGGAGGGTGGTCGGAACTGGCGATTGAAAAGGTCGGAGATTCCGGGCAGGTGTTTGCTCTCGATATATTGCCGATGGATCCGATTGCCGGTGTCTCCTTTATTCAGGGTGATTTTCGGGAAGAGTCCGTACTGAGCCAGTTGTTGGACTCAATGGGGGGGCAACGAGCAGACCTTGTTTTATCGGATATGGCCCCCAATATAAGCGGTATGAGCGCGGTAGATCAGCCGCGCGCCATGTATTTGGTGGAGCTAGCGCTAGACTTGGCGCGACAAGTGCTTAAGCCCGGCGGCTCCCTTCTGGTCAAGGTTTTCCAGGGTGAGGGGTTCGATGAATACCTGGCTGAGGTCCGATCGTCCTTTTCCAGCGTTAAAATACGTAAGCCAGAAGCTTCGCGCGCACGCTCGCGCGAGGTTTATTTATTGGCCAAAGGTTTCAAAGGTTGATAGTACATCATCGTAAAGTGTTACGATTGATGGTTTGACACTGTCTGCCGGTAGGTAATAATGCCTTTATAACTTTGAAAAAGAGGTTCGTTAACTTGAACGATATGGCAAAAAATCTGTTGCTATGGGCCGTTATTGCGGTGGTACTGATTTCGGTATTTAACCACTTGGGGCCCAACCAAAGCCACAGTGAAGAATACACCTATAACCAATTGCTGACTGACTTGGAGCGAGGTCGAGTTGAGTCTGCAAAGATGGGTATTGAAAGTATTAAAGTACAACTTCGCGGTGAAGGTCCGCGCGAAGCAATCATTCCGCCAGGTGCCCATGAGCGTCTGGTGCAGAAGCTGGAAGAAGCTAACGTCAATGTTGCCGGTGAAAAACGCGATGATGGCAGCTCATTCTGGACCATTTTGCTGTATTTGCTACCGACCGCATTGATTATCGGTTTTTGGATCTTCATGCTACGGCAAATGCAGGGCGGTGGTGGAAAAGGCGCCATGTCTTTTGGTAAAAGTAAAGCTCGACTGATGGGCGAAGACCAGATCAAAACAACGTTCGCTGATGTCGCTGGTGTGGAAGAAGCCAAGGAAGAAGTAAAAGAGCTGGTAGACTTTTTACGTGATCCCGGAAAATTTCAACGCCTTGGCGGTAAAATTCCCCGTGGGGTATTAATGGTGGGTCCTCCTGGAACAGGTAAGACTCTTTTGGCAAAAGCCATCGCTGGTGAAGCCAAAGTACCTTTCTTCACCATTTCTGGCTCTGATTTTGTTGAAATGTTCGTGGGTGTCGGTGCATCGCGGGTGCGCGATATGTTTGATCAGGCGAAAAAGCATGCGCCTTGTATCATTTTCATCGACGAGATTGACGCTGTCGGTCGTCACCGAGGCGCGGGTCTAGGCGGTGGACATGACGAGCGAGAGCAAACCCTGAACCAATTGCTGGTAGAAATGGACGGTTTTGAAGGCGGTGAAGGCGTGATTGTAATTGCAGCGACTAACCGTCCTGATGTACTTGATCCTGCCCTGTTGCGTCCAGGTCGATTTGATCGTCAGGTTGTTGTGGGATTACCAGATATTCGCGGCCGTGAACAAATTCTTAAAGTTCATATGCGTAAAGTGCCACTGGGTGACAATGTCGATCCAGCGGTTATTGCCCGAGGAACGCCCGGATTTTCTGGCGCCGATTTAGCAAACCTGGTCAACGAGGCTGCATTGTTTGCGGCCCGGGCTAACCGCCGAACCGTGACTATGGAAGAGTTTGACAAGGCAAAAGACAAAATCATGATGGGTGCTGAACGAAAATCTATGGTGATGAGTGAGGAAGAAAAGCTCAATACCGCATACCATGAAGCCGGACATGCAATTGTCGGACGCTTGGTGCCTAAGCACGATCCCGTTTACAAAGTCAGTATTATTCCGCGCGGTCGAGCCTTGGGTGTCACTATGTATCTGCCGGAAGAAGATAAATACAGTCAAAGCAAAGAGCAGCTCGAAAGCATGTTGAGTTCTCTGTACGGTGGCCGAATTGCCGAAGAAATGATTAACGGTAAAGAAGGGGTAACCACAGGTGCTTCGAATGATATTCAAAGAGCGACTGAAATCGCCCGAAATATGGTGACTCACTGGGGCCTCTCCGATCGAATGGGACCTTTGAGCTATGCCGAAGATGAAGGCGAGGTATTTCTGGGGCGCTCTGTGACTCAGCATAAATCGATTTCCGGCTGGACGATGAAAGCGATAGACGAAGAGGTTCGAGAGATTATCGATCGTAATTATAAGCGCGCCGAGGATCTACTAAAGGAAAATGAAGATAAGCTTCATGCAATGGCCAAAGCGTTGATGAAATACGAAACTATTGATGCCAAGCAAATTGACGATATTATGGAAGGGCGTGAGCCGCGTCCACCAGAAGGTTGGAATGATAGTGGTAACTCCGGCGATGATAAACCATCAGGCACAGCTCCGTCTGGCGATGTGTCTCGTCCAATTGGAGGGCCGGCAGGCGAGCACTAAAACACTCAGCTTTACCTGAAGTTGGATGCCAAAAGGAGCCCTCGAGGCTCCTTTTCCTTTTTCTCAGGATATCTGCGATAATTCCGCGCTACAGCTAAACAAATAAACTTATCATGCATCAGCTTTATCAGTCTCAGCGCCCATTAGTTATGGGCATTCTTAATGTTACTCCCGACTCCTTTTCTGATGGCGGTCAGTTTTCCTCGCCACAGCAGGCGATTGATCGCGCAAAGGTTATGATTGAGGCAGGTGTCGATATCATCGATATAGGTGGTGAGTCCACACGTCCTGGCGCCGCTGCGGTATCGATTGAGGATGAATTAAAGCGCGTTTTACCGGTCATTGAAGCTGTGGCTCCTTTGGGTAAACCAATCTCTATCGATACCAGCAAGGCTCAAGTGATGAGTGCGGCAGTTAGTGCCGGTGCTGCCATGATAAACGATGTCTGTGCATTACAAGAGCCGGGAGCCTTGGATGCTGCAGCCGAGTGTCAGGTACCCGTGTGTTTGATGCATATGCAAGGAAGTCCACGCACCATGCAGCAATCGCCCAGCTATCGAGAGGTAGTACTCGATGTGATGGCTTTTTTAGAACGGCGCGTCGAGCAATGCCTGCAAGCCGGAATAAAGCGAGAGTTGCTGTCAATTGATCCTGGCTTTGGCTTTGGTAAGCGACTGGAACATAACCTTGCTTTATTATCGGAACTTCCCCGATTCCATCAGTTGCAGTTACCTTTGCTGATTGG
>JBFHVL010000059.1:0-17179 GCA_041589565.1 Kangiellaceae bacterium | reverse complement strand
GCCTCAACATCTTTCACCATTTGGTGTTTCAGTGCTAAATCTTCGAATACGGCTTCGATAACCATGTCCACTTTGCCAAAACCGGAATAGTCTTTGGTTCCTGTTATTTGAGATTGAACTTTCGCTGCCTCAATGGCGGAGTATTGTCGACGCTTTCGTTTTTTATCAATCAGCTTCCAACTGTAATTGAGCGCATGGTTAATTCCTGCATCCGACACATCTTTTATACGAACCTGTTTACCCGCTTTTTCCGCGGTCACAAAGGCAATTCCAGCGCCCATCAGTCCACCCCCTAACACACCAACTCGCTTGAATTCGCGCAGGGAGACATCGCTATCAACGCCCGAATCTTTTTTCAATTCAGTTACGGCGAAAAAGATATTCATTAATTGCGCCGCCTCTGGAGACACAACCAACTCGCCAAAATAACGAGCTTCAACTTCTAAGCCTTTGGTAAAACCGTGCTCCATACCCATTTCGACACACTCAATGATTTTAAGCGGTGCTGGATAATTACCCTTGGTTTTACTTTTAACGGTTTTACGCGCCTGATCGAAAATTACTTTTCGACCAAAACTATTACTTTCCAGCGCCAATTTTTGAACACCGGTAGCTGACAACGCTCCCTTCCAGTTGATGTCTGGATCATCACTGGATTTATGCCATTTTCCCTTTGCCGCCATTGCATTAACTCGTTTTTCAGCGGCAAGTAACAAATTCGCTTTAGGCACAACTTCGTCTAACAGACCTGCTTTACACGCTCGACGCGCGTCTAGTTGTTTTCCCGTTAACATAAGATCGAGAGCCGTAGCAATTCCGGTTAATCTGGGCATTCTTTGAGTGCCTCCACTACCCGGTAATACGCCGAGCTGAACCTCGGGGAGCCCCAGTTTGGTTTTTGAACTATCAGTGCCGACCCTCTGGTGACAGGCCATAGCAAGCTCTAACCCCCCGCCCAGGCAGGCGCCATCAATCGCCGCTACAACCGGAACTTTTAGATTTTCCAGACGATTAAAAAGCTCTTGTCCTGCTTTAGCCAGGTTCTCGGCATCTTCGGCGGTTTTCACCGAATTCAGCATAGAAATATCGGCACCTGCGACGAAGCTGCCATCTTTTCCACTGGTCAGAATAAGGCCTTTTACCGAGCCATCTTTCTCGATGTTATCCAGCAAACCGGATACCTCACCAACAAACTCCTGTTTTAGTGTATTTTGCGCTTCACCCGGCACATCAATGGTAACAACGCCAATTCCGTTATCCTGCAGAGCAAATTGAAATGCACTTTTTTGAGCAGCCATTATTCAACCTCCAAAATCATCGATGCACCCAAACCACCTGCCGCACAGGCTGTTGTTAACGCGGTTCCACCACCGCGACGCTTCAATTCATTCAACATTTGGGTAATGAGTCTCGCACCTGTCGCTGCAAAGGGGTGGCCGTATGCCAGGCTACCGCCTAAAACATTAAACTTTTCCATATCAATCTCGCCTATTGGTTGGCTTCGATTGAGCTTTTCTTTGGCAAACTGTTTCGAGGCAAAGGCTTTAACATTACACAAAGCTTGTGCCGCAAAGGCTTCGTGCATTTCAATCAGATCGAGGTCATTTAGTTTCATGCCGGCACGATCCAGAGCAATCGGTGTTGCAAATGAGGGGCCCATTAACATATCGCGAGTCGCGTCAATGGCTGCAAAGGCATAACTTTTAACGTAACCGAGAACTTCATAACCTAATTCTTTCGCCCGAGACTCACTCATCATTAATAATGCAGCGGCACCATCGGTAAGTGGAGTACTATTTGCCGCCGTAAGCGTGCCATGTTTCCGATCAAAACACGGACGCAACTTGGCGTAACTCTCCAGCTGAGAGTCGAACCGGATATTGTTATCAACTCGCAACTCTTTGTTATAAGGTGGCACAAATGCGGTCATCACCTCATTATCCAGTTTTCCGTCGTTCCAGGCTTGAGCCGCCAAAGTATGCGAGCGATGCGCCAGCTCATCCTGCTCTTCTCGGGTAATACCATGATCCCGAGCCATTTGTTCTGCATTTTCGCCCATGGTAAGGCCGGTAGAATATTCTTTAATGGCAGGAGGAACAGGTGCCAAATCTTTTGGTCTCAGTTGGGCAATCAGTTTCAAGCGCTGCCCCAGTGTTTTAGCCTTACTTAGATCCATGAGAATTTGTGCGAACTTTTTCGAAACACCGATAGGTACAACCGAAGATGAGTCGGCTCCGCCAGCAATTCCTACCGATACGCTTCCGGCCATTATCGATTCAGCAACACTCACAGTAGATTGAAAACTGGTCGCACAGGCACGAGATACGGAATAAGCATCGGTTGACACCGACATACCCGTTCCCAGAACGATCTCACGGGCAATATTAGGCGCATCGGGCAAGGTGATAACCTGGCCGTAGACAATCTGTTCCACCAAATTGGGATCAATTTCCGTTCGAGCCATCAGTTCATTGACCACCAACTTACCCAGGTCGATAGCATTCATGCCACGATAATGGGTCAACTGGCGTGCAAAAGGGGTTCTTAACCCGGCAACAATAGCGACCCGGTCTTTTGAGCGGCGGCTACTGCGAGTTGCTTTGGCTTTAGATTTAGCCGTTTTAGTGGCTTTCTTAGCTGGAGCCTGAGATTCTTCGGCTGCAGTAGGCGTTGTATCCTGAGTTTCTGTCGTCATAGCTGGATCTCTAACGGTTAAATGGTGCACAAAAAGTTTAGACTGTTTCTGACCTACAGACTCTACTCGATTTACCACATATTTTCAAACAGGCGTTTAAAATAACTGTTTTGATCTGCGCAACCACCACTCCAGATGTCTTAATTTGTTGCAATTTGATAAGGTAACTATTTGAAAAAGACTGGAATTTTTCACCTCGATCCTTTACAAATGACAACCCCTATTTATCTCGAACAATAAGTAACTGACGATTATGGAAGTCCGATCCGCCATATTAGAACTGCAACAATTTTTGGAACAACGCATTATTGGCCAACAATCGCTGGTCGAAAAAATAATGATCGCTTTGCTGGCCGATGGACATTTATTAGTTGAAGGTGCCCCAGGACTGGCAAAAACTCGAGCAATCAAAGAGTTAGCCCGAGGAGTTGAAGGTGATTTTCACCGAATCCAATTCACTCCCGACCTGTTACCCGCCGATTTAACGGGTACCGATATTTTCCGGCCACAAACAGGGACCTTTGAGTTTCAAAAAGGCCCGATCTTTCATAACTTAATTCTGGCCGACGAGATTAACCGAGCTCCGGCGAAAGTACAGTCAGCCCTGTTAGAAGCCATGGCCGAACGTCAAATCACCGTTGGGGGGCACAGTTACCCTCTTCCGCCTCTGTTTATGGTAATGGCAACACAAAACCCCATAGAGCAAGAAGGCACCTATCCGCTACCTGAAGCACAATTAGACCGCTTTTTAATGCACGTACTGGTGGACTACCCCGATGTTGCTGCCGAATCAGCTATTCTTAAATTGTCGCGGGCAGAGTCACATCACAATGCACACTTATCGGAGCCTGATGAAGTGCTTACTCAGGAAGCCTTGTTCCAGGCTCGAGATGAAGTGCTCGACATTTATATGGCCGAAGAAGTGGAACAATACATAGTACAACTGGTCATAGCCTCGCGCACACCGGAAAAGTACGACGATAAACTGGCCCGATGGATCGATTTCGGTGGAAGTCCGCGTGCAACCATTGCACTTGATCGTTGTGCTCGCGCTTACGCCTGGCTCAAAGGAAAAACATTTGTCACACCTGATTGTGTGCAAAGTATTGCTCACGAGGTGCTGCGTCATCGTATTTTGCTGAGTTATGAAGCCGAAGCCGAAGGAATTACACCGGATAAAGTTGTCGAGCATCTGATAAAAGTCGTTCCGGTTGCTTAAACTCAATAAGTTGTAGCAGGTTCTTATGAAATACTGGCGACACGCAAATCCCGCCCGTAACATGGCACACCATGATCATCAGGTCGGCATTGAGCTGGCACTGGAAGAACTGCTGGCCTGTAAACAACTGGCTGATAATCTTCAGCTTCCTACACAACAAAAAGTTAAAACTCATTTGTTGGGTGGGTTCATTTCTCACTTTAAAGGTCGAGGTATGGATTTCGACGAAGCTCGCCCCTATCAAATGGGTGACGACATTCGTTCCATTGACTGGCGCGTAACAGCTCGCACTGGAGAAGCTCACACTAAAATCTACCGCGAAGAGAGAGAGAGACCGGTATTTGTCATTCTCGATCAAAGCTCGGGAATGATGTTTGGCTCACGAAATCAGTTTAAATCGGTTCAGGCTGCAAAAATGGCAGCAACCATAATGTGGAAAACACTGTCTGACGGGAATCGTTTTGGTGCACTGTTATTTAGCGAACAGGCTCACTTTGAACACAAGCCGTCGAGCAACCGTAAAAACTGCTTGCGAATACTGAATCAGGTAGTCACTTTGCACAACGATCAGATTAAGCGCTTGTACTTATCCGAAGCGTCTCCCGATGATCATCAGGTGTCCTTAAGCAATACCTTATACCGCGCACGGCATCTGGCTCGCCCTGGCAGTTTAATATTTGTGATCAGCGACTTTCAGGAGTTTGACAGAGAAAGCGAACATCATCTATTACGCCTTGCTCAGCACAATGAAGTCAACCTGATGCAAGTTTACGATCCCTTAGAACAAGAGCTTCCTCCATCAGGACATTACACCATCACCAATGGTAGACAACGCGCAGTGATGAATACTCAATCGCAAATGTTTCGAGAAAAATACCGCATGAGTTTTGAACAGCGTACTAACCATTTAAAACAACTGAGTTTAAGGCATCGCGCACGCTGGCACTTGATAACCACCGAACAAAACCTTAATCAATTACTTGGTCTGAATTCTCCTTTGATTGAGGCAGTTAATGAATAACCCCGAGTTACTTGCCCAACTTCGCGACATTCATACTCCGGAGCCGGTTGGCTGGTGGCCACTTGCCCCCGGGTGGTGGATTTTAATGGCTCTGGCTCTAGTAGGATTAGTAGCGCTATTGGTATGGCTGCGCTCGCGTAGAAATCGAACCACAGCAATTACCGAGTCACTACGCCAGTTGAAGCAATTGCCCGAAACGGGTAACAAACAAAATCTTGTCACCGTGTTGCAACTATTTCGTCGAGTGGCATTGGTGTATTCGTCGCGTGAACAGGTTGCCACCATTTCGTTGGACGCTCTGGCTCAGAGGTTGGCACACCAACAGAACATTGCTCTGCATCCCAGTTCACTTGAACTTATGCGAGACGCGCAATATCGACCCGATACCCAAATCGCAACCGACGAGTGGCAAAATCTAAAAACTGACTTGGAGCGACTACTCCCAGCTTTAGCAGACGATAAAAGACAGCCGGAGGCCAACCATGTTTGAGCTAGCCTGGCCCTGGGTTCTGACACTCTTACCACTGCCGTTACTTTGTTATTTCATTTTGCCCAAGGCAGAAGACGCGCAGTCCACCGCGTTAAGAACGAGCTTATTCAACCGTTGGCGAGGCCTTGAATCAGCTAAAGGCGAGCAAAGTGGTAGCCAATGGTGGCATCTTGCACTTAGTTCGATACTTTGGAGCTTATTGTTGCTGGCTCTCGCTCGACCACAGTGGGTCGGGGAGCCCATTGAACTTCCTGCCTCGGGTCGTGATCTTATGATCAGTGTTGATATTTCTGGCAGTATGGAAGCGCGAGATCTCCAACTTAATGGCGAACCTGCTTCGCGGCTGTGGGTCGTCAAACATATTCTGGCGGACTTTATCGAGCGCCGCGAAGGTGATCGACTCGGACTAATTCTGTTTGGAGAAAATGCTTATCTGCAAACTCCTCTTACTTTTGATTTAACAACCATCAATCATATGTTACTAGAAACCGAAATTGGATTAGCCGGTGCATCTAAAACCGCCATAGGTGATGGAATTGGCTTAGCCGTTAAACGATTGAAAGAACGTCCCGCAGAGAACCGCGTTTTAATTTTATTAACCGACGGCCAAAACAATGCCGGAGCTCTCGATCCAATTGAGGCAGCAAAGCTAGCAAAACATGCCGGAGTTCGTGTTTACACCATTGGTGTCGGTGCCGATGAAATGGTGATTAATGATTTATTGTTTGGTCCACGCAAGGTTAATCCTTCAGAAGAGCTTGATGAAGAAACATTAACGGCCATTGCAGACATGACTGGCGGTCGTTACTTTCGAGCAAGGGATGAACAGGAGCTAAAAGAAATTTATCGACTCCTGGACGAGCTCGAACCAGTGGAAGACGAAGGCGAAATTTACCGTCCAGTTAAGGAGCTCTACTACTGGCCACTCATTGTTGCCTTTGTCATGTATCTGTTAGTTTATTTAATTTCAACCTTGATGCCGCTGATGTCTCGGAGCGCTGCTCATGGTTAAATCCTTACTGCAAAATATGTCTGACTGGTTCAGTTCCTGGAGTCTTGTCGAGCTAGCTTGGACTCGACCAGAAGCCTTTTGGCTTTTTCTTGTTATTATTCCGATCGTCGCGCTGAGTTGGCGAGCTTTACATAACGAAGGACAATGGCAACAGGCGATTGATCCGCACCTGTTAAACTTTCTACTTCGACAGGGAGAACAAAGTCGTAGTTGGCGCCCGCTAATTCTTTTAACTATGGCTTTGACCTTATTGGTTATCGCTTTGGCCGGACCGTCCTTTAGTAAACAGCCCGTACCCGTCTATCGCACCGGCGAAGCCCGAGTAGTTTTACTGGATCTTTCCTTATCGATGGACGCAGTTGATATTAAGCCGACTCGATTAACTCGCGCCAAACATAAGTTACGCGATATTCTCGACGCTAGTAACGAAGGCGAAACGGCATTAATTGTCTACGCAGGCGACGCTTACGTTATTAGTCCGTTGACCAGTGATGCCAATACCATTGCAACCATGGTGCCCGTTTTGTCGACCAGCATTATGCCACTACTCGGTAGCGAGCCCGCTCTGGCCATATCGAAGGCGAAAGAACTTTTACAAAATGCAGGCAAGCGACATGGACAGATCATCTGGATCACCGATGGCATTGACGACGTCCATGTCGAATCCATTGTTGAAACGTTAAAGTCTACCGAGTATCAACTCAACGTGCTTCTCGTGGGAACCGATCAAGGTGCGCCTATTCCACTACCAGAAAACAAAGGTTTTCTTAAAGATGACAGTGGTGATATTGTCATGCCGGTTTTACGTATGAAGCCACTGCAAGATCTCGCATCGGCTCATCCGACAACACTCACACGAATTACTCCCGATAACACAGATATAGAGCGCTTGATGAAGACAGCTCCAACCGATGTTAATAATAACGACTTTAACGAAGAGGATAATTCTGTTTCCGACCGACTTGATCAAGGCTACTTGTTTTTAATTCCACTGCTACCACTGATGTTATTGCTGTTTAGAAAGCAGGCTCGAATTCCCGGAATCACATTTATGTTATGCCTTATGTTGACGTCTCAAGAATCGCGAGCCGGAGTTTGGGAAGATCTCTGGTGGACTAAGGATCAACAGGCACAAAAAGCAATGAAAGAGCAGAAACCGGAAGTTGCTGCCGAGTTGTTTGAAAATCCACAATGGAAAGCCAGTGCGCACTATCGAGCAGGAAGTTACCAACAAGCTGAAGAAATCTTTAATAGCAATCAGTCTGCAATTGATCACTATAACCGAGGTAATGCACTTGCTTTTCAAGAAAGATACGATGAAGCGATAGAAGCTTATAAAGAAGCGCTTTCTCTTAATCCAAACTTTGAAGATGCCGAGTACAACAAAAAGCTTCTTGAAGAAATAAAGCGACAGCAAGAAGAGCAACAACAAGAGCAGCAGAGTGAAAACCAGGAACAGCAACAGCAGGATCAAGATCAACAAAGCCAGCAACAAGATCAAAATAATCAGGAACAGGATGAGCAGCAGCAACAACAGCAAAATCAGGAACAAGAGCAACAACAGGAAGCCGAACAAAAAGAGATGGATCTAGAAGATCAGCGAGATGAACAGGAAAAAGATCAAGCTCTTGAACAATGGTTAAGAAAAATACCGGATGATCCGGGCGGTTTATTACGACGAAAAATGTATCGCGAATATAAGAAGCGCGGACGCGAAAATCGCTTTACAAAAAAAGTTTGGTAATGCGAATAAATGGGAACCTTATAGGTATGAAAAACGTTTTAGTTGCAATATTACTATTTGTACCCACCAGTTTATTGGCTGGCATTAAAGCCTATGTTGACCGACAGGAAGTACACAGTAACGAAACCTTCACCCTGGTGGTCGAACTTGATGAATTCACAACAGACACACCCGATTTATCTGTTTTACCAAAAGAAATTTCGGTATTAAGCAATTCAAAATATCATCGTTCGTCAATCGTCAACGGTATTACCGAGACACAGTTGGGTTGGAAAATTCAACTCATGGCCAACGAAGCGGGTGTGTTTACAATTCCCTCAATCTCAGTAAACGGTCAGTCCAGCCAACCTATTCAAATTAAGGTTAAGCAGCCGAGTGATACGTTTTCAACCGATGGTGATCTCGAAGCTATTATGCTGAAAGGAGAAGTTTCTAAACCAGAGGTGTATGTTCAGGAACAAGTTATCTATACCCTTAAACTATTTCGCTCCGTACAAACTCAATACGCCAGTTTAACTGAACCCAATATTCAGGATGCAATTGTTGAAAAGCTCGGTGATGACCATCAATACGAATCAATTATCGATGGCAAACGTTACTGGATTTTAGAAAGAAAATACGCCGTATTTCCGCAAAAAAGTGGCGAGTTGATAATCCCCAAGATTATTTTTAGTGCTGATGTAGTACAACGTGGGAGCTCCGGTTATGGTCGAATTTTAGGGCGAACCCAGCCGGTGACTATTGCTACCGATGAAGTAAAGCTTAAAGTTTCTCCCTACCCTGCTGGCCACAGTGGGCTTTGGCTACCGTCAAAGCAAATTACCATAGACAGTCGCTGGTCAGATCCAAAAGATAAGGTCGTAGGAGAACCTTCAACGTGGACAATTACTATCAAAGGCGTTGGTCTTCACGAAAATCAGCTCCCTGAATTGCAATTACCGCCCACGGAAGGGATCAAATGGTATCCAGATACAGCGCAAAAACAGCGCTCCATTACCAGCGAAGGTATTATCGGAGAACGCGTAGAGCGAGTTGCCGTAGTACCCACGCGCGATGGAAAAATCCAACTCCCCAAACTGACGTTCCGCTGGTTTAATACCGAAACCAAACAGTATGAAGACGCCGTTTTGCCGTCACAAACGATTAAAGTATTGCCTGGTGCAGAACAAAACTATACACCGGTCATTTCGGAAACCACACCAGAGCACACTCAACCTCAGGTGATTACAGAGTCGTCACCGCTCTGGAAATGGGCCGCTTACGTATTTGCAGCGTTGTGGATCCTCACACTGATGCTGTATTTAAACAAGTCATCAACGACTAACAGCAGAGAGTTTAATCGACGAGCCTCTCGCCCTCAGCCGATTGCCAGTAAAACCAGATTGATAAATGCTTGCCGCGAAGGAAATACAAAGGCAATTTATACCGCTCTACTGTTTTGGCTTAATGAAGTTACTGGAAAAGAACAAACACTCCAACAACATGTAGCCGCTATAAAAAGTGAATCTATTAAAAACAGCCTATTACTACTGGAGTCCAGTCTTTTCAGTCCCGAGCAACAACACTGGACTGATGCCATTAAACTTAAGGATTGGATTAAAGTCATTGAGCAAGATATCAAATCCAATCAAAAATCTGATCAACAAACTGTATTACCTGAGCTGTATCCAGAATCTTAATCGACTGTAGCAACTTGAGTCACTCGAAAGCCGACTGCTCTGAATGGGCAGTCGAATCAAAACAGTGTAAAATTCGACTCAATGAATACCTTACCAATCCTGCAAAAGGAGATACTATGAATTTTTCTCTCGCTAAAGCCGTTGTCAGTGGCGGAGCTTCAGGCCTCGGTGCTGGTGTCGCTAAAGCCATCATTGAGGCTGGCGGCCAAGTTGCATTACTTGATATCAATGAAGAGCAAGGTAAAGCCTACGCTGAACAATTAGGCCCTAATGCTCTATTTATTAAAACCGACATAAGCAAAGAAGCCGATGTTGTTACCGCTATTGATAAAGCTGCCGAAGCGTTTGGCGGCATCACACTGGCAGTTGGATGTGCGGGAGTTTTAGGCAACGGACGCATTTTAAGCAAAAAAGGTCCGATGCCAGCCGAATTCTTTCAGAAAGTGGTGGATATCAATTTAGTCGGTTCCTTCTTGCTGACGCGGGAAGCTGCAAAACATATGCAGCAAAACGAAGCCAATGAACAAGGCGAGCGGGGTGTAATTATTCATACGGCATCTATTGCTGCTTATGAAGGTCAGTTTGGTCAAGTCGCCTATTCTGCAACAAAAGCAGCCCTGGTAGGTATGATTTTACCAACCGCACGCGAATTTGCTCGAGATGGTATTCGTGCCATGGCCATCGCCCCCGGTATTTTTGAAACGCCTATGATGGATGGCGTAACCGATGAGATCCGGCAAGCGCTTTACGACAGTGTGCCCTTTCCCTCTCGATTTGGAACGCCGACCGAGTTTGCATCGACAGTACAGCATATTGTTGAAAACCCTATGCTAAACGGAAGTGTCATTCGTCTCGATGGAGCCTGTCGTTTACAGTAATTTTCGAATATAAAGTCATAAGCCGGCAGTCACCCGTACTGCCGGCTATTCTTACCAGCATTTTTTCAATTTACTCAACCTTCTCTTGGCCGACAGATTTTTTGCTTCCTGTAATGGCCAGTCGCGCCAAAAATTGTTTATTTTCTCGATTCGCTGATGGTACTGTCGAGACTCTCGCTCCGTCACCGAAAAATACTGTTCGAATGCTTCAGGATCCTGATTGAGTAATTCAGTTGATGGAATAAATTTGCTCATTGTGTTTCTCCTCAATTATTTCACCTGTATTACATCGCAATAAAAAGGTTTTTGGCTTGAGCACCAAAGGCAGTTTGTGGATAAAATGTGTCAAAAAGATGGCGAGTACAAAAGTAAAGTAATGAGCAAGCTCTTATAAACAGAGGGACTTTGGGTTAACCCTAGATTCAACTATTATGTAGATTACCGTTCGAAATTCATTCTGGGAGAGCGCTTTTGGCACGACGAAAAACCATTGCTCTGGTAGCACACGATCATAAGAAGCAGGACCTGATACGCTGGGTACAGCAGCATGCTGAAACCTTATTGCAACATCAGCTGGTATGCACCGGCACCACAGGAACCCTGGTGGAGCAAACGTTGGTCAGGCAGGAAAAAGTTAGTCCAGAATCCATCGCCGTTCAAAAGCTTAAATCTGGACCATTGGGAGGCGATCAACAGCTAGGAGCTCTCATCTGTGAAGGTAAGGTCGATGTGCTCTTTTTCTTTTGGGACCCTATGGAACCTCACCCACACGATGTAGACGTAAAAGCTTTGTTAAGAATTGCGGTTGTTTATAACATCCCTATTGCCTGTAATAAATCATCGGCAGATTACTTAATCTCTTCTCCATTAATTCAAGAAGACTATCAAATTCAAGCAGACGATTACTCAAGTTATATTCAAAGAAACATAAACGACAAAAGCCAGGCTTAACTTGCCAAAGCAAGGGTGTAGTATATGTCAAAATAGTGTTCATCGTCGGTTGCCGACGATTGACTTGAGCGTTGCTCAATCAACCAGTTATACACTTGACGGCTTGATACACTAAGCTCATCTGCGACATCTTTAATCAATCGCCCGTCCAGCTTAACCATAGCAATCGCTCGCTGTTTAACATTCATCAAATGTTTCCTCTCGTTTATCAATGCACTCTTAACATTTAGTTAGAAAATATCGTGCCAACTTAACTATCCCTATTTAGGTATATTTCCTTTCAAGTTCAGATCAAAATTACTAAAAAGTTCGACAAAAAAGGTTTTCTCTTTCTTTCTGCACCAAAAATAGAACCTCTATCAGTGCATCGATTCATTAATGTGCAACCAAATTTTTCGCGCCAAAATGAATCTTCGTTACATTTCATTACATTTACTACGAAATCAATTAAAACCTTTCTCCGAAACAGATCGTCAATGGTGTGGACAATTATTTAAAAGCAACTGGGGATCATCAATGAAATACGGTATTTGGCGTCAGGCCATTATTAGCATTGTTTTAATAAATTTATTAACGCCTTCCGCTTTAGCTGAGAAAACTACCTATACCATGCCAAGGGTTTCTATTGCCCCTACCATAGATGGTGTTATTGACGACAATGAGTGGTCGAATGCCAGTCAGGTTGAGCTTAAATATGATATTAATCCTGGTGAAAATGCACCGGCACCCGTCGCTACAACAGCCTACATCATGGAAGATGGTGAGTATATTTATGTAGCGTTTGACGCTAAAGATCCTAATCCCGAGCAAATCAAAGCGTATTATCGAGATCGAGATGAAATTTTTCAGGATGATTTTGTCGGATTTATTATTGATACATTTAATGCCGAGCGTCGTGGCTTCGAGTTCTTTGTAAATCCACTGGGTGCTCAAGGAGACTTAACTCGCGATGACACGCGCTTCAATGAAGACTCTTCCTGGAATACTTTGTGGGAAAGTGCAGGTAAACTCTACGACGATGGCTACCGCGTTGAAATGGCAATACCCTATCGCAGCATCCGTTTTCCATCGCAACAGGCAGAACAAACCTGGTCCATTCAATTTCTAAGAATCTATCCTCGTGATTCAAGACGCGTACTATCGAATAATCAATATGATCGAAATATAAACTGCGAGATCTGCCAGTACGATAAAATTATAGGGTTTCAAAATCTTGAGGCCAGCAATCAATTTGAGATTACGCCAACTCTTACTATTTCCCGAGGAAAAACGCGGGATCCTTTGAGCACCCAAGAGTGGTCGGAAAAGAATAATGAAGAAGCTGGCCTGGATTTGCGCTGGGCCATTACCGAAGACTGGATAGCCAATGCAACCATTAATCCAGATTTTTCACAAATTGAAGCAGACGCCGCTCAATTAAATGTCAATACCACTGATGCCCTGTTCTTACGTGAGGCGCGACCATTTTTTCTGGAAGGCAGGGACTATTTCGATTCGTTTAATAATCTTGTACATACCCGAAACATTGCGGATCCTGAGTTTGGCGTAAAGGTAACCGGAAAATCGAATTCATTTACCCATGCCTTCATGGTCGCTCAAGATGAACAAACCAGTTTTTTGCTCCCACAAGCACTAGGGTCCTCACTGGTGCAATTTGAAAACATGGCTTCCGATATTGCGATTGGCCGCGTACAAAAAGATCTAGGTGACAAAGACACTCTTGGCTTCACCTTCACCCATCGTGAAGGGGATGAGTATAAAAATCAGGTGGTGTCTTTTGACTCTCGTTACCATATTACCGAAGCTGATTATTTCCGAGTTCAATGGATGCATTCCGATACCGATAACCCATCATTAATCACCGACCCGAATAGCAATAACTACCGTAGCGATCAAAAAGCATCGGCTTCGGATGATGCTTATACCATTAGTTATCGTCATAACAAAAGAGACTATTTGATTCGTGCTGACTATCGTTCCTTTGGTACTGATTTTCGTGCGGATATGGGCTTTATAGGACGTGTCGACTTAGAGCAATTAATCGTCGGAGGTGAATATCGATGGTTTGGAGAAAATGGTAGCAAATGGACACGCTGGTCAATATTTGGCGACTGGGATGAAACGAAACGCATCAGTGACGGACAAAAACTGGAAGAAGAATTTGAGATACATGCGAGTATTTCAGGACCACTTCAGTTTCATACTAATTTTGGTGTTGGCACTCGCGAGCGGTATCACGAGGGAACCGACGGTAATAATGTTCAACGTAGCGGATTTTTTGACGAGAACTTTTATATGATGTGGGCAGAGTTCCGTCCCTTTCGTGATTTATGGTTCGGTAACTTTATCCGTATAGGTGATCAACTCGACTTCAGCAATTTTGAGGTAGGGAAAATTACCTTTCTGGAGCCCCATATTAACTGGCAACTGGGTCAACATTTTTCATTACGCTATGACGGTGTTCTGTATGACTTAAAAGTCGATCCGAGTGCCAACTTTGCCGGAGAACATTATAAAGTTAACATAGCAAATCTGCGAGCGGCCTACCAGTTTGATCTACGCTCACGACTGCGCCTGACAACGCAATATGCCGATATAAAGCTGGAGCAAGACGGCTATCGGAGCAAAAATTTAGGTTGGCAACTACTGTACAGTTACAAGGTCAATCCACAAAGTTTAATTTTTGTCGGTTATTCCAGCCAAGGATTTGAAACTGATCCGCTTGATAGCATTACCGACACCGATAGAACTCTGTTCGCCAAATTCAGTTATGTATGGCAAAGCTAACTCTTCTCTCATAAAAAAAGAGAAGCTTAAGCTTCTCTTTTTTTGGAAGTACTGATGCAATTAAGTTGCAGACTTCTTTTTACGCTTGATCTTCGTTTTTGGTTTTACATCTTTTGTCTTAGTTGCTTTAGCTTCAGGCTTATGTGCAACTAAAGCAGTCTCATGCGCCGAAGCCGCAGTACGAATACTGCTTTGTACCAAAATCAAAAGTTCACGCAAAGCCACAGAGAACTTGGCAAACTCATGAACTGAACTACTACGGAAGTCTGCAACCATTTGGCGCCAGCGATCCAGCAAATGCTCGTTCTCACCTAGCCAGGCTTCGATTTTCGCTTCTGGGGTCTTGTGAGTCGCCGTCATTTGAATTACGGCAACAGTTAAACTACGCTGCTGCCAATCAAGTTCTTCACGGAAAGACGCCCGTGCAAATGCCTGCCAATGATTATCTACCGGTTGCAATACAATTTGATCGAGGAACCAATGTAACTCCAGCTCCGCACCCAGTTTGTAATAAACCTCTGCAACCATTTTGATCGACAAATTGGTCATTTTGGACATTTCCACAATATCGAGCGCTGAAAACATGGTCGATAGGTAAAGCACTTTTGAAGCCAGCCCTCGAGGCACTCCTTCAGTCGCCATTTTGTCAATTTTGGCTTCAAGTTGCTTGAACTCTTTTTCTTCGAGTGTCTTCGCGACCTGCTTCTGCAACTCCTGAACCCCCGAACGGAAAAATTCAATGCCTTCAGAAATCGCCAGATTTTTCCGACGATGACGCAAGAACCATCGAGTACAACGACGCACCATTCGTTGTGTTTGGTACAACATATAAACCTGCGTTGTCGAAGGCACTTTATGATCCAGACTCTGAATTTCTTGCCATAGTTCAGGCATCGAGAAAATTTCTTTCGCAAGAGTAAAACAAACCGCTACTTCTGAAGGATCAGCTCCCGTTTCGTCAATAATTCGAAACACAAAATTACTGCCCAGGTAGTCGACCATTTCATTGGCAAGAACGGTAGCAATAATTTCAGAGCGCAATGGATGTTGTTTGATTTCCAGTTCGAATTTACGACGTAAAGGTTTTGGAAAATAATCCACCAAGACCTGCTCAAAGTATGGTTCGGAAGTTATTTCTTTTTTACGCAGAGACTCTTTAAGCTCCATCTTGCCGTACGCAAGCAATACGGCAAGTTCCGCTCGAGTAAATCCTTCACCTTGCGCCATCCGCTCGGTAAGTTCTTCATCCGAGGGCAAAAACTCTAACTCACGATTTAATTTATTTTCACGTTCTAATGCATGAATAAATCGAATTTGTTCTTTGAGCATGAATGGAGCGCGAGCTTCAGTGCAACTGATTGATTGAGCCTGACGATAGTTTTCTTCCAGAACCATCTCAGCTACTTCGTCAGTCATCTCCATAAATATTTTGTCGCGCTGCTTACTCGTCATATCTCCTGCATCAACAATTTTGTTGAGCAAAATTTTGATATTCACTTCATGGTCAGAACAGTTTACTCCGCCAGCATTATCGACAAAGTCGGTATTACAACGCCCGCCTTTTCTTAAGTATTCAATTCGACCAAGCTGAGTGAGTCCTAGATTGCCACCCTCTCCAACAACTTTACAACGTAATTCTTCTCCGTTAATTCTAAGCGAATCATTGGCACGGTCTCCCACTTCGGAATTATGTTCTACTTTAGATTTTACATAAGTTCCGATACCTCCGTTCCATAGCAGATCATACTCTGCTTTTAAAAGGGTCGAGATTAATTCATTGGGAGACAGGGATGACTTTTTAACGCCCAGCAGTTTTTTCATTTCTGGTGATAACGGAATCGATTTTGCCGCTCGTGAAAAAACTCCCCCCCCTGAGGAAATCAGCTCCGAGTTATAGTCAGCCCAACTCGATCCAGGAAGTTCAAACAGACGTTTACGCTCTTTCCAGCTGCTTGCCGCATCAGGATTTGGATCGATAAATATATGCATATGGTTAAACGCACCAATCAGTCGAATATGTTTTGATAACAACATTCCGTTACCAAACACATCACCAGCCATATCGCCAATACCCACCACAGTAAAGTCCTGGGATTGAACATCATGCCCCACTTCCATAAAGTGACGCTTAACACTCTCCCACGCTCCGCGAGCGGTTATGCCCATCTTCTTATGGTCATAACCAACGCTACCACCTGAGGCAAATGCATCGCCCAACCAGAAACCATAGTCGATGGAAATACTGTTTGCGATATCAGAAAAAGTTGCGGTGCCTTTATCGGCAGCTACAACTAAGTAGGGGTCCAAGTTGTCGTAACGAACCACGTTGGTAGGCGTAACGACATTTTCTTCGACATAGTTATCAGTGATATCCAACAATCCTTTGATGAAGGTTTTGTAACATTCGATACCCTCCTTCATGAAAGCATCACGCCCACCCGCCGTTGGAAGCTTTTTACAAACAAAGCCACCTTTAGAACCAACCGGAACGATAACGGTGTTCTTAACCTGTTGTGCTTTAACCAAACCTAAAACTTCCGTACGGAAGTCTTCACGACGATCGGACCAACGTAATCCTCCTCGTGCAACCTTACCTCCACGCAAATGAACACCTTCGACACGAGGCGAATAAACGAATATTTCATACATTGGCACCGGAAGTGGAACTTCTGGAATCTTAGATGGGTTCAATTTAAAGGATAT
>JBFHVL010000058.1:0-17206 GCA_041589565.1 Kangiellaceae bacterium | reverse complement strand
TACCTTGAAGATTTAAAAGAATGCTTAACTGCTGATGACAAAGCATTGAAGGAAGATAAACGACTCAATCAACTATGTGTAGCAAAAGCAAGCTCAGTCTACGATGATAAAATTAGAGCTGTAGATGAGGCTCAAGCTCTAACCAAGGCTAGAATGTCGGCGTGGATTTCCGAAATGACTAACTTATGGCGAGTCAGTGCAAAACAGGTTATATCCGCTCATGAGTTCCTTGATGATATTTCTGTAGTATTGTTAAGTGATGCACCACCAGGAAAACGAGCTGATGAAGATGCTCGGAACTATAAAGCTCGTAGAAATGCTTGGGCTCGAAGGTACGGGGAAATAGTGGGGTTGTCACGCGATTCAAAGTGGATAGTAGTCAAAAAGTCTGGGCACTATATCCAGCATGACCAGCCAGATGTTGTCGTGCAATCAATTAAAGAAATCGTAGAGTCTGTTAAGGATAGTAATTCTGGTGAGTAGAAAACGAGGGTTTCAAGCTTGCTTAATTCGACATTCTTTAAACTAAAAACTCGGCTTTATTTGCTTTGAAGCTGTAAACGTAAGGTTCCCTAGAGTGAAATTGGTGAGAGCGAGAGAGTATGCGAAGAAATACAAAGTACTTTTAGCGTTTTTAATTTTGTTCTCTATTTTAATCTATCAATGTAGCTCTCCCAGATATGAAAGCTGGGATTGCAAACTAATATTGACTGATAAAGAAACAATTGAAGTGGCGTTTTGGACAAAGAAAAAAATGAAATATGGGCACCCTCACATTATTGAGTGGGGAGGTGGTTATGAACGTTGGGGGTTCTCGTTTGACATAGGCGATGACAAGGTTACATGGGAAGGAAACGATCAGCCGCGAATTATAGACTCTGTAAATGGCCAATTTTATCTTATAACCCAACGCTTAGGATCTGCTAAGCCAGGGGTATTCGGCTTTGCTAAATTAAGATGGAACGAAATTTCATTCCATGAAATTCCTAGAAAAATAGCAATACCGAATCATCACTCTAGACCATTTCATCATGGATTATACAACCCGGAGCCTTTTGTTTGCCGAAACGAAAGAGACGAAGTACTAAAAGAACAATACGAACCATCTCACTTTACCGAGCAGTTGTGGCACTTTCTTGATACAGGAGAAGAAAAATTCCATGTGCATCCAGATAAAGTTAATGAGCTAAAGGAGAAGTTTCTAAGTAAATAATGATACAAAGTTATAAAAATTAAGAAGTATAAAGCGTTAATCTGAAGACAGTGTGTTAATACAAATCAATCTGACACTTAGCTGTCAGGAAATTGTCGTTCAGTTGTCTATGTTAGGTTTAACCGAATACATATCAAAGGGGAGGTTTCCGATTATTTAGTCTTCTACTTTTCCATCTCGATACTTTTAATTTTAATAGTCCCTTCAACTTTTCCTTTATTGTAACGAGTGATTTGTACAGGAATGTAATTTAGTTCAGGTGCCAGCCATAGCACCATGTACTTACCTTTTGGATCATTAATTTTTTCGGACCAGACGACGGTTTCAAATTTACCTAATGGCGTGTTGATGGTTTCTTTACCTTCATTGACAAACTTATAAGTATCGAACTCGCCTTTATAGCTTACACGCAGAAGTTCCTGACGATTGCTTTCCGGAGCTTTAATTTGCAAAGCTAGCTGATAGTTCAAATGATCGAAAACATGATTATTTAGTGGCAGTGTCCATTGAGTTCCATTTTGGCGTCCCGTTTCTTTTTTGTTTTTCCAGTCAAAGGAGCTTTCAATGGTGCGATCTTTTTTATAAGAGCGCTCAGTATCCGATAAATAGTGGAGTGGTAACGGCAGGCCATTATTTAACTTAAACAATGAACTCTCTACGTAGTGATATTTGTAATACCAACGATCAATTCCAGTGGTCATTTCCATGCGCCAGTGCTCGCCTTCACGTTTTAGCGAGCGTTGGGCTACACCCACGGACTTTCTACCATCGAAAATGTCGTAGTTTGCGGTATACGGAAATAGAACGGGCGTAGATGATTCGACAGGCTCAGGTTTGGCAACTTGCTCTACGTTTTCAATCGACTCAACTTCGCCTGTTGTTGATTCAGTTTGCGCATAGGCAAAAGGAACAAGTAATAGGGCGAGTGATATTACTCGTAGCCAGTGAATCATCGAAAATTTGTGAAACTGTGTATTTATGGGTCTACTCCTTCTAACCTTTGTTAAAGTGATTAAGACACTTTAACCGGCCATTTCGTGGCATTAGACACCAGAATAGATGAATAAACGCTGAATTACACCTGTTTCGGTTGTTCCAGCTTTTTGCCATCGAAGAAAGTCTGGTTATTTTCGAACGCTAGTCGACCTTCAGCAAACCATTGAACGACTTGAGGGTACAACTTATGCTCAACCAGTTTAATGCGTTCGCCCAGAGTCTGCTCGGTGTCGTCATCGTTAATGGTAATGCGACTTTGTGCGATGAGTGGGCCGCCATCGAGAACTTCGGTAACAAAGTGCACCGATGAACCATGCTCTGAGTCGCCATTTTCAAGGGCGCGGCGATGGGTCTGCAATCCGGGATATTTGGGTAACAGTGACGGGTGAATGTTTAACATTTTCCCTTCGAACGCTTTTACAAGCTCTGGCGTCATAATCCGCATATAACCTGCGAGCACCACCAAATCGGGATCAAACTTGATAATTTCCCGTTCCATTTGCCAGTCAAATTCTTCGCGCGTATCAAAGGTTTTGTGATCGAGAACTTTAGTGGGTATACCGGCTTTTTCGGCTCGCTCCAGCCCAGCTACGCCCGGACGATTAGAAATGACGCCGACAATATCAATCGCCAGGGTTTGATTGAGCTGGCCGTCAATAAGAGCCTGTAAGTTGGTTCCGCTGCCCGAAATTAATACGACGACGCGACATTTGCTTGAAGTCATGGTGTTCTCTGAAAATCTAAAGGTTGGCTGGTTCGATCAGAGCAGCCCCGTGGCGATGACCAGGGGCTGTGAACGGGTTATTGCATAACGACGCGTTGGTCGCCGGTTTGGTTTTCGATGGTCCCCATTAACCAGGCATTTTCACCTTGCTCGTTTAAGAAGTTAATCACTTCTTCACTTTGCGCTGCTGGTACAACAACAATCATACCCACACCACAGTTAAAGGTGCGGTACATCTCGCTCATTTTCACATTGCCGTTTTCTTGCAACCATTTGAATACGGCCGGGAGCTTCCAGCTTTGCGTATTAATAACAGCTTGCGTGTTATCAGGAAGAACGCGAGGAATGTTTTCCGGGAAGCCACCGCCGGTAATGTGGGCCAGCGCATGCACGTCGAACTTTTTAAAGGCTTCTAATAGCGGTTTTACATAAATGCGAGTTGGCTCAAGTAGGGCCTTACCTAAGGTAGTACCTTCAAACGCCATGTTGAGGTCGGCATTGGATACTTCAATGATTTTGCGAATTAACGAATAGCCATTGGAGTGAGGACCACTGGAGGCCATGCCAATGATATGGTCGCCTGCCTCAACTTTAGAGCCATCGATGATTTTGCTTTTTTCTACGATCCCAACGCAGAAACCTGCCAAATCATAATCGCTACCTTCGTACATGCCGGGCATTTCGGCGGTTTCTCCGCCTACCAAGGAACAGCCAGACTGGTCACAGCCAACTCCAATGCCTTCTACCACATCGGCAGCGATATCCACATCCAGCTTTCCGGTGGCATAGTAATCGAGGAAAAACAGCGGCTCGGCTCCGCCAACCACCAGGTCATTCACGCACATGGCCACAAGATCGATACCAATGGTGTTGTGAATGCCTGAGTCCATAGCCAGGCGCAGTTTTGTGCCAACCCCGTCGGTACCAGAGACCAGAACCGGCTCTTCGTAACCTTTAGGGATCTCAAATAGTGCACCAAAGCCGCCCAGTCCAGCCATAACTTCGGGACGACGGGTGCGCTTTGCAACACCCTTAATTCGCTCGACCAATTCGTTACCCGCGTCGATATCGACACCGGCGTCTTTGTAGCTTAAAGAAGGTTTGTTGTGATTGTCAGACACAGTGGTACTCGCTCGATATAAAAAATTGGCGCTATTTTAGCATGGACCTTAAGGCTTAACGAGTGAGCTTGGCGACTGATTGTTGAATTTTTGCAATTCAATTACTTCTGCACTCAAACCGGCACCTATTTCCCGTTTACATCATTAACCTCTGTCATGAGTTTATTGCAAGGAGCTGCATTAATGATTGGAGACTACCTTGATTTGGCCAGATTGGTTAGATCTTAGAAAACGACTCGAATAAATAATAATCACTTAAATATCAATTAATTATATTAAATAAAGCTGACATCAAATTGTCACAATTGCTTCATATAGTTTCGCTTTCACATTCATTCACTGTTTTTGGCAGTGTTCTGAAACTCTACTCAATCATTGGAGAAAGCAATGTCTTCATTCTGGAGAAAATGGTCTCTTTTATTAGCTCTGGTGCTAACTCAGTTTGCAGAACTATCAGCGCAAGAGTTAGACAACTGGCAAACCAACCGCTTTCGTATTCATGGCTCAAATACCGTAGGTGAAAAGTTTGCTCCATTATTGATTGAGGGTTTTTTAAAGTCACAAGGTTATACACTGATCGATATTGAACCCACGGGCGAGCCCGTAGAAAGACAGGTGGTTGCTCGAGATCAGGAGCGCAAAACAAAAATTGAAGTGGAATTACAGGCTCATGGTTCGAGCACGGGCTTCAAAGATTTGCTCATAGGGACCACCGACATCGCCATGTCGTCGCGAAAAATAAAAGATGAAGAAACCGACATGCTGCTTGCTCGCTACCCATCTATGGCGCAACTCGAAACCGTTGAGCACATCATTGCTTATGATGCCTTAGCGATAATGGTTCATCCCGAAAACCCGGTATCGTCTATCAGCTTGCGCCAGCTGGCGGCCATTTTTTCCGGCGAAATCACTAACTGGAAAGAGCTAGGCGGCAACGACAGTGAAATCGAAGTATTAGCCCGTGATAATAACTCGGGAACTTTCGATACCTTTAAAAGCCTGGTGTTGAAGCCTGTAAGTGCGAGTCTTTCTACCGAAGCGGCCCGGTTTGAATCTTCCCGAGAATTGGCAAGGCGGGTTAGCGAAAATGTAGATGCCATTGGTTTTGTTGGTATCTCTCACACCAAGGGCAACAAAGTGTTGGCCATTGCCAAGGAGCAGGGCGCTCAAGGGATTGTTCCCGATAGATTCACCATTGGAACCGAAGACTATCCGTTATCGCGAAAGCTGTACCTTTATTTGCCCACAGAAAATGCAAAGCCACTGATCAAAGAGTTTGTTGAATTCGCGACTCATGAAGAAGGGCAACGGCTGGCCGCTCACGCTGATTTAATTTCGTTTTATCCGACTACCAGTCGACCTTCCTACAAGCCGCACCAGCTATCTCGCCAATACGCCAATTTGGTTATGTTTGGCAAACGATTGTCAGTGATGTTGAGGCTTAATGATGGCAAGCTTGATGCAAAAGCACGCCGTGATTTGGAGCGAGTTATTCAGTATCGCGAACAAAATCCGCATAACCGGCTGGTGTTGGCCGGGTTCTGGGATGATCCTCAATTGACTAAAAGCAGTGTGCAACAGCTTCAGATTTGGATTGATGCTATCGCCGAGGAGTTACGAGGGTATGAAATTGAACCCTGGCAAGTTGATGGGGGCTTCTTACCCATTGAGAATAATGATATCGAGTCTGGTCGTGCTATTAACCGTCGAGTAGAAGTGTGGGTGCTTTAACGAGAAAAGCACCCAACTCGATTATTTAGCGTTAATTTGCTGACTGCTGGAGCCAATTAATAGCGTCGATAATTGTTTGTGGATCCGACATGGTAAGTAGGTGTTCTTCCGTTGTGAGATGAATGTAATGTCGATGCTTGCCCTTAGTGAGTTGTTGCATCCAGCTGTCGCCCTCATCACGCCATTGGATCAGCCTTGCATTGTCTTCTGTTTCGCGGATATAACGGTTTTCGAAATCGGTATTGATTAATACCAAAGGTAATTCGTCGGGCAGGCTTATGTTTTGAGCTGAGTACAAGTCAGTGTGGTAATTTGCCAGTTCTCTGGTACGCCCCAGTTGTCCCTGCTGTGTTTTACGATGCTCGATAATAGCGTTGTAATAGTTCCAGTCGACTTCATTTTTGAACGAGTCAGGAATAATCTCTTTAACGTGTTTGAGTTCGATTTCAGCCACTTGTTGTACTCGTTCGTCGTTCTTGCCTGCAAGAATAAATTCTTCAATTTGCTGCTGTTTTTCTCGGTAGGGAGTGGCACCATCGGCATAATGTTTTACTGAATGATCCGTCAAAACATCGGGATCAATCATCACAACACCTGTTAACCAGTTCGGCGAAGCCGGCTTTTCGAATAAGTGATTGACGGCCAGGTTGCTTGAGGCGAAAGCAACCAGCACCACAGAGCTTAGCGACTCCTGTTTTGCCAACGCATTGAGTAATACCGCAAACTTTTGGTAAGAGGCATTCTCCACGTCTTTGCTATAGCCATGACCGGGGCGGTCGATACTCCATACACACTGCTCTTTAGCCACTAGCGGTTGTAGTAAAGCAAACCAGGCGGTATCACTGTTCCAGCTATCAATAGGACCAGAAATCATGACCACTTTGGGGAGTTGCTTTGGCTTACATCCAGACTTCCAGGCAAACAGTTGAGTGTTTTCAACGTTTATTAGACTTCCAAATTGAACCGTTTTATTGGTTGTTTTTTGAGCGTTGGCTGTTGAACTCATAAAAAAGCCGAACAGAGCAAATCCAATGATATCTATAAAACGCATGAACTGTCCCTCACATGAAATATCCGGACTAGTCTAGGGAACTTGTTATGGAGTGTCAGCTCAGAAATATTGAATATTTGTGATAAATGTCTGATGAATTTAAGCCCGTTGCTGCTTCCATTTGGTAAAACGGGGGGCATCGATTATCATAAGCCTTTATTTTTTTTAGTGTTCTTGGGTACTAAATGAAGCTTAAACTGCTAGTTACCGGATTGTTTTTTATTTGTACAACGGCCATCAGCGCTCAGTCGAGTGAGCTGTATCGAGTTGACTGGCCGGTGACCGATCGTAGTCAGCAAGCTTATCAGCAGGCCTTGCTTGCAGCATTTAAGGAAGTTGTGGTTCGTTCCAGCGGTACCCAGCGCGCACTAGAAGCTTTCTATGTGCAAGAGAGTTACAAGAAGGTAGCGTCGTTTATTCGTACTTACGAATACCAACCCTTGCCCAAATCTGACGATCCTGAAGCTCCTAAACTGCTATTGGTGTTTCACTTTGACAGTAATGCTATTCGACGTCTATTGCAGGATGCCGCAGTGCCTATGTGGAGTGGCAGTCAGCCAGTGACACTGATGTGGATTGCATACGAAGATAATTATGAACGCAAAGTGTTAAGTACGGGTACCAAGCCCGAAGATGACATTAAACAGTTGGTGATGCAGCAGGTTCAGCGACGTGGGCTACCGGTGGTACTACCCTTGATGGATTTAGAAGATGAATTACAAGTGACCAGTGCCGATATCTGGGGACTGTTTCCTGATCCCATCATGGCGGCATCGCAACGCTACGGAAGTGATTCTGTGCTGGCAGGACGTCTTGTTAGTCAGAATAATGGTTGGCGAGGGCGCTTTTTCTTAAATGTCGATAGCCAGCAAGTGTATCGAGATTTTGAGTCCGACAGTCACGATGCATTAATGGGACAAGTTATTGACTGGTTAGGTGAAAGTCTTTGCGATGTATATTGTGTTGCTGAGTCATTTACCGTAAACCAATGGCGTTTGTTGATTCAAGATGTTGGTAGCTTTTACTCTTACCGAAAATTAATGGATTATCTGGAGTCTTTATCAGCCATACGTAAGGTGGAGTTGGCCCAGTTAAAAGGGCGTTCGGTCATGGTAAGTGTGGATCTGGTCGGTGAGGTAGACTCGTTAATTCAGGCTATAGCGCTGGACCGTAAGTTAATTCCAATTAACGACTCGCAGCAGATTATTCAAGCATTGGAAGCCATCAATCAGGTACGAAAAGATCCTGATTCCGTTGATGCTGCTGCTATTCGAGGGATACAGCCGTCGATGGAAAACAGTGCCGGAAGTACTCCAGCTAATACAGCTGCTAATCCTATTCCCTTGCAACCTGAAGTGGACCCTCTGCAAAACTTATTGGTGTATACCTGGCGACCCTGATGTTAAGACAAATTCCTAACGTAATCACTGTCATGAGGATCCTGTTAATTGGTCCTCTGGTTTATGTATTGTCGTTAGAAAATTATTACCTCGCGATCTGGATGTTTTTTATCGCGGGTGTTTCCGATGGTATTGATGGGTTTCTAGCTAAACGGTTTGACTGGAAGTCACGATTCGGTGCCATCCTTGATCCCATTGCCGACAAATTGTTATTGGTGATCACCATGTTGATGTTAAGCATTAATCAACACATTAGTTGGTGGTTATTTGGTTTGGTGACATTACGTGATCTAATCATTGTTTTCGGTGCTTGGTTTTATCATAAAAAAATGGGCCCTTACGAAATGCAGCCCAGTCGAATTTCAAAAGCAAACACTTTTTTTCAAATTACTTTTGTTGTCGCGCTACTGGTGTCATTAGGCCTATATGCGCTCCCCGTTTGGATGATAAATACTCTGGAAATTACCGTGTATCTAACCACCATTGTTAGTGGATTGCATTATGTGATCCTGTGGGGTGGTCGATACCGACGCAATAAACCGACCCAAGGATAATTCGATAATGACAGATTTAAAACGCTGGTGGTGGTTAGGTGTTGTACTTACTTTAAGTGGCTTGATTTATTTATTAAGTCCTATTCTTACGCCATTTTTTATTGCAGCGACATTGGCCTATTTAGGCGACCCGGTCACCGATTGGCTGGAGTCAAAAAATATCAATCGCACACTGGCAGTGGTTATTGTTTTTATCCTGTTTTCGCTGCTTGGCGTACTCTTTTTGCTTATGATGGTTCCATTATTTAAACAGCAGGTTGATCTGGTCGCTCAAAAGACTCCGGTGGTTATCAGCTATTTTAAAACAGAAGTATACCCATGGTTGGAAGACAAATTAGGAACTGATAGTGGTGCATTTGATCTGGCCTCTATTGAAAAAAGTATTAAAGATCAACTTACCGGTAATACCGGGATTTTAGCAACGATTATGTCGTCAATTACTTCGTCTGGTCTTGCGCTGTTTGGCTGGATTGGTAATTTAGTGTTAATTCCTGTCGTCACTTTTTATTTACTCCGCGACTGGGACATCCTTGTTGCCAAGGTGTTGGCATTATTTCCTCGTCGTTCCGAGCCTGTAGTTAAAAAGCTGTCAGGAGAATGTAATGAGGTGCTGAGTGCTTTTGTGCGTGGTCAGCTTATTGTGATGTTTGCACTGGGAATGATCTATGCGATTGGCTTATGGATTGTCGGATTGGATCTCGCATTGTTGGTCGGAATGATTGCAGGATTAGCAAGTATCGTCCCGTATCTTGGTTTTATCGTTGGGATTGTATTTGCAGTAATTGCTGGACTGATTCAATTTGGCGATCCGCAAATTTTGATTTGGATTGGCCTGGTGTTTGCTATTGGACAAATGCTCGAAGGCATGGTGTTAACACCTTTGTTGGTGGGTGACAAAATTGGTTTGCATCCAGTGGCAGTTATCTTTGCCATTATGGCGGGCGGTCAATTGTTTGGGTTTACGGGGGTATTAATTGCGCTTCCTGCAGCCGCAGTAATCATGGTCATGCTTCGTCACATGCATGATCGTTATGTTAATAGCGTGCTTTATGGTGAGCCCGTTATAGAAGAGGTTCAGGTCAGTGATGCAGAAGATGATTTGATGTTGGCGGGAGAGGAGGCATCAAGCGTCGGTAATGCGTCAAACTCTTCGGCATCGAGCGAAGTAAATACTTCATCTGCTAAGACCGAGCAAGCGCAACACGACAACGACCAGACCAAACCTAAAGACAAAGACGCTTAATCTAAATGCAGCAGTTACCGTTAAATATCAGGCTCGATCAGGAAGCTTCTCTGGATGACTATCTGGTTGGCAAAAATCAGATTTTGCTGGAGTATTTACATCAGTTAAATGCAGGCAGTCGCGGCGAATTGCTGTTTCTTTGGGGCGAGCAAGGGTGTGGAAAATCACACTTACTACAGGCAACCATTAATCAAACAGATATTGGTTCGGCTATGTATCTGCCGCTTTCCGAGCCGGGTTTAGAGCCGCAAATGCTATGTGGACTTGAACAGTTTCACTGGTTGGTTATTGATGATATTCAATCGATTGCCGGTCAACACCATTGGGAAGAAGCGCTGTTTCATTTGTATAACAAAGTAAAAGATCAAGGGAGTAATCTGATCATTGCAGCAGGCGAGCCGCCTGCGGAGCTAGCCGTCGAACTGCAAGATTTGCGCTCACGATTGATGGCAATGATTATTTTTAAAATTCAGCCTTTATCCGATAACGATAAACAAGTGTTATTACAGCAAAAAGCCGCAGCTAAAGGACTATCACTGGCGGATGAAGTGGCTCAGTTTATGCTTTCTCGTTCATCGCGGGATTTACGGTGTTTAATGGACTCTCTGGACAAGCTCGACAAAGCTTCTTTGATTGAGCAGCGAAAAATCACCGTACCTTTCGTTAAAAATGTACTTGGCCTTTAGTTAAAGAGTGTTTGTCGGGTTAACAGCAAAATCGCTCAATTTGAGCTATGCTTTAATAACCACAGAATTTGATTAGAACTTAATAGTACTTAATCAAAGTGGTGTTCTGTCAACCGGCTGTTATTCCGTGGAGGTCAACCATGCTACTCAAGGATAAACAGACACAGCATCTGGTTGAAGTTGAGGATCTCATCAGTTTGTGTAATCCCTTCGAAAAAACTGTAGATGCCTGTTCTAATTACGGCGAAGAAAAACAAGATCCTGAGCCATTTTCTAAATTAAACTTAATGTTCCCTTCTGGCGAGGCGTTACCTCAGTGTTGGGTAGAGCCGCATTTTCGAGACGATGAATTAAAGCGAAGGTAACTAACAATAATTAAAAGTGATGCGCCATTATAAAGTTAATGGCGCATTTTTTTATCAGGACTGATTTTGTTCGTTAAATAAAAATTCCAGACTTTCAGCGGCGTGACGCAAATGCGGGATCACAATAGAGCCTCCTACCAATAAAGCAACGCCCATGGCTTCATCAATTTCTTGTTTGCTAAACCCTGCCTTCACCGAGCCTTCCAGGTGATAGTCTATGCAATCGTTACAACGCAAAACCATAGAGGCAACCAGTCCTAGTAGCTCTTTGGTTTTTGCATCGAGGACACCATCACCATAAGCTTGTTTATCGAGTGAGAAAAAGCGTTTGGTTAACAGGTTGTCGGTGCTAAGTGCTTTTTCGTTACCTTCCAGTCGTTTTTTACGAAACTCTTCAAACGGATGTGTCATAGATTACTTCCAGATAGTTTTATTTACTTTAAAGTTGGACGGGGAATTATTTTTTAGCAAATCCCTGATTAACTGCCCATACATGCAACATTTCAAGCCCTAAGGTTGCGCCCGCCAGTGCAGTAACTTCGGCTGAATCATAAGAAGGAGCCACCTCAACAACGTCCATACCTACCAAATTAATATCGGTAAGTCCGCGTATAATTTTTAAGGCTTTGTCGGTGGTTAAACCGCCACAAACAGGAGTTCCTGTGCCGGGGGCAAAGGCCGGATCCAGGCAGTCGATATCAAAAGTTAAATACACGGGCAAATCACCCACGCGACTTTTGATTTGCTCTGCGATTTGAGCCGCGGTCATATCATTGGCGGTTGCTGCATCGATCACCTTAAACGGATGGTTTTTGTGTTCGTAATCGGTACGGATCCCAATTTGGATGGAATGATCGCTATCGATTAATCCTTCTTTGGGTGCATGATAAAACATGGTGCCATGATCATACCGACTACCGGCAGAATAGGTGTCGGTATGCGCATCAAAGTGGATCAAAGCCATTTTGCCGTACTTTTCTTGATGTGCTCGCAGCAGTGGCAAAGTGGCGAAATGATCACCGCCCAAACTTAGCAGTGTTTTACCGGACTTAATAATCTCGCTGGCATAGGCCTGTGTTTTTTGAGTGAAATCTTCTGCGTCGCCCGGACTAAAAATAAGATCACCGCAATCTTCAATGGTAATGGCGCGGCACAGTTTAAATCGCCACGGCCAACGCTGTTCTTCCCAATGCAAATTCACCGATGCTTTTCGAATAGCGTCAGGTCCCATTCGTGCACCCGACCGACCGGTTGTCGCCATATCAAAGGGTAGGCCCAGCACCATAACATCGGCCGTACTTGCGACGGGATTAAAATTTAGCGGTTGGCGTAAAAATCCAAACGCGTTGGAATAAAGGGAATGATCACTGTGTGACGGATGATTCTGCATGTGTGCCATTTGCCTGTGGATAGATACAAGTTGCGCCGATTATAGCTTGCCTGCATTTGTTATAAAAAGGCTATTTTCAGGTTTTGCAATTAAAAAAGGATGCCCCAAAACGTGAGGCATCCTTTCCGGTATTGATGGAAGTTGTATAGCCCTAGTCACCATCAATCAGGCGGCCAAGTCCTCCCAGTACAGAGCCTTCACCTTTGTCTGAGCCGCCGTAACTTGGAGCACTTTGGAATATACGGTCAGCAAGACGCGAGAAGGGCAGGCTCTGTAACCAGACGGTTCCGTGACCACTCAGTGTTGCGAGAAACAGTCCTTCACCACCAAATAGCATCGACTTTAAGCTTCCGGCACGTTGTATGTCGTAATCGACGCCTTCGGTAAAAGCCACCAGACAGCCCGTATCGACGCGTAGGGTTTCGCCTTTGAGTTCCTTTTTAATTAGGGTGCCGCCTGCATGAATAAAGGCCATGCCATCGCCTTCAAGTTTTTGCAGAATAAAACCTTCTCCACCAAAAAAACCAGCGCCAATACGACGGTTAAATGTAATGCTGACCTTAGTACCGAGTGCTGCCGCTAGAAAGGAATCTTTCTGACAAATCAATTTGCCGTTCATTTGTGACATATCAACGGGAATGATGCTGCCAGGGTATGGTGCAGAAAAGGCGACTTTCGCTTTTGCGCTTCCCTGATTGGTGAAGTGCGTGGTGAAAAGCGATTCCCCGGTGAGCTTGCGCTTGGCAGCGGAGAAAATCTTGCTCATGGTGCCTTCATCGGGATTGGAGCCATCACCCATTTTGGCTTCAAAATGAATTCCCGACTCCAGATAATTCATAGCTCCCGCTTCGGCAATTACCGTTTCGCCAGGATCAAGCTCGACTTCGACCAATTGCATGTCGTGTCCAATGATTTGATAGTCCACCTCGTGACAGCGCATCTGTGACTCCTTGTAATAGGTACATGATTAAACCAATTAGCCAAAGCAGTCGTCTAATCCACTAATTTATTACCAAAGTGACTAATCTTCGAAAAGTTTGCTCGCTAATAGATTGAAAATTAAAGAGAAAATTGTTGGCCATGATTTTGCTCTAGTTTAAAGACTGAATGGCCGATGATTTGATAACTTGGGAGAAAATGATGAAAAAATTAATGCTAATCGCCAGTGTATTTGTTATTGCGCTGTCATTGAATGTCACTGCTGGTGGTCGTGATATATCTAAAGTTTTGGGAGGAATTGATATTGAACGCGGTCAAGTGGTTGGTGATCTGGACTCAGTTAACGGTGGGATTTCTCTCGATGATGACGTGACTGCAGTGACTATTGAAACGGTTAATGGAAGTATAGAACTGGGTGATAACGTTAAAATTCGAAGCGCGGAAACGGTTAATGGTCATATTAAAGCCGGAAAGAATTTGCATGTTAATCGTGGCCTGGCAGCCGTTAACGGTGCGGTTAAGGTTAAGTCGGGCGGAAATATTGAAAGCGATGTAACCACCGTTAATGGTGATATTGAGCTAGAAGGCTCCAAGGTGGGCGGAGATGTTTCGACTCATAATGGTGATATCACTTTAAAAAGCAGCTCGATCGCTGGTGATCTGGTGGTTAAGCGAAATAAAGGCTGGTTTTCGGGGTCAAATGAGAGTCGTCCAGAAATAGTTATCGATAGCCACAGTCGCGTAACGGGGACCATCCATTTGTATCGAGAGGTTCGACTAACCATTGAAGAGGGAGCAAAAGTGGGAGAAGTTATTCACCACTATAAGGATTAAAATAGAGTTAAATGGCTGCATACTGCATTAAGCAGAGGTGTTGCGGCAACTCAACCTCAAAAGGCCCATAAAGGGCCTTTTTGTCTATTAGCTTACTCCCCAAATTAACGCTAACTGCCTTAAGACTGCAATAAATGGTCGTTAAAGTTCAATGTTTGCGCGGTGTTAGCTTGTGTATTTCTGGGTATATCTGGATTACAATAGCCCACTATTTCGACTAGCTAAAAGCTGTTACTAACTCCATTGATCGGCAAGGGGAAGACTGTGTCCAATAATTTTTTAGAGCTGCTGTATCCCACTTATGGTCAGTACTTCAAAGTTGATGAAGTACTGTTTGAGAACAAAACCGAGCATCAGCACCTGATAATTTTTAAGAATGAGCAGTTTGGTCATGTGATGGCGTTGGATGGGATTATCCAAACCACGGAGAAAGATGAGTTTGTTTATCACGAAATGCTGACCCATGTGGCCCTGTTGTCTCATCCATCACCAAAGAAAGTATTAATTGTTGGTGGTGGTGACGGAGGTATTCTACGTGAAACTCTCAAGCACAAAAATATTGAACGCGTCGTCCAGGTTGAGATCGATCAAGCTGTCATTGACATGTGCAAAGAGTATTTTCCCAAGCACAGTAATGGCGCGTTTGATGATCCAAGAGCTGAAATAGTGATTGCCGATGGCATGGACTATGTTCGAAACGCTCAGGAAACTTTCGATATTATTATTTCAGACTCAACCGACCCGCAAGGGCCCGGTGAAGTTTTATTTACTAACGACTTTTATCGACTGGCAAAAAACTGTTTAAATGATGGCGGCATCATGGTAACGCAAAATGGTGTTTGCTTTATGCAGTTAGATGAAGTGGTTAATACGACTAAACGCATGGGGCCTTTGTATAAGGATCAAACCTTTTATTCTGCACCTGTACCTACCTACATTGGTGGCATTATGACCTTGGCCTGGGCGACCGACGATGAAAGCTTGCGCCAACAGCCCGTTGACGTCATTCGTAAGCGTTATCAGGCCAGTGGTATTAAAACGCGTTATTACAACCCAGAAATTCATGTAGGAAGTTTTGCTCTTCCACAATATGTTGTTGAAGCAGTTGAGAAAGCGCGAAATTAAAAAATAAAAGCAACAGGACATTTTCATGGAACAGAATACCTTAATGGAATTGATCGACATGGGCAGGGATGCCTGGAATGAATGGCGAGAAAACAATGAAGCCATAGAAATAGACTTATCGGGCAGCGATTTTTCTAACCGAGATTTGTCGGGCTTCGATTTTTCTCAGGTCAATTTATCGTATTGTCATTTTGCCAAGGCCGATCTTAATGGTGCGAGTTTTATTTCTGCCAACTTAAAACATGCCAATTTAAGCTTTTGTAATCTTGAACAGGCGAATTTGATCGCCGCCGAGTTAGCTCACGCTGATTTAACGCTGGCTCACATTAAAGGAGCCAAGTTTTTAACTGCGCAGTTAACCGGTACAAATTTTAGTTATGTAGATTTTTCCGGTCACAGTTTGCAAGGTATGGATTTTCGTCAGTCAAAGTTGTGCGGTGCTAATTTAAGGCATCAGGACTTAAGTGCAATGAACTTTGCTGAAACCGATTTGTCGCAAGCGGATCTAACTGGCGCGTCGCTGGAAGACGCAAATTTGCAGGGCGCTAATTTAACTCGGACGATTCTTGATGAAGCGGTGTTTGAATCGGCTCATCTTAAAGAAGTTAACCTTTCGTTTACAAATTTAAGTGGTAAGAATTTAAAAAATCTTAATCTGGTGAGTGCTAATCTTGAGCAGGCAGACTTACGCAATGCAAACCTGGAAAACTCCTGTCTTGACAATGCCATTCTTACCGGAGCTAAGCTCTATAATGTAAAAACCTCTGGTTGGTCGGTTAAGAATATTCGGTGCGAAAATGCCTACTGGGATGGCGAAGGCTTGGTGGCAACTCGTTATCGTGGAAAAGAATTTGAGCGACTTTATGCCGCTTCAATAGTTATTGATTTACGTTACGACAAATACATCGCTCCACATGAATTAACGTCGTTACCCATTTTTGTTGAGCATCTTGAGGCGCGACATTGGGGGACCAAGCTACGGGTAAAAAGTATTGAAGAAGAAGCCGGAGGTAGCCGGGTAAAAGTCATTGTTCAGGATACCGGTGGTTATGATCCCGAGTTACTGGAGCAGGAACTTAAAGAAGAAGCCAGCCACTTGGTTGCCGCGCAAATGGCGATGCGTCAGGATCGACGATTACTCACGGAATTTAGAGAGTCCATTGCTCAGCTTAAAAATCACTTTTGGCCGCAGCTATTAGAATTAGCGTCTGACAATGAAGCTGGTCAAACGCGTCTATATACCGTCATGTTGATGGACCTGACTGGTTTTTCTCGCTGGAAGGGGGATGAACTGCAAGAGAAGCTTTCGTTGTTTCGAGGGTTGATAAAGCCCATTTTAAAGCGCTGGAAAGCCAGTTATCCCAATATGGAAGGAGACTCATTACGAGCGACTTTTCAAAATGCTTCGGTGGGAATAGCTTGCGCCTGCATGATTCGCAATGTTTTGGATGCTGCCGGGTTTCCCTGTCGTATTGGCATGGACTTAGGTGAGGTAACCCTGCAACATAATGAAGTTACTGATCAGACCGACCTATCCGGTGAGGCGGTAAACTTTGCCGCGCGTCTGGAAAGTCATTGTGAAACCAGCGAAGTTTTAGTGTCAGAACGCGTCTGGCATTATGCACGTCAACAAGAAGAGTACTTCTCGTTTGATCCGCGATCGGTTCGTTTAAGTAAAGGTGTTGGCAATATAAAAGCGGGTGAAAAAATTCACTGTTATCGCGTTAATATGACCAAGACTCTCGTGTAATAACAAAGGGACTCCACTCATGCCCCAACTTTTTATTCCAATAAACATTAAATCGCTTCGCACTCACTTGTTTAAAACGGTAGT
>JBFHVL010000057.1:0-17356 GCA_041589565.1 Kangiellaceae bacterium | reverse complement strand
TTCGTAACCATCCAGCAGCGCATTCCGTTGATGAATTTTATCTTCCTCATCACCGGTTATCAGCATCCAGATATCTTGTACTGCCGGGCCATTACGGCTGTCATCCAAATCGACAAAATGAGGACCATCAGGTGTCCACATTACATTCGAAGGATGGCAATCGCCATGAATGCGTAATGTTTCAATATCGCTAAACCGATCAAAGCGCTTATGGCATTCTTCAATTAACGGAAGGCATACGCTATCCATCGACTCTTTCAGTTCCGGTGGAATAAATTGATTGTCGGTTAAGTACTGGTAAGCATCATTGGCGTAGGCCTGTGGGGTAATGGTGAGCCTTTGTTGATAGTTTTTGGTTGAACCTACCGAATGAATGCGCGCAATAAATCGACCCAGCCAGGTGAGGGTATCTTCGTCATCTAAGTTAGGGTGGCGACCGCCGCGATTGTCAAATACGGCAAAACGAAAGTCCTGATAGTAATGTAATGTTTTGTCATTGATCCTCATGGGAGCGACCACGGGGATTTCTGCTTCGACCAACTCTTCAGAAAAACGATGCTCTTCGAGAATCTGTTCATCGCTCCAGCGAGCCGGACGATAGAATTTGACGACAAATTTTTTGTTGTCTTCGTCTCGGAATTGATACACCCGGTTTTCGTAACTGTTTAAGGGGAGCAGGGCTGCTTCCGCAAAAACATCGACGCTTTCCAATGCATCAAGAATGGTGCTGGGCCCAAGGTTGTAAAAGCTATTGGGATCGGGCTCGGTTATGTCCATGGATTGCTTACACCTTTATCATTGTCCAACCGCGGCGATTCCACAGCCAAACATATATGCCCGTTTGAATGCCACGGTAAAGCACTTGCGCCAGCCATATAGCGGTTAGACCCAGTCCAAGTACCGGACCCATCAAGTACGCTAGCGGTAAAAAGATTAACCACTGCATGATGAGTGATACCTTCATAGTGGTTTTGGTAGCACCAGCACCTTGCAATGCGTTCATCAATACCAATCCCAGTGCATCTACCATAATGCCAACGCCAACCAATCGCAATGGTGTTACTCCTATGGCAATGGGTTCTGGTTCATGTAGAAAGGCTCCCAGTAAAATTTCTGGTATTAGAATCATCGGCAGGCTAATTAAAAACACCACCGCCATGGCAATTCGAACGGTTTCCCACGCCCAGCGATGAGCATCTTCCGGTTCTTTCTGTCCCAGCGCCTGCCCAACTAAAGTTGCTGCTGAAATGCCAAAAGCAATGCAGGGTAGTATTGCGACCAGAGTAATGTTGGTGAGTACGTTGGCTGCGGCCAGTTCGTAGGTTCCAACCTGACCGACAATCCAGAATAGGGTGGTAAAGCCCAGTGCAAAAAATAGTTGCTGCACCGAAGAGGGAATCGATATTTTAATCACGGTTAACAGGGTTTCTTTATGCGGTAAATGCAACCCAAAACCAAAGTTGCGAGTATGCTTAAGTGCGAGAAAAGTGTAAATCAATGTCCCCATCGACATGGACAGGGCGGTTCCTAATCCTGCTCCTTGCACGCCCATTTCGGGAAAGCCAAATTTACCGTAAATGAGCAAGTAGTTGAGCACAATATTCAGGCTGTGAACCATTAACAAAGTGCGTAAATAAAAACCGGTTTTTTTTATGGCGCTCCAGTAGCCGCGATAACAAAAATTCATGCCCACAAACATGATGGCGGCAAGGCGCACTTGTAAATATTCGGTGCCGTATTTCACTACTTCGGGATCATCATTGAGCCAGCCGACGATTTGCTCGGCTTGAAAGATAAGAAATATCGAAACAGGGGTGGCGATACATAAAATAGTGAGTAATGCACCATTAAGAGGATTAGCCGCTTCACGATCACGACCTTCGCCAATACGACGTGCCACCATCGCCTGAACTCCGGCTGACATGCCCATAAAGGCGGCTGCGGCGACAAAGTTGATAAAGCTTGCCAGTCCCACCGCTGCTAATTGAGCGGTGCCTAAATAGCCCACCATAGCGGCATCAACCAGATTAAGAATGTTTTGCGAGATCATGCCACCAATGATGGGTAGCGACAGCAGCATGATGTGTTTGTAGCGTTCGGTCTGTTGCACTCGATGCTCAAATGGCGTGAAGTCAAAAATTGTGCCTATGGTATCAGGAATCCTGCTGATCCCTAAATGGCAATTGTTTCAGAAAATGAGGCGCTCCTCAGTTGAGTGGTGCATGTGCGATGACCCAGGCTTCAACGTATTCCGTCCCCGCGGCCTTGAGTGTTTTTGCCAGTTCGTTAATGGTGCTGCCAGTGGTGACAACATCGTCCACTAAAATCACTTGTTTTGGTGGCTCGGTTTTTAAACTAAAAGCTTGCTTAATATTGTGCTGTCGCTCTTTAAGAGAAAGACCCGATTGCGCCAGGGTGCGCTTATTTCGAATTGCACAGTTAACGTTGATTGGTAGCTGTAACTGTTGCGAATACACCTTTGCCACAAGCATAGCCTGATTGTAACCGCGCTCGCGCATGCGCCGTTTGTGCAAAGGTACGGGTATTAGTTGAAAGTGATCCTTTTCAAAGACTTGGTTAGTTAAGTCTGGCGAACCCATTGTGAGCTGCTGAATGAATTGCCTACCCAGCCAATGAGCAAGGGCGAAGCGGCGGGAAAATTTAAACTGGGGCAGCCACTGGCTGATTGGGTACTGATAGTCGAAACAGGTGCGTAGACGATCAATTGCCGGGGGCTGTTTTAAACATTGGCCACATGGTTGCCCTGCGCGCGATGGGGGCAAGGGCTCGGCACAGGTGATACAGGCTGTTTGTGCGTAGGGCAGGTGAGTTTCGCAATCTTCGCAGACCCAATTCTTGTTACTCAGTGTCCCATGGCACATTTGGCATTGTCCCGGAAAAGTAACACTGGTCAGTCGTGATGAAAGCGTATGAACAAAGGAAAACATCGTAGATAACCTATCCTTGGTTGTTTATTGTTCAGTTGTTAACCTGAATGATTTCGCTAAATTGACAGGGTGGTGAATCCCCGTAAACTTTGGGCTTTTACCTAAGCTCTATCGCCATTTAACGGAATTCTTATTTATGAGTCAATTAGCCGAGTATTTGTCGGGTGACGTTCGTCACGACTGGACCCTGGAACAGGTTGAAGCCTTGTTTAATCTGCCATTTAACGATTTACTGTTCCATGCACAATCTATTCATCGCCGTCACTTCAATCCTAATGAAGTTCAAACGTCGACCCTGCTCAGTATAAAAACCGGAGCCTGCCCCGAAGACTGTGCCTATTGCCCGCAAAGCGGCCACTACAACACCGGTTTGTCGAAAGAGCAACTTATGGCGATTGAAGAGGTACTGGAAAACGCGCGCAAAGCGAGAGAAACCGGTGCGACGCGTTTTTGTATGGGAGCGGCCTGGCGTTCACCACGCGAAAAGGACTTTCCGGTGGTACTGGAGATGATTAAAGGCGTTAAAGCACTAGGTATGGAAACCTGCGTGACTCTTGGCATGTTGAATGAAGAGCAAACCGAAGCGCTTAAAGAGGCCGGACTCGATTATTACAATCATAATCTGGATACCTCGAAAGATTATTATGATCAAATCATCACGACGCGCAGTTTTCAGGATCGACTGGATACCTTAAAACGCGTACGTGATGCCGGAATTAATGTGTGCAGTGGCGGCATTATTGGGATGGGCGAAACTGAAAGCGATCGTTACGGGTTATTAATGGAACTGGCCAATATGTCAGAACATCCGCAAAGTGTACCGATCAATATGTTGGTAGCGGTAGCGGGTACGCCGCTGGAAAATGTGGAAAAACTCGACCCTATTGATTTTATTCGTACCATTGCAACGGCACGCATTATGATGCCGAAATCTTACGTTCGCTTGTCGGCAGGTCGCGAAGATATGAGTGAAGAAACTCAGGCACTGTGCTTCTTTGCAGGAGCCAACTCGATATTTTATGGTGAAAAATTATTAACCACGCCAAACCCAAAACAAAACAGTGATCAGGCACTGTTTGATAAACTTGGCATTCAACCGGAAGCGAGGCATTGTGATCCTGAAGATGAGCAGTTGCCAGCGGCTAAGACCAAAGCTTCGCAAGAGATGGGCGGGGTTAAATTTACCAATGCAGCCGTGTAGAGATTGCACTGAGCTTTTGGCTTAACTCATGAGCTTTCAATACGACCAGTGGTTGCAGACTCGACTGCAACAGCAGCGCGAAGCAGACCGCTGGCGACAACTTAACTCGCTTCAGTCGGCGCAGAGCAGCCGAGTACAGGTTGATGGAAAGTCACTGATCAACTTCAGCAGTAACGATTATTTGTCACTGGCTAACCATCCTCAAGTAGTGAATGCTTTTAAGCAGGGGCTAGATAAGTTTGGCTGCGGCAGTGGCGCATCGCATTTAATCTGCGGCCACAGTGAGGCTCACGATAGGTTGCAGCAGGCGCTCGCCAATTGGCTAGGCTATGAGTCGATCACGCTTTTTTCCAGCGGTTATATGGCCAACACAGCCATGCTTCACACTTTGCTGGGTGAAGAAGATGTTATTGTTCAGGATAAGTTAAATCATGCCTCGCTAATTGATGCCGCTTTATCGAGTAAAGCAAGGCATAAACGTTTCCGCCATTGCGATCGTGATTCATTACAGCAACAACTCAGTTTTTCTGCTCGATTTAGAGCGATAGTGACTGATGGTGTATTCAGCATGGATGGCGATATTGCGCCCTTGGCCGATTATGCTTCGCTGATTGAAAAGCACCGCAATGCATTGCTTATGGTAGACGACGCACATGGATTGGGCGTTATTGGATCGACCGGTGCTGGAACGCGCGAACATTTTCAACTTGGCTCCGAACAAGTGCATGTGACCATGGGAACTTTGGGAAAAGCGTTAGGCACAGCGGGAGCTTTTATCGCAGGTGATGCGGTAATTGGAGAAACATTACGCCAATTTGCGCGGCCATACATTTATACTACGGCAATGCCGCCAGCGGTGGCCTGGGCTACGGTAAGCAGCATACAATTAGCACAGCAACAAGATGGTCCAAGAGCAAGTTTGCAACGAAATATTAAATTGTTTAAAGCGCTAGCAACTGATCTTAAGTTACCGCTGATGCCTTCGAATACTGCGATTCAGCCGTTAGTGATTGGCGATGAAAAATCCTGCATGGCCTGTGGAGACTTTTTAAAACAACACGGCTTTTGGGTGGGAACCATTCGGCCACCGACGGTTCCACAGGGTACTGCTCGACTAAGAATTACCTTAAATGCAGCCCATCAAAAAGATGACGTTGAACAACTGGTGAGTCTTATTGAACAATGGCTGAAACAACATCAACTTAAATGAATTTTGTATAGAACCTTTTATGGCATTGAAACCCTATTTTGAACAAGTGGGCAAAGGCCCTGATCTGGTGTTACTCCATGGTTGGGGTATTCATGGTGGTATTTTTGAGCACCTTTATGAGGCTTTAGGTCAACAGTTTCGAGTGACTAATATCGACTTGCCCGGTTTTGGTCGCAGCCCGGTTCCTAATGATCCCTATTCGATTAATATGATGGCTGAGCAGGTACTGAGTGTTGCGCCCGAAAAGGCTAACTTTTTAGGATGGTCATTGGGCGGTTTGCTGGCTAAGCATATTGCGATTCATCAACCAGAACGTGTTAACAAATTAATTACTGTTGCCAGTAATCCTCACTTTTTGGTGCGGGAGGATTGGCCTTACGCAATGCAAACCAAAGTGATGGAATCTTTTGTCTCTTTACTCGAAGAAGATTATGAAACAACATTGATTCGTTTTCTGGCGATCCAGACTATGGGCAGTGAATCACAAAAACAGGATATTCAAAGGTTAAAAGACACCGTGTTTTTGCACGGTCAACCAGCTAAAAAAGCACTACGTGGTGGCTTGGAGATATTAAAAAGTGTTGATGTACGAGAACAACTGCCCCAAATTACTCATCCCACGTTAAGAGTGTACGGTCGTCTCGATGGTTTGGTTCCGGTAAAGGCAGCCAAGCAGGTTGCGGAGATATTTCCTGACAGTCAGCAAGTTATTTTTCGAAAAGCTAGTCACGCACCTTTTTTATCTCATCATGAACAATTTTGTGAGGTAGTGACTCAATTCTTAAACCATGGTGTCGTTAAAGAAACGCTTGTTTAGTTAACGTCTGTCAGACATAGCGTAATTCGTTGAAATTTAATTGTTAAGGTAACCAGTATTTCATGAGTGAACAGTCTTTAAAATTTAGCAAACAAGAGGTAGCGGCTAGCTTTTCCAGAGCAGCCGAGCACTACGATCAGTTTGCTGTCACTCAGCGTGAGATTGGAGACCGATTATTTGAGCGACTCGACCTGATGGCAATCACTCCATTGGTGATTGTTGATGTTGGCTGTGGAACCGGTCATTACACGCGCAAACTTAAGCAAAAGTATGCTTCAGCCAAAGTGATTGGGGTGGATATTGCACAAGGGATGATCGAAAAAGCCATGGCTCAAAATAGCTGGTTAACTAAGCTCGGCTTAAAGCAAGGCTGTGACTATCAATGTAGCGATATGGATCGACTGCCTTTTGAAGATAATTCTGTGGATTTGCTTTTTTCTAACCTCGCTGTGCAGTGGAGTTTAAATCCGGTAGAAACCTTTGGCGAATTTTCACGTGTATTAAAACCAGGAGGCCTGTTGATTTTTAGTACGCTCGGACCCGATACGTTAAAGGAATTACGACAGGCCTGGCAGCAGGTGGATGACTGTGTGCATGTCAATGAGTTTATTGATATGCACGATCTGGGCGATGATCTGTTACGCGCAGGAATTTCCAATCCGGTTATGGATATGGAAAAGATTGTATTTCAATACCAAACATTAAAAGGATTGTTTAAAGATTTAAAAGGCATTGGCGCGCACAACATGAATCAGGGTCGCCCCATTGGGTTAATGAGCAAAGGCGCATGGCTGGCCATGACCAAAGCGTATCAATCATTTTGCGATGATGAGCAGCAATTTCCAGTTACCTATGAAGCATTGTTCGGTCATGGTTGGGGTAGTGAGTTCGACTCAAAAATAAAAGCGGCTCAAAATAATGTTTACCCTGTATCTCTTTAACCTAATAAAACAAAACCTATGAAAACCTTATTTATCACTGGCACCGATACCGAAATCGGTAAAACATACTCCACATGCTTAATCGCAAAGTATTTGGCCTCTAAAGATAAACAGGTTGTTTGCTTTAAACCGGTAGCCGCCGGAGCGGAAAAAAGTGATGGAGTCTGGAAGAATGACGATGCTTTAGCATTACAAGCAGCGAGTAATGTTCCATTAAATTATTCACAGGTTAATCCGTTTTGTTTTCCTGAGGCTATTGCTCCTCATATCGCTGCCGAGATGAATCAGCGAACTGTGACCCTTAATGATATTTTCACTTCGTTTAATTGTTTGCCTAATGCCGATTATTGCTTGACTGAGGGCGCTGGTGGCTTTTTGGTGCCTTTAAACCGAGAGCAGTCTTTTGCTGAAATACCGAAAGTGCTGGAAGCTCAGGTGATATTGGTTGTGGGCATGCGATTGGGATGTATTAATCACGCGTTACTCACTGCCGAAGCCATACATCAAAGAGGGTTGAAACTGGTGGGTTGGATTGCCAATCAAATTGATCCCAATATGAATAATTATCAAGATAATATTGATACTCTTGTCGAAGAATTAGCGGCGCCTCTGTTAGCGGAAATAGCGTTTGGACAAGTAGAGCTGGAGTTGTTGCAGTCTTTTTAATGATGTTTTAGTCGGTAATGAAAAGCCGATTTCAGATAGTGTTTATAAGCACTGGGGTGCATCAAATGAAAAAACTAGGATTGTTGGGTGGCACCAGCTGGCATTCGTCGATGGACTATTACCGGTTGTTGAACAAGAAAGTTCAGCAACGACTTGGTGGCGTGCATTCGGCCGATCTCATTTTACGTAGTGTAAACTTCGAACCCTTTCATCAATTTCAGGTTAATCAGCAATGGGATCTGATAGCCGAATATTTCGCAAAGGATGCACTTCACATGCAGAGTATGGGCGCTGAAGGCATTGTGATTTGTGCCAATACCATGCATAGAGTTGCTGATTCTGTAGCATCCCAGGTTGATATACCGGTACTACACATCGCAGACGCCATTGCAAAATTGGCCCAGAAAAAACAGTGGCGTTCATTAGGTGTATTAGGCACTATTTTCACTATGGAGCAGGAGTTTTATCGCAGTGCTTTGGAGCAGCGTGAGCTCAAAATGATCACACCTGAGTCTGAAGCACGTCAGCACATAAACCGGGTAATTTTCAAAGAATTGGTTAAAGGTCAAGTTTTAGAAAACTCACGTCGGTTATATCTTACTGAGATTGTTAAATTATCGGAGCAGGGAGCTGACGCAGTCATATTAGGATGTACCGAAATTGGAATGCTCGTTGAGCAATCAATGACTCAAGTTCCTTTAATCGATTCACTACAGTGTCATGTTGATTACCTGACGGAATGGATGCTGACAAATTAAGTTCATCTTTTTATATCAGAAAAAAATTAAAAAATAGCTGATTAGACGTATTCTTTGTATTGAATTTCTTAATGCCAAAATTACTTGCATTGATTTAGGTTCGGAGTAATCTATGGTCTTCCACTCATTCGGTAATTGTCCGAAGCGGGGTGTTGTCTTGTTGAGATGGAATTGAGCAATGTCATATGCCCAATTAATCAGAGCATTCGAAAGTTTATTGCTCTGATATTCTGTAGTCCACCGTAGTTCAGTCCTGTGCCTTGCTTCTTTTTACTTGTTAAAAGGGAGAATAATATGAATCGTTCCAAGTTACCCCAACCGATAGGTTGGTTGGTTTTTTTCACATTCCTTGTACCATCGGTTTTGGCTTCACCCAACCAATTTAGAGGTATTCCAATATCGACGTTGACACCTCAGCAGCAAGTTAATCTGGAGGCAGGATTTGCTGCTTTAGAGCAAAATAAGTACATGAGTGCCAATCGGTTGTTTACCCAAATTGTGCAGCAACAACCGGACAACCCCATCGGTTGGATTGCACTGACATGGGCTCCAACTTCAGCTGAGCAGTTCGACAAAGTTGCTGATAAAGCTCAAAAACTAAAGGCCAAAGGAACTCAGGCAGAGCAAATAGTTGCCGATATTCAAAGTACTTATATTCAGGGGGATGTTGAACAGCGGCTTGCATTGACTGAGAAATTAATTAAAGCCTTCCCTAAGAGCAGTCTTGCTTGGTGGATAAAGGGTAATGTTCATGGTGAAGTCAAACAGAATGACGAGGCGCGATTGGCCTATGAAAAAGCGACCAAAATTGCACCCAATGAGGTGATGTCTTATATCGCAATGGGTACAAACTATTTATTTGGTGAGCCTAAAAACTTTTCGAAAGCAGAGCAAATGTTTTTAAAAGCGACTCATATAGAGCCAGCTAACACCAATGCACATATTAGTCTGGGAGATGCTCGACGCGCGCAGAATAAATTGGATCTTGCTTTAGAGGATTACACACGAGCTTCTTTGCTCGAGCCTCAAAGTGGTTCAGCTTTTACCAAGAAAGGGCATGTAAATACTTTTCTGGGAAAATACGATGATGCGCAAAGAGATTACCAAACTGCCATAAATGTCGGAGAGCCTGAAAACACAATCTTTTTGGGTAATTACAAAGCCTTTGCTCATCTCTATCAAAATAAGCCGGAAAAATCAGTTCAGGAGCTTCAGCAGTGGCTTACATATATCGACTCTTTACCGATAGAGGAGCATCAAAAAATACAGGGTAAGATTTTCACTACTACCAACCTTGCTATGATCCAGCTGCATACTGGCCAACTGGATAAGGTCGCAGATACATTAAAGCAACGAGAGGCTCTAATAGAACATCAAATTGAAAAAGTGGACGACAAAATGTTCAATCGGATCCAGCGTGCTGATATTCATTTTTATAGGGGATATTTGCAGGCACGACAAGGAAATCTGACTGTCGCGACGGATACAGCGGATAAAATGCAGCAATTGTTAACCCCTGTAAAAGATCCACAAAAACTCGAAAATTATCATGAGCTGATGGGCTTTATCTCACTCAGGTCTGAAAATTGGGACAATGCTGTTGCTCACTACAACAAGGCAGATCAAGAAAAGATATACGTTAAGTACCACAAAGCAATGGCATTGGAGCAAAAAGGCGATAAAAAAGCTGCTCATAAACTGTATGTTGAAGTGAAAGACTACAACTTTAACTCGGTTGACTATGCTTTAGTGCGTGCCGATGCTATGGAAAAAAGTCGCTTTGTCACTGCAATGGCATTTAATCAATAATACTTCGATATTAAAGCTCCCCCGAAAGGGGGAGTTTATTCGCTTCAACTATTTGTTCTGCTTAGCTGCTTTAACCATCTCCCTTACATCGGCTAAAAGCTCTGGTACATTGTAAACAATGCCGTCTTTGATCGTGTAACGAATGCCTTGCGTGCGCATCGGCTTATCATCATCGCCCAATTTAAAATGCCCTGTTCCATAAAGCACTTTAAAATTGTGGAGCGGATTTTCTTTAACAACCACCAGGTCGGCCAATTTTCCAACCTCGATACTACCGATTTTATCTTGCATACCCAGTAGCTCAGCGCCGTTAATGGTTGCCGACTTAATCACTTCTAATGGATGAAACCCGGCTTCCTGTAATAACTCCAGTTCGCGAATATAACCAAAGCCGTAAATTTTATATATGTAGCCTGAGTCTGAGCCTGTAGTAACTCGGCCACCATGATTTTTATAATCGTTAATAAACATCATCCAACGCTGAAAGTTTTTCTTCCAGTTGATTTCGTCTTGGGTGGTCCAGTCGAACCAATAGGAGCCATGGGCGTAACGACTGGGCTCAAAAAATGCCCATAATGACGGTAGCGTGTAGTCTTTATGCCATACCGCATTACGCTCACGCATCAGATCACGACTGGCTTCATAAATGGTGAACGTGGGATCGAGTGTAAAGTCGAGAGCGATTAACTCATCGCGGACTTTATTCCATTTATCAGAACCCGGCGCAGCAGCTTGTAACCACAGCTTACCTGCTTCACCAAAACGATGTTGTTCATCTTGATAAATATAGTTAGCAGGATAGTTTTGAATGACTTGATCGTTAAACAGCGCTTCAGGTAATCCGTACCAGTGTTCCATACTATTTAGCCCGAGTCGTGCACTGGTTAAAACATTCATTCGCACAACATTAATTTGAGCATGGTGCATGGTGGTGCCCATGTTGTGCTTTTTAGCTTGTTCGATTGCAGCTTTAATAATCTCTGGCTTTGCGCCAAAAAACTTAATGCCGCGCGCACCCTTGTCGGCTACATCATTAACCCAGCGTTTAACTTCTGCAGTAGTTTTAAACGGGGTAGAGTGACCCATCCCAAATCCAACATAAGGAATAATACGAGGCGCAGCAATTTTGTTCTGTTCACTTAGTTTTTGTTGGCGAACGGTCCAGTCCAGTCCTTGAAAGCTGCCAGGCTCTCGAACCGTAGTGATGCCATGCGCGAGCCACAATTTTAAAACGTACTCGGCGGGTACATCTTTGGCACTGCCGCCCAAATGACCGTGCATATCGACAAATCCGGGCAATACATAATGCCCCGTCAAGTCGAGCTCTCTGGCACCCGGCTTAGCTTCGGGACGCTTTTTAACTATAGGCACTCCAGGATAACCAACCACAGCGATTTCACTGATTTTATTATTTTCAATGACGATATCGGCAGGGCCAATGACCGGTGATCCATGTCCCGGTACATAGTAAACGCCGCGCAAAATAAGCTGAGAGTAGGGGCCTTCGCCTCGTTTTCGAGGTGGAGCATCATTGGGGGCGGCGAGAGTAGACATCGCAACCATGAATGAGAGAATTAGAGCTATTATTTTCATCGTTCTTTATACCATGGGGTTAATGGCATAAAAGATAACATAAAATGAGCGCCGTACCGAATTCACTATTAAAGTTGTATAAATGGAACCGGGGCGTCACCGCCCCGTTATAAAAAAGGTTGAAGATTTATTATTGGCCGAAGAACTCCCGGTGTTTATCGCCACGTTTTCTGGCATGACGATGTTCAAAAGTGTCAAATTTTTCTGCTTGTTCTGGCGTAAGCTGAGCTTTAACCAGTCGTTGCGTACGATTATGCAGAAGCATTAAATCGGTCTTTCTATCAGCTATTTGCGTAGAAAGCTGTCTTACGCTTTGTTCGTCAACCGTATCGGCGGTTAACGCTTGATGTAGTGATTTTTTGAGGGGCTTTATTGTTTCTCGGATGGATTTTGCCTGTTCATGAGCATTCATAACGATTTCTTTGATTGCCGCGGATTGGTCTTTCGATAAGTCGAGCTTCTTTTCCATCATCTCTAATTTATGCTCGGGATGATGAGGGCCTGCCATGGCATTGGCTGAAAAAACCATACTGATCAGTAATAACATAACAAATGTGAGTTGCGAGCTGTGCGTTTTCATTGATATCTCCTTGAGAGTCGATGTTGTAGTAAAAGGACAATATCAGTGTATGGGTTTCAATGAAAAGAAGGGTATGTCGAATGTAAATATTGTGTAAAGACACTTAATATTTCTTTACAAAAGTAGGAAGCTAAATAGGTTATACTGAAACTATATGATGAAATAACTGTAATCTTTTAGTGGATTTTATCCGATGCAGAAAATTCTAATTGTTGATGATGATATTGAGTTGTGCGAATTATTGACCGATTACCTGTCACAAGAAGGTTTTGATATTACCTGTGTTCATGATGGTGAGCAGGCAGCACTTAGCGTTAAACAAGATAATTACGATCTAATGGTACTGGATGTCATGCTGCCTAAAAAAAATGGTTTTGAAGTATTAAAAGAAGTGAGTTATCTGCAAAAAACGCCGGTACTCATGCTCACTGCTAAAGGCGATGAAGTTGACCGTATTCTAGGGCTGGAAATGGGGGCTGACGATTATCTTTCGAAACCTTGTAATCCCAGAGAACTGAGCGCAAGAATTCGCAGTATTATTCGACGAGCGCAGGCTATGCCACCTCAATTTACAGGTGATAATCAGGCCAAAGACTTCGTATTTCAAGACCTAAAGTTATTAGTTACCCGGAGAGAAGTCGTAGTTGCTGAAGAGCAAATTGAATTAACGGGAACCGAGTTTCATATTTTACAGATGCTGCTAGATTCTGCCGGTAGTTTGGTGACGCGAGAGCATATTAGTGAACAGTGTTTGGGAAGAAAGTTAGCGGCGTTTGATCGAAGCATCGATATGCATATCAGTCATCTTCGTAAAAAGCTGGGAACTGCTCCTGATGGACAGGAACGCATAAAAACAATTCGCGGTGTTGGGTATCAATATGTGGCCGTTTAATCGACTCAGTTTGTTCTGGAAAATTTTTCTATGGTTTTGGCTGGCCATGTTACTTATGGTCACAGTTACCGTAATTACCTGGTTTTTATATCGAGATTCCATTAACTTTCATCCGGCAGATAAAAATATGAATGCCGTCGTCAGTAAGTTGGCTTATGTGCTTGAAACGGATATGTCTGAACACCGCAAAGAGCGCACCATAAAACGGTTGCTCCGAAATTTCGCACCGCCAATGATTAATCCTGAACAGTCAAAGCCACGTAAAATGCCTTTATATTTCTTAATGGATCAACAAGGCATCGATTTGCAGGGCTACCGAGTTCCAGAAGCCGTGGTAGCGTTGTGGAAACAACAAGTTGATTATATGCAAGTCGCTACTCATGGAGATTACGTTTATCTTGGGCCTTATCCGGTAAACTTAAATGGTGCGCAATATCAATTAATTGTGCCGCAATTTATTGGCCGATTTAGAGCGCGTATGGTCCTGCACTTAATTCATAGTGTTTCGCCGTGGCAAATTTCGAGTTACCTGATGGTTAGTGCGTTACTATGCTTAGCGTTAGCCTGGTCGCTTACCCGTCCAATTAAAAGTCTTCAGATGGCATCGCGCAGAATTGCTTCAGGAGAATCGGTGTCCGCTAAAGAGTTATTGGGAAATCGGCGAGATGAGTTTTATTCTCTAGCATCAGATTTTGATCTCATGGCAGATAAGATCATGGAAACGGTCAACACTCAAAAACAGCTGTTAAGTGATGTATCTCATGAGCTCCGCTCGCCTTTAACTCGCATGCAAATTGCCCTGGGTATTTTAGATAAGGACTTGGGAAATGGGCAGCATAAAACCCTACAAAGGATTGAACAAGAATGCGGTCGAATGGATGAAATGATTGGGCAGCTGTTAAGCATAGCAGCGTTGGAGCGAGGTCAAGTTTATGAAGAAGAGCAAATAATTAATCTCGAAGATATGCTAACTGATCTTCTTAGAGACATTGAATTTGAAGCACAGCAAAAAGGTATTAAAGTTTGCTATGAATTAATCGAGCATGTTCGATTAAAAGGTTATTATGGATTATTGCGCAGTTCGCTTGAAAATATATTGAGGAATGCGCTCCGATATGCTCCTGATAATTCCGAAGTGTGGGTAAAATTAAGTCAGGCTGGTAATTCGGTTAGTATAGAAATTAGCGATCAAGGACCGGGTGTAGATAACGACAGTCTGGAAAAAATATTTCAGCCCTTTTACCGAACCGATGAAGCGAGATCTCGAGAACAGGGAGGGGCTGGGTTAGGGTTAGCCATCGCTGCCCGAGCCGTAGCCGTACATAAAGGCAATATTATCGCGTCGCATAATCAACCGTCGGGATTAAAGGTTATTGTCACTATACCTAGCAGACTTGGTTAAATCGTTTCTTTTTGGCTTTGCCCTGCTATTATTATTGGTATGCACTATTTTACCCACGTAACTTGTAAAAAACATGAGATGGGGGCAGGGCATCCAGAATGTCCTGAGCGATTGACCAGTATTGAAAGCTATTTAAAGCAAGCAAATCTTTGGTCAAAACTATCTCATTGCCAAGCAGAATCAATTAATCCTGAATTACTGCAGTTAGCTCATGAGCAAGGCTATGTGCAAAGTGTTTTTGATCAGTCTCCACAACAGGGCTATGTCTCGCTCGATGCCGACACCACTATGAATGCTCATTCACTCGATGCGTCATTACTTGCAGCCGGAGCTGCAGTGCAGGCGGTTGATGCTGTATTCGACATAGCAGGCGAACAGCAACAGGCATTTTGTGCCGTTCGCCCTCCCGGCCATCATGCGGAAAGCGATCGTGCTATGGGATTTTGTTTTTTTAATAGCATTGCTATTGCTGCACTTTATGCGATTCAGCAGTATGACTTAAAACGTGTGGCAGTCGTGGACTTTGATGTGCACCATGGTAATGGCACTGAGAATATATTAGCTGGTAACGATAAGGTTTTATTCATTTCTACCTTTCAGCATCCTCTATATCCGGGGAGTGGTGTTCCTGCTTCGTCGAATAACATTATTAATTTCCCACTGGAAGCATACAGTGGTAGCGAGATTGTTCGCAATTTATGGCAAACTCAAGTTATCCCTTATCTCAATAATTTTCAGCCGGAGTTGTTATTAGTGTCTGCAGGATTTGATGCGCACGCCGAAGATCCACTGGCTCAACTCAATTTTCAGGACGATGATTATCGATTCTTTGCTGAGCAATTAAAGCAAGTCGCTGATTCCCATTGCAATGGTAAGATGGTTGCCTGCCTTGAAGGAGGGTATAACTTGTCTGCACTAGGTCGAAGTGTGTGTCAGTTTTTATCTCCTTGGATTAGTAAAAACAAACCTCGACTGATCTAAAGAAACGCCGCCCGCCGCACATTTTACTCTCGGTCAACGGACTAACAGGGAATTCTTCAAACCAATCGTAAAGCTGACTGAGCCATGTTATGACTGACTAGAGCCTTTTATTGTAAAGCTTTCGAGCCCGATTTCTGTTTCAACTTTAGCCATCGAAGTGCATGATCTCTATCGTAAAAAATTTGAATATTCCAATGCGTTTGTCTCGGCATCTGGATCAATAAGTTGGTGACAACTTCAGTAGTGGATTTATACGCGACCACAGCCATTGCAAGAATTTGAGGCAGATCTGCGATTTTTAACTGTGCCATAGCTTGGTAGGAGTAACTATTTTTTTTATTAATCAGCAAACAAAACGGTACAGTTAAATGAGACAACAAAAATGAATGATATTCATCAACCATGGTGAGCGATATATCGGCACCTTCGTCAACGATCACTTCGGCCAGGTTCGGGGACAATAGCTCAATAGTTGCAAAAGAAAGTCGGTGAGTGCTCATTTAAGTTCTCATTAGAGTATAATTAAATTCGTCAGGTTAATATTGGTGGCGTCATTTGGTGTGTCCTGCGCCAACCCGGTTACCAACATCTCATTTCAAGCGTGGTTTTTCAATGAGGTATATCCTGAGAGGGCCTAAGGAATTGGCTAGTTGGAGGAGGGCTCGATGCATTGCCAAAGGCGCTGCACTAGCGAGCTGGTATCTGTCCAGTCTTGATATTGTAACCACTCTACGACTGCAGAAGCGGTATCTGGAAAAATGCGTCTTAAGCTGTTTGGTAAGTTCAGCCATTCGGACAATTGTTGATGATTAAAGGAGTTGCTGACGCTGGCCAGACCCAGCTGATGTAAAGCCAATGCATTAGACATTTGTTCCATTTGACCGCCTACCGGCTGAACCAACAGTTTTTTGCCCAATTGAATGGCTTCGCTAGGTAACTCAAAGCCTGCACCACAAATCACGCCAGCGGTATTGTGTAAGTCCCGCTGAAATCCATCCCGAGAAAAAGGCCTTATGTGGATGTGATCGTGATCTTTTGCTTCTTTGACGGCGTGATAAATATAAAAATTGTATTCGGAAAAGGGCTCGACTAAACGAATGAGCTCTTCCAGTGTTTGAAAAGGAAAGTATACCAGTATGTGATTGGGCACCACATTAGTTGTCGCTTTAACGTCAATAATGGGAGGCAGAATGTTGGAGTTAAAATGATGCCAATGCACACCTATCGGTAGATTAACTGGCGCAAACCAACGTATCACTAAATCGGTTATTAAGTTATTGCCTTTTTTAGGAATTGGGTAGCGAAAAGCACTCTGATGGGATAACCCGATGGAGAACTTCTTTTGTTGTCTGGCCGCCCATGCAGTAATAGGTTCAAAGTCATTGATTATTAAGTCGTAGCCGGATAAATCTAATGATTCTATATCAAAACGAAGCTGCTTGAGTTTTAGTTGCTGTACTGTTTTAAAATGACTGACTTTTCCGTTATCGATGGCAAAGGTTAAGCCACGAAAAGTCTGATAATTACCGAAGCATTCCATGTCAAAGTAATCATTATT
>JBFHVL010000056.1:0-17639 GCA_041589565.1 Kangiellaceae bacterium | reverse complement strand
TCGGAAAAAGATAAGATCATTAATACCCTGAACGACTCTTCTATCTTATTCGGTTTCATTTCATTAGTCGCATTAGGCATAGGTCTTGCCTTTACACCCTGTGTATTCCCAATGATGCCGATTATTTCGAGTATTATTGCCGGTCAGGGTAAAAACATTACGACGTCAAAAGCGTTCCTCTTATCACTCACCTATACCCAGGCCATGGCCATTCCCTATGTCATTATAGGCTTTATAGTGGCGGGCATTGGAGCCAGTGCAACAGCAACGTTACAATCACCACCTTTTGTGATTGGTGCCGCGATTATCTTTTTAGTTTTGTCACTGGGTATGTTTGGCTTTTTCGAGATCCAGTTACCCGTTAGCCTGCAAAATAAATTGAATAACGTCAGCCAGAAACAGGAAAGCGGCACTTACATTGGTGCAGCGATTATGGGTGTTATTTCGGGTGCAGTGGTATCTCCCTGTGTCACCATTCCATTAATAGCCGTACTCACCTGGATCAGCCAAGTAGGCGATGCAGTCGTTGGCGGTATTTATTTATACGGTTTAGCCATTGGCATGGGTATTCCACTGATTATTCTGGGTGTTGGTGGTGGAAAATTGCTACCGAAAGCGGGCGGTTGGATGGATGCGGTTAAAGCCACATTCGGTGTGATGTTAATCGCCGTTGCTCTTTATATCACTAAACACTTAATTCCCGGACAAGTTAATCTGCTACTTTGGGGATTACTGTTGGTAATCTGTGCCATTTATATGGGGGCTCTTTCCTCGCTGAAGCAAACTGTCTCTGGTTGGCATAAATTATGGAAAGGAGTAGGCGTTGCTTTATTAATTTATGGAGGCGCATTAATCATAGGCGCAGCCATGGGCAATACGTCATTGATTAAGCCTCTCTCAAATACAAGCAGCCACTCGGCGCAACCAATGAATAACCAAAGCGCAACTGAGCAGGTGTATGTAGACCATGCCGGCTTTATAAAAATTAAAAGCAATGACGATCTTGATCGCTATCTTAAACAGGCTCAGGCAGAAGGAAAAACCGTGATGCTCGACTTTTTTGCCGAGTACTGTGCAGCTTGTTACGAATTCGCCGAACTCACCTTTCCTGACCCAGAAGTTCAAGCAGCATTGGCAAACACTATTTTGTTGCAAGCCGATGTAACGGCAGGGGATGAGCACGACAAAGCACTGATGGAGAGATTTAAAATATTTGGACTACCATCAATCTTATTTTTCGATAAAGAGGGAAATGAAATTACCTCTCTACGAGCGGAAGGCTTCGAAGATGCCGAAACCTTTGCGCTTCGCATTGATGCTGCTATTGGTGAATAATTCACAATAAACCACTGTCTCATATATTTTACTTGCCTGTGTTGATCGACTTACGTATGTTTAATTTTTTATCAAGGAGATCAACATATGTTGCAAATTGCCATTTCAGCCGCCTTTATGGTCGGCTTATTTAAGCTGTTTGAGTCGAAAAATAAAAAGCACGATCTTGCCGAAATAGACTGGTGGGTCGGAGCTGCCGTCGTAGCCGTTCCTGCTTTTATCGTGTTTTTTCTACGTACCGCTCTCGCAGAGAAACTTGGCGTTTTTTTAATTCCTATCGCCTTAGCAACTTACTTTCTGGTACCTTTTTTCTATTTTAAAAACATGCTGGAATACCCTGCGAAAATGGCCGCACTTTACTCAGTATTTGTTCCTGTGGTTGTCGTAATTGTAGAAATTATTTTTATGGTTTTGCTGGTCTCAGCCAAAGGATGAAAATATCTAACGAGTATGTTGGGGTATAGCCTAGGAAACCCCAACATTACTTTAACTGAGTTCAGCATAACTACCATTCGTAAACTGACCGCCGCGACGAGTATTACAAAAAGCTAATATCCGTCCCCATCATCCAACAATCTGTTGAATCTGTCACCAAATGCCATAGACAACCCAGGGCGACCGCTCGCCATTGCCATTTAGGAATTAAGAGTAACATCGCATAGAATCCCGCCGCCCAAACCGTATGCATGGGGTGGAAACCAACGCCACAACGGTTAGGATTAAAAATGGGATCAGCAAGTAGATGATCGAGATCGATGATCATAGTCGCCACCATGATTAACCCCGCTTTCCACCAGTGCTCTTTCCAGAATAATCGTGCGAATAAAAAGGGCACTAAAAAGTGAAAGCCGTAATGGATTAAATGTCTTAATAAATCTGATTCCATATAACCAATATCGTAAAGTTTCTACGCCATTTCAAAAGGAACTACATAAGTACCGTGAAAGAGCTTATCTTAATGCGCTTTAAAGCACTATCCATTGTTCATCCAGGAAAATTACACTTAAAAAAAACCCCGCTGGCGCGGGGTACAAGATTGTGATGAAAACCAACTAAACCAGGGAGAATAGTAGGGGGGTATCACAAAGAAGAAATCGTTAACACTTAGACCTTGGCCAACTGAACCAGTTCAACTTCTTGGTCAGATTCAAGATCGGCATCCAACTTTGCCTTGTGTTCATTAATCGCCTGCTGGTCAATCATTTCCTGCTCAACAAATACAGATTTTTGCTTAGGCTTGCTCTGACTTACCACAACACCGATCAGAACAATAAACGCTCCAAGGTACTGCAAAGCCGTGAGTTGCTCATCGAGCAATAGCCAGCCAAAGAATAAACACGCCAAAGGCAGCAGGTTTAACCAGGCCCCGGCCTGACTTGCAGCCATCTTACCGAGCGAAAAGTTGTAACAGGTAAAGGCAATGATGTTGACACCCCAGGCCAGAAATAGAATGGCCATAGCACCATCCCATGAAATGCTTGCTGGAATAGAGTCACCGCTTAAATAAACCGCAGGTAAAAAGAACACACTGCCAACGAAGGTCTGAATACCGGTTAAAAATAACGGAGAGTAATGGTGCATTAATCGACGTGCCACAATGCTATAAGCCGCAGCGAAACCAATGGCACAGAATTCTAAAAAGTTACCCAGTACAGGGTTTGGCGCTGACTCTGAAGCTTCACCAGTTAAGGACAACAACACTGCGCCCGCCACTGCGATTCCACAGCCACCTAATAAACGAGCACTGATTTTTTCGTTTAAAAAATAAAACGCAGCCACCGCCACCATCAATGGTTGCAATGAGGTGATCATTCCAGCTTCAGATGCTGTAGTGTAGGTTAACGCCAATCCTTCAAACACAAAGTAGAGGCAGGGCTCGCACAAAGCCAATGCTAAAAACCACTTCCAGTCGCCACGACGATAGTTTTCTTTACGAAATACCGGAATAAAAAAGAATAAAATCGCCGCCGCCAAAATCATGCGCAAAAATACGGTCAACATAGGTCCGAATTCCGCAACAGCGATTTTCATAAACACAAAGGAGCTGGCCCAGATAATAATTGCCACTAACAACGCGGGTAACGCCAAACGTTGACTATTGATCGCCGATAATCGCATGCCAGTCTCCTGTTACATTGGGTTTAGGTGAAGCCTAATAGCCACCATGACTTAGGGCCGCGTAGTCTAGCGATCTGCCTGTAAATTGAACAACGAAACTTTTTAAGGTTTGAGATTAGAAATACTAATGCGAAATACTGGTCTGTCCAGAAAGGATGGTTTGCAGCTGCTGCACCAGCCAGTAAGGATCGTCCTGAGGCAGATCATGCCCAGCCCAGTCATGAGTATAACTATTTGAATTATAATGACTAATTAAGTCTTTACTGCACTGTGGATCAACAAATTCATCGGCATTAGAGTAGATCACAGAAAGCGGCGGTAACAAGCTTTTGGGTGGCGGTGTAAAGTGCAATCCTGCCCAGATCTGCCTAATCTGATTGGTAATTTTCACTGGATTCAGTCGCTGAATTCTTTCCCATTCATCCAGTAAAGCCTCTGGCATGGGTCGAACATTGCAAGTTAAGTGATAAATCGCCTTTTCTTTGGCTCGTTTGGAGACACGAAAAATGGCCGCTGGTTCGCGCCACGCTTTATACACTTGAAGTCGCCGGTAAAAAGGACTCAAATTGCTCGATGTATTAATAACGACAGCATGGGAAAAGAGTTCAGGCGCCAAAGCGGCCCAGGTCAGGGCAAGCATTCCGCCCAGCGACAAACCAATCACCACTGCAGGCTCATCACTATCGGACAGCTGCCGTTCAAAATAAGGCAAATAATCTGGCAAATGCAAAGGGCTTGGCTTTTTATGGAGTATTCCTGTTCCTGGAATATCGGGGGTCTCTATAAGCGCGTTTGGAAAAACTCGGCGCAGCTCCCTGAGTAACGGCTTCCAGTGTAGCTGGTCGCGCCCCAGTCCTCGAATAAGAATAAAACGCACAAAAATTACCTCGGTTCAGTTTCCGAAAATTAGAAAACATACGTTTACTTTAGCAGACATCACCTTTTCGATCGGTCAGGTATTTCTCATAAATGAAAAATCCATTGGCTGTTCTGCAGTAGGCATCGAACTAACAATCCTTTAAGCTTAAAACATCGATGATTAACGGAGCTAACTATGAGAATTTTGATCAGCTTGCTTTGCCTTTTATTTACCCTGCACCTGGCAGCAACGCCAACTGAAATTAATGTCCGTGTATTAGCCAAAGACGCAAAATTTATCGGCACCAGTATGGAGGGCGCTTTGGTGACGATTACCGATGTTGACGCCAATAAAGTTCTCGCGAGTGGAACAACCGAGGGAGCAACGGGAAATACCAAGGTAATAATGAAAACCCCAAAGGCTCGCCACGATCATCTGAGTGATGCTGAGAGTGCAGTGTTCAAAGCCACTCTGGAAGTCACACATCCCATGCGAGTGCGAGTCAGCGCAAAGGGGCCCATGAATCTGGGCGACAGAGCGATGGAAGTCAGCACAGAAATGTGGCTGATTCCAGGCAAGCACCTGAATCAAAATGACGCGATCTTGCTGGAATTACCCGGCTTTTATATTCAAAGTGAGCTAGAAGACAAACCAGCGGCACAATCGCAAGTAAAAGTAGTGAGTGAAGTTCGCATGATGTGCGGCTGCCCGATCGAACCTGACGGTCTTTGGGATGCCAATCATTATGAAATTACGGCGTATTTACTGAAAAATGGTAAGGAACTAGCTCGAAAACCGATGAAATTTGTCGAAACCAGCAAGTTTGAAGCAAGCTTTAAAATCTCCGGTGCCGGAAACTATGAAATCGTGACCTTTGCATACGATCCCACCAAAGCAAACACCGGTGTCGATCGCATTTTGTTCAGTCTTTAACCACTTGTTAGCAGTAACAGGGAAGTTTTGCTGCTAGCAGGCCACTCATCCGACCTATTAAAACGTGATTTCGGCGAGAATTTCGGGGAAAATGCCTCGAACGTCACATTTTTGAGTAATCTTGTCTAGACTTAGCCATTCAGCTTGTGCACAATTGCTCTTAAATTATAAATCGAAACATTACGGATTTTCGACGCCATTTAGCTGATTTTAATGGCAATTATGTAGGCAATGACGAAATTACTATTACTAAATGGTCCTAATTTAAACCTGCTAGGTACTCGTGAACCCGATAAATATGGTCACGATACATTAGGAGACATCGAAACCCGTGTGACTCAGATACTGGAATCGGCTGGAATGCGAGTAAGTTGCTTTCAAAGTAATGCCGAACACCAGTTGATTGACCGCATTCACGCTGCAAAAGATGAAGAAGTTGCTTACATCTTGTTTAATCCAGCAGCGTTTACGCACACCAGTGTTGCTTTACGCGATGCGTTATTGGCCGTGGATCTTCCTTTTACCGAAATCCATCTGACCGATCCAAAACAACGGGAAGCATTTCGGCATCACTCATTTTTTTCTGATATTGCTCAACAGGTTGTGAGCGGAAAAGGAGCAGCGGGGTACGACATCGCTGCCAAACAGGCAATACAGTTTCTACAGTCGCAATGACTCTGGTCGTTGCAGAAAAAGATTAAAAATCAATCTAATAATAAAGGTGTCAGTATGGACATTCGTAAAGTTAAAAAGCTCATCGAATTGCTAGAAGAATCCGGCGTTGCCGAAATCGAAATTAAAGAAGGCGAAGAAAGTGTACGTATCAGTCGTACCAGTTCCGCAGCTCCTGTCATGCCTGCGTACGCAGCACCGGCACCAGCTCCGGTAGCGCCTCAACCCGCAGCAGCAGCGCCTGCAGGTGCACCGGCTGCTGAAGCAGCCAGTGATGTACCATCGGGTACTCCAGTAAAATCACCGATGGTAGGAACCTTCTACCGATCACCTTCACCCGGTGCCAAACCTTTTGTTGAAGTGGGTGACAAGGTCAACAAAGGCGACACTCTGTGTATCGTAGAAGCCATGAAAATGATGAATCACATCGAATCAGAAGTTTCTGGCACTGTAAAAGCCATTCTGGTTGAAGACGCAGAGCCCGTCGAATATGACGAAATTCTGTACATCATCGAATAATTAGCGCTTAACCGAATTCTTAGGTGGACTCATGTTAGAGAAAGTCCTGATTGCCAATCGCGGTGAAATAGCGCTTCGTATTTTGCGCGCTTGTCGTGAGCTTGGCATTAAAACTGTGGCCGTGCATTCCACAGCAGACGAAAATTTAATGCATGTAAAACTGGCGGATGAGTCGGTCTGTATTGGCCCTCCCTCGCCAACGGAAAGTTATTTGAACATTCCTGCGATTATCGCCGCGGCTGAGGTTACTGATGCGGTTGCGATTCATCCTGGCTATGGCTTTTTGGCAGAAAACGCTGACTTTGCCGAGCAAGTTGAAAAGTCCGGTTTTACCTTTATTGGCCCGCGCGCCGACACCATTCGCCTGATGGGCGATAAAGTTTCAGCTATCAATGCAATGAAAAAAGCTGGTGTACCCTGCGTGCCCGGTTCTGGAGGTCCTTTAGGCGAAGATGAGCAGGAAAATCTGGCACTGGCCAAACGCATTGCTTATCCAGTGATTATCAAAGCGTCTGGCGGTGGTGGTGGTCGCGGCATGCGCGTAGTGCGCAGTGAAAGCGAGCTTATCTCAGCTATTTCGTTAACCAAGGCAGAAGCAAAATCGGCCTTTGGCAACGACATGGTGTACATGGAAAAATTCCTTGAGACGCCGCGCCACGTTGAAATTCAGGTACTGGCCGATAATCACGGCAATGCAATTTACTTGGGTGAACGTGACTGCTCTATGCAACGTCGTCATCAAAAAGTAGTTGAAGAAGCTCCTGCACCGGGTATTACCGAAGAGCAACGTCGCTTTATTGGTGAGCGTTGTGTACAGGCCTGTAAAGAGATCGGTTATCGTGGTGCGGGAACCTTTGAGTTCCTGTATGAAAAAGGCGAGTTTTTCTTTATTGAAATGAACACGCGTGTTCAGGTGGAGCACCCGGTTACTGAAATGATCACCGGTGTTGATATCATCAAAGAACAGTTGCGTGTGGCCGAAGGACAGCCCTTGTCGTTCAAGCAATCCGATATCAACTTGAAAGGCCACTCCATTGAGTGTCGAATCAATGCCGAAGATCCGGAAAACTTTATTCCTTCTCCGGGAACCATCACCACCTATCATTCACCTGGTGGCCCTGGTGTTCGTTGGGATTCACACATTTATGCAGGCTATAAAGTGCCGCCGAATTACGATTCCATGATAGGAAAATTAATCACTTACGGGGAAACTCGTGAAGTAGCTATGGCACGTATGCAAATGGCTCTGGAAGAAGTGGTTATTGGTGGCATTAAAACCAACATTCCATTGCAGCAACGTATAATGGCCGATGAAAACTTCCACAAAGGTGGCACTAATATCCACTATTTGGAGAAGAAGTTAGAGTTGGAAAAAGACAAAAATTAAGTGCTCTGTCTCTTAATAAAAAAGCCGCGACAAACGCGGCTTTTTTATTGGCTAAACTTTCTTTTCAACTCTTGCAGCTCTTTACGTGCGAATCCAGCAATTGTTTGCCCTCCAGATAACTGGATTTGTTCCAGGGTTGGCCATAGGCCTATTTCTTTACATTCATCAAGTTTGTGCTTTAGATCGTTAATAGTTGCAGGTTTTTCTACAAAATAACCTTGTATTAGATCACAATCCATAGATCGCAATAAAGTAAACTGCTTTTCTTCCTCCACCCCCTCTGCAACCACAAGACTTTCCATTTTTTTGGCCATAAATATGATTGCAGATAAAATTCCTTTATCCTTTTCGGAACTTACAAGATGACGAATAAAAGACCGATCGAGTTTAATCGTATCAAACGACAATTGACTCAAGTAACTCAGAGAGGAATAGCCCGTTCCAAAGTCATCAATAGCAATTTTAAAACCCATTGATTTAGCTTTTTTAATCCAGCTCTTTGCAAAGCTGATGTCATCAATAATCGCTGTTTCGGTAATTTCGAGTTCAACTTGAGCTGGCTCAATACAGCATGAATCACATTGCAAAATAAGGAAGTTCAAAAATTCCTCATCATATAACTGCCGAGTACTCAAGTTGATAGCCATGCCAATATGTGGAATGGTTTGACATATTAAGGCAAGTTGGCATATCGCATTCTCGGCAACCCAACGTCCGAGTTGAATAATGCGATCGGACTCCTCCAAAATAGGAATAAAGTGATTTGGAAAAATCTGTTCAATGTGATTGTGATTCCAGCGGACAAGCGCTTCAAATCCCGATAACCGTCCATTACGACTGTTTACTTTGGGCTGCAGCACTAGATAAAACTCATGATTGTTAAGTGAGCGCTCAAAATCTTTTTCAATAGAAAACTTGCGTTTGGCCGTATGCGACATATTCTCGTCATACATACGATAGCAATTTCGCCCACTGTCTTTAGCTGCATATAGTGCAATATCAGCATATTTTAATAATTCAACCGCATTGAGATTAGCCGAAAAATTCGACACATGCCCTTCATCTTTTGCGCCCTGTTCCTTTGCTTTGACAAAATGAATACCTGCTGAAATACTGACAGTTAGTTTATGATGTTCAATATCAATTGGTTGAGAGATCGCAGTGTATAAATTATCCATAACCAAAACGATATCCTCTCGCTTTGCGAGTTCTCGTAAAATAATAATAAATTCGTCGCCCCCCAGACGACAGACAAAATCCGTTTGGCGAATAGTATCTTTAATACGGCGTGCAATTATTTTTAAAAGCTCATCTCCAATTAAGTGCCCTAAATTATCATTTACTTGTTTAAAATTATCTAAATCTAAAGCTATAACAGCCCACGTTCCCTGCTCATAACTCTCTAACTTTAATATCAAATCTAGTTCATAGTTAAGCTTGTTTCGATTACCTAACCCGGTCAATTCATCGTGCATGGCTTTATAAGCCAACTCTTGATTTTTTTGTTCCACATCGACATAAAGCGTCTGTAATCGATCAACTAACTCGTAAGTTTCTTGATAAAGTACATCGATCTCATCAGAGAGCCACTGTGAACGTTTAGGCAAGGATTTTTTGACCTGCTCAAACCGATGCAATGCTATCTGAGGATATAAAGATATTAATGTTTTTATCTTATTAATAGGGCGAACGCTTAGCAACACAACAATTGCTGCAAAAAAACTAATGATAAGAAGGATGACTATAATTAAATCATTCTTGTGCTCACGATAAGCGATCATCTCATCTGTAACATCATCTATTATCAAGAACGGCTGAGCTCTTTCATAGTCACTATCATGAAACATAACCGATAAATAATAGTTTTTATCGTATACTTCTACACTTCTAGGTTCCTTTATAAGACTGTCTATTGAATGCTGTTTAGCGATAAGCTTAATTAAGGGATGTGTGTTTTGTGCATTAGTAATCGCATACAGGCTAGCATTCCAGAAATCAATATAATCAATTCCCACATACTCCTGTTTCGGAACTCTTAGTATAGCGACATCAACATTGTGAACTTCAGAAAGTGCTGAGATAACTGTTGTAAATTGCTCTACCATTAAAATGGCAGAAGGAACTTCTGGATGATACAGGGGAATAACGCTGGCCAAATTACACTGCAATTCACAATCAAGTCGGCTGAAAACTTCTCCAGAATTCATTGATAGCCTGACTAGCTCACTGTAGTCTTGAGAAACCGTTGATCCCAGCTCGATCAAAGGCTGTTCCGCATTCGCTTGATAGACTTGAATGGCATTTAAATTAGAGAGTAATTCGAGCTCCTCCCAACTTTTTTCTAGCAGCGCTTTAAAACTGTCAAAGCTTTTGGAATGTCGCTGAAAAGCACCGATTTGTTCTGCAAGGGTCACCAAGTGACTCAGTGACTGCTGCTCAAGTTTGACAAAACTTTGACGCAACACATTTTGTTTTTTACTTAAAGCTTGCTGCTGCTGCGAGATCAGTTGCTTAGACGAAAGTGTATACGAGATAATTGCAGAGAATAACAGTAATAAAGAAACGAGTATCGCTGATTTAATTCGCAGACTAAAATTTATCGATAGATTTTTGTTCATTAGAACTTGTAGCTGATTTGAGCGGCCAATAAACTCCAATTTGATTTAAAACTATCTCCTACAGTTGTTTTACTAATAGGAGGTATCCATGCTCCCCCCTTAATAAAGTGTTGTTCAACTGAAAATTGCCATGAGTCACTGATATTCCAAAGCAATCCTATTGTTGTATCTTTAGCCTGACTAGCATCATCATTTAACGGCGGACTGGAAGGATTTTGATAAATAGAGAAATCCATGACGTCATATCTAATTAAACCTGTTAATGATTCGCTAAAAAAATATCGGAATTGTACATATTGCCCATCAAGATCACTTTTTGCTCTGTTGCTTGAAGCTAAAAATCCTTCCGTATCAAAATTACGCTCGATTTTTTCAAACGTGATCTCCCAGTTCGCTTGTCGATACTGCAGTGAATAAGTTTGAAATGTTGCGTCAAAAGCTCCATAAACCATTGGTATCGGAATGGTCATGCCATTAATGTCTACGGGAATATAAGCTCCAGGCGCCGGCTGGTAATCCAATGACACATCAGCAAAGCTCACCCCCAGCGTCCAGTTTTGAGACTCCCAACGAGCATCCATATAGTGGTTGTTTTCAGATTTCCAGTCTCCAGTTGCTGTTTTAGCCAGGGTAACGCTACTGAATTGATCATCAAGTACACTTTTACCAACAGAGTAGCCGAACGTTAAATCGCTTTCTTCGAGACTATGGAAACTTTGTAGCCGAAAGCCATCAGTTGAAAGATAGAAATTTCGAGTAGTATCTAAATAGACCGACTGAGGTAATAACACGCTTGGGCGTGTGAACGGAACATCACGCGACTCATTATATAATCCCTGTCGACTTTTAAATCGTCCTACCGTAAACGTTTGCTCACTATCTTCAAGCCAAGTAAATCTGAAGTCGAGCTGTAAAAAATCAACTCTTAGCTCATTTTCGTAATTATCACCCGCTTCCCGATAAACAAGTTGACCGGATAATGCAACTCGCGAATCCGCAGTATAGGTTATACGAAATACATTTTCCGAAAGAATTGCATCTTTTCCGGCTTCCTCATTTACAAATGTGTTGGCTGACGGAGCAAGGTATCCTATTGACACCACACCTTCTGTAGTTATCTGGCCGCCCAAAACAGAGGTACTTGCTATTGAGAAGCTGCTAATGAATGTTAATAAAAATGACCTTGCCATTATTTTTTGCCTTTAACTGTGACTGTTTTATATACCCAATCGCTCCTCGGGTGTTCCCTACTTGCTCAATTAGTTTTTCGTAATTATCAACCTGAATGGGTCGACGTGCACTACCGGTAAATACTTGTCGCTCCCATAATCGTTTAACTTGATACGGAAATAGTCGTAATACAGATTGAATGAATTCAGAATGATCCGACATTTTGGACTGGAGCGTAACAACCTGTACTGGCGTTCCGTCTTGCCATAATTGTCGTTTTAACGTAAATAAACTGCGCAGGTCTTTCGAACTCACAGATTCGACCTTAACCTCGGAATTTACCACTATCAAATAGGAATCGGGAGGAGGCTTGGCGAAAACTACAACGCTGCACATAACAGCCGTAATCATCAGTAAGATATGATGTTTCAACTTTGTCATTTCACTTAGAAAAGGTAGTGAGCAAATGCCAGAAAGTGATCAAAACTCTATTATTTGAGCGAGAATCATACTCAAACTAATAGTGTTCGAAGGGTGTTCACCATGTAACAAACATAAATGTCCTAGCGAATCAGTGTTATCGGCTATGCTCATAATTTTTTTAATCCCAGTTTCATTTGTAATTGCAATACATCCAGAGTCTGTTATGAGCCACATTCGTTGTGCTTAAACCAAAATACTCCGTTACATAAGCGTCTGTTAATCAGAGGAAGTAAATTTGACTTGCACGTGCCAACCAATGCAATGTGACCAAAATTACTTGAAGATGTACTTGCCTTAATATTTATATAGGCACAATGCGACAACTCGTCAAGAATGTAAGCAACTTCGCCCTCTTTATCGCGCACGATCTGCACCAAAAGCAGAAAAAAGCTTAAATTTCGAACATTTTATCAACAAAACAGCTAGTTCTGGCCTTAAATTGTTGACTATACAACTCAAGATAAAAGAACACCCTACTCAACAGGCCTAGGCAATGGCAGTCTGGGGTTGCCGATAATGTTCACTTTTACTCAAATGGGCTCGACCAATAGCCCAAGCTGTTTAAAGCTGACCAATCTCTCTAACTCCAGTTCAGACCATCCGCATAACAATCTATTACTGCTATACTCTGGCGCTTGAACCATCACATTAAACGCATACTATGGATCTCGATGCAAAGAGACCTTGTCAACCTAAAACTTCTATCGCCGCGGTCCTCGGTGGGACTTTACTGATCCTCGTTCTGTTCTTTTCTGGACAAATAGTTGTTGCAAATATTGTATCCGACTGGCTTGAAGTAGCGAATAACACATCAGCAAATCAAAGTGAACTAAAAGCCCTGATTATGACTTGCGCCATTATTGGAGGAGGAATCATTGGAATACTCAGTACAGTGGTTGTTGCTTCAAAATGTCAATTGCGATTGGTCTCTGATCTAGGATTCTTAAAAGTTCGAGCTTCGCTAACGATTTACTTTGTTGTGGCGGCGGTAATATTTAATGTTTTGATTCTCTACTTTACTAAAAAGACTGGTTGGCAGTCGGGCCAGATAATGTCTGAATTTCTACAGATTGGGGCAAGCAGTTTGCTCACCTGGTGTGCAGTGGTTGTGATTGCTCCATTATTTGAGGAGCTGTTATTTCGTGGCTATATGTTTCATACATTAGAAAGCACAGTAACAGGAACAGTTGGCGCCATCGTCATACCCAATGCCGTCTGGATGCTTATGCATATCAGTCAGTACACATTATTTGGATTGCTGCTTATTTTTGCCGCCGGCCTGTTATTTAGCTGGGCACGCTGGAAGACCGGCAGCATTATTACCTCTTTACTTATGCATAGCGCCTTCAATGCGGCCGCGTTGATCGCCAATTTAGGCGGCACGGCAAATTAACGTTCTTACGGTGCTCGACACATCACTACAGATACCGCCATTCCCGAAGCCATATTCCTTGTAGGCGGTGTATTTTCGTCGCCATTATGGCCACAGGACCAGCCGCGCCAGACAATGGTTTGTGTTCGAGTGCAACCAGCAGCACAGGTGATACCGCTTATAAAATTGGTGGCCTGCCGTTCCGATAGCTGAACCAAAGGACTGGTCGCCGCTCGATACCCAGTACAGCTATTGGGAGAGCTCCAATTGTGAGCAAAGGCACTGAACTGACTGGATGGAGGGCATGTGAGTTGAGCCGGATCCATTGGTAAACTTCCATATGAGTTCCCATTCAAAATTTGTATGTTCAAACTCCTTGGGAATCGCTGCCCGGTAGCCAGTAAATCATCCGACGGCTCTGCAACAAAGCTGTCGTTATAAGACTCCTTAGCGACATCCACTTTATCGTGCTTGCAAGCAGCCATAACTATCAACGAGCCAATACAACAACAGACCATGATTAATCGGTACATAGAACTCTCCCTTTTTCCTTTCAACCTATACCCAATAACTCATCCAGAAACGTCAGCCTCAACAGATACCCCGCGAGGCTGATCGATTTACCTTATGAAATACCGAGCTCGGTTAAAATGGCTGGATTGGTACTTTGAAAAGTGCTGCGCAAATCGGTAACAATCTTGTCAATTCGGATCCCTTCGTTCGCCTGTTCAGCAGGTTCACGTGCATGATGTAGCGCCATAAGATCCCAAGTATTGTTAAATACGGGTGAGCCCGATGAGCCATAGTCAGTGTCGCTGTAGTAATGAATTACATTGGTATGCACATCACGTAATTCATTCTGTTGCACCACTACCTCCTTACGACGGCCTTGAGGATGCTGAATAATATTCAAACGTAATCCTTCTGGATAGCTGACCGTCGGCTGCAACTGTAAATGCCCATACTTACTGCCTGCCGTGTACCCAAAAATAGTCAGGAACCGACTTGCATCAAAGGCGGCCATCGGACGCTCCTGATTCAGAATATCGTATAACTCTTTTAGCGCTTCCTTTTGCTCACTTTCGCAAATTCCTGCATTGACATGCTGATTTAAAGCAGCGACAGATTCACCTGTTAAATTTGCATCAAACCGGGTATTAAATAAAGAACGATAAGGAAGTGTAAATCGATAGGGCTTTCTTTTTAATCTGACCAGAGTGTAGTCCAGCGCTACATTGGTATGAAAAAAAGAGGACTCATGTGTTTCAAAAAACTCGGAGCTTATCGCAGGCTCAGAGTTGTAATTATCCTGAAACATAAACTGCATGTTCACTTTGTCGCAAAAATCCGTATCCCATATCACATGATTATTGGTCATAAACAAAGTGTCAGACACCATAAATCCGGAACCCCAACCATTACCAGCTGGTAATCCCGAGTAACTTTCTTTTAGCGTTACCATGGCAACCGATTTTTGAACTTCAGCGCCTTCCGTAAGAAAATGTGCAGATAACAAATTATTCTGTGAATAAACGGCTTCCATACTTTCTTCAAAGTGCATACGGTCAATGAAGCCATCTTCTCCATGTGCACACTTTTTACCTTGATTGTTGAATTTCTCGCAGTGAGGCATAGCCTCGCTTCTTAACTCATTTAAAACACTTTCCGCTTGCCTTAGATCAAACTCGCGTAAAATGCCTCGTAGTTGCTCGCGGTCACTCTTTTTGTTAACCATGGTGCACTCCTTGTGAGATTGCGTCGTATCGCGGTTTACCACTCTACTCAGCGACAGACTACTCAAATTGAAAACTCAGAATGTAAAATATACAAACAGAACCGGCTAATGCGTTGACTCGTAAGTTCGCATCAATAACACCGACGGCACAGAGATACTGACTAACATGGAGGAAACAACTAAAGCAGAATGATCTTCAGATTAACATCATCCCTGAGTATTTGTGTCAGCAAACAAGTGTATTCCTATGCTCCATGATCTGCAATCACATCGACTAATGATGTACTTCAAACGAGGCGGACATGACTTGCAAAGTACCAGTTTGAGATAATGAGTTAACCTCATAAGTTATCAACGAATTTTATAAATCGCAAAGAACACTATGACTCATTTTGAGAATTAGAAACTTCCTTTCAAACTAATAAAAACTTGCTTTATGCAAATAAAATTTAATAACGATAGAAATTACTCCATCCATGCAAGAACAATATGCTTTTAGTGGGTCTCGTTCGCATGTTTTATGGGCGGAATCCATATCCAACTTAACAAGACGAGGCCTGCAAATAGGGTATAGCTTAATGTGAAAACCCATTCCGGCGCCTGAAAATAAATAATTTCATGCAACCAGTGTGCAATAAATGATTCGCTGTATGTGACTTGCCCCGCTTTTTCTCTTAAACTCATCTCCCAGATCGTCAGAGGGCAGACTAATCCTAGCCACGATTGCACCACCACAATACCTATCGCAATAAGATGTACGATTCGAAATAGCCGATGTCTCACCCAGCGCCATGTCAGAGCGCCCCCCAATAAAATGAGCAGTAAACCAATCACAACAAATGCGATAAAAGCAGTATGTAAAATAAGAATTAAATCCGCTAACGTAGAATAAAACACTGAGTAGTTCACTAAGTTCGACTAATAAATTGATAAGTTAAGTTTTTCACTTATCAACTCCAATGCGTAAAGCCCGGCCAGAGAATTACCTGCTTCATTCAACTCTGGTGACCAAACGCAGATACTAAACTCACCTGGATATACTGCGATGATTCCACCACCGACGCCGCTTTTTCCCGGCAATCCCACTTTAAAAGCAAATTCGCCTGCTTCATCATAAAGACCGCAAGTCGCCAACAATGCATTAACACGCTTGGTTTGACGCCGGGTAATAACAACATCTCCATTTAACATCTTTCCATTGTTAGCCAAAGGAATACAAGCTTTTGCTAAATCAATGCAACTCATTTCTATAGCACAGTGATGGCAGTAACTTCTTAAAACAGAATCAACGGAATTATCGAAGTTATCAAACGCTTTCATTAAATAAGCCATAGCTGCATTGCGCGAGCCATGATCTAGTTCGGAGCGAGCCACAGTTTGATTTACTTTTATCGAGTCATTACCTGAAAGTCTTTTTAAAAATTCAACCAACTGAAAGTTGGGCGCTGAACATCGCGACTCTAGTCGGTCACAAACCAGTAGTGCACCGGCATTGATGAAAGGATTTCTAGGTACACCCTGTTCCGTTTCCAGTTGGACCAGTGAGTTAAACCGTTGACCAGATGGCTCACGGCCGATGCCACGCCAAAGAGACTCGCCGTATATCTGCATTGCCTGAATCAAGGTAAATAATTTACTGATACTTTGAATAGAAAAAGGAGCAGTGGCATTTCCCGCGGTAAACACTCGTCCTTCAAGATCACATAATGCTATTCCGAATTGTTCTGGCTTAACATTAGCAAGCGCAGGGATATAACTTGCAACATGCCCATGGCCAAATAGCTTGCTAGCATCTGCAGTAACAGTATTTAATATCGTTTCGATGTTTTCGGTGTTTCTCATTATTAACTTACGACCAGCTTTTGTAGACTATTTTTGAAGTGTTTCACAGTTACAGGAGCTTTTATCGGCTATTTGTGAACCGTTTCATTGCTCAAATCACACTCAAAGTGTAACCTATATTATTGAAAAATGTAGTTTTTCAATAATGGTATAAATAGAAATTATAACTCACCACCAAGGGAGCTCATTATGAAGTCAGTAAAGTATTTATTGGCATCGCTAATTGTTTTAACCAGCCACATTAGTTACGCCAATCAGTCACAACCTACATTGGACGTCGGTGCCGCTGTCGATTATGGATTAGGACTTACAGCAAAGTATGGTCGTTACAGCTTATTTGTCGGTGGTGATGGCGCCGCCTTTGATGTTCGAGTTAAAAATTTTTCTCGAGCTAGTCAAAGTTATTTCTTTTACATTGATGTTGGTGCTTTTATAGAAGATTACGATGGCAACAATCCTGATAGAGATGATCGTGTTGGAGTTAGAGTTCCTTTTGGCATTCACTTCGGAATAGAAAAAGACATCTACGCATACGCTCAGCTGGCACCATCAATTGATGTTAATAACGATACCGACTTTGATGTTGAAGCAGCCCT
>JBFHVL010000055.1:0-17676 GCA_041589565.1 Kangiellaceae bacterium | reverse complement strand
CGGGATTGCGTCCACCTTTGATCAATTGCAAAGATTGCACAATAAACTCCGCTTCTCGAATACCACCCGATCCCAGTTTAATATTATTGGACAGTCCTTTGCGCCGCACTTCAGTTTCAATCATTGACTTCATGCCACGAATCGATTCAAGTACTCCAAAGTCGATGTAGCGTCGATACACAAAAGGCCGAATTAACTGGTAAAAGTTACGTTGTTCCCAGTCATCTCCGGTTAATAATCTGGCCTTGATCATGGCAAACCTTTCCCACTCTCGCCCCTGCTCCTGATAATACTCTTCAGCTGCCTGAAAACTCATGGCTAAAGGCCCACTTTCACCATAGGGTCTGAGCCGCATATCAACACGAAAAACGCTACCATGCTGGGTGACATCATCAAGTAATGCGATCAACTGCTGACCAAGCCGGATGAAAAATGTTTGATGTTCCAGCTTGCGTCGCCCTCCCTGGGTTTCACCGTCTTCAGCGTAGAAAAAGATCAAGTCCACATCAGAGGAAAAATTCAGTTCATGACCTCCGTACTTGCCCATCGCCAGTACTAATAAGTTAAGAGGTTTTCCATTGGCTCCTTGTGGCGTTCCCCATTGTTCGCATAACCGCGGCTGGAGCCATTGATAACTCTGCTGAATCAACAAATCTGCTGCTTTGGAAATAGCAGCAAACTCCGTCTGAATGGTCCATCGGCCAGACAAACTGGCCACTGCAATCAAGCCAAACAGCCTGAGCCGCCATTGTCGTAGACATTGTTTTGCTAAAGAGTCACTGCTGGCACTTGCGAGCTCATCGGAAAGCCCTTGTTCTATCACCGGCCAATTCAGCTCAGATTGACTCAAATGCTCGACAATAAAAGGCAGTTCCTGGGTTAACGCTTTATGTGCAAAGTCGCTGAGGAAGCAGAGCTCGGACAGGCCAAGCGCTTTGATCGAGGCTTCATCTTGAGGATACATTTCCATCAATGCGCCCTGCAGAGCTTCATTGTCGTTTGTAAGAGAACCCCAAAGCGGGTGACTAGTATAATTCACAATGCTATTTTTAACAGATAAGTGTTTGATATAGTTACTATAACGGTTCTCAGTGAACCGGTTCCAGTGGTTTTACCGATATTGGCAATGAAGTCGCCAATATCACCAAAAAAGCGAGGTGCTCTATGGAAGTATTCAAATGGATCGCGGTCATTGTTGCCGTGGTTATGATAGCTGAAGTCTGGAAGTACAAGATTAAAAATAGTAACCAGCAGGCGGCCACCAACAAAGAGTTGGATGACATTCGCGAGCATTTAAACAAGATTGGCGACTTAGAACAACGGGTACAAACTTTGGAAAAAATTGTTACCGATCCAAAAGAAAATTTAAAACGCGAAATTAACAGTCTTTAATTTGCAGTCTAGTGCTAGACTCTTAACGCAATCGAGTCCATAGGAGAAGAGTATGGAATGGGTAGTTTTAGGTATTATTGTAGTGCTGGTGTTTTACATTGTCGCCATCTACAACAAGCTGGTTAGTCTCAGAAACCGGTTTAAAAATGCATTCTCTCAAATCGATGTACAGCTAACTCGTCGCTACGATTTAATTCCCAATCTGGTTGAAACCGCTAAAGCCTATATGTCGCATGAACGGGAAACCTTAGAAGCCGTCATTGCTGCGCGTTCTCAAGCGGTGAGTGCTAATAAAAGTGCCGCAGCCGATCCTACCGATGCGCAATCGATTCAGGCATTAATGGGTGCTGAGGCTGCATTGACCGGTGCCATGGGACGGTTGTTTGCGGTGATGGAAAGCTACCCCGACATTAAAGCCAACGAGACGATGAACAATGTGATGGAAGAATTAACCACCACCGAAAATAAAGTGGCTTTTGCACGTCAGGCATTTAACGATGCCGTTATGTTTTACAATACTTATCGTGAACAGTTTCCTAACAATATTGTTGCCGGTAAATTCAACTTTAACGAAGCGCAACTATTTGAAGTTGAAGATGAACAGGTTCGTAAAGCCGTTAAAGTTAACTTTAATTAAATACAATAAAGTCCTATGAACTTTTTCGAGCACCAACACCAGGCGCGTCGTCAGACCAAGCGTCTGGTGTTTTATTTTATTCTGGCCATTTTTGCCATTGTATTACTGCTTAATCTGGCAGTATTTCTCGGCTTATGTTTCAGTAATATTTACTGCATGACATTTCAGGATTACTGGCGCCATGAACTCAGCTGGACGGTCTCCGGTGTTACCGTTTTAATCATTCTATTCACCAGTTTGATCCGTTGGGGACAAATGAAACGTGGCGGCGGCTTTAAGGCGGTTAAAATGGCCGGTGCTCGACCAGTCGATCTCCACTCTAAAGATTCAAAAGAGCGACAGCTGATCAATGTAGTTGAAGAAATTTCCATCGCGGCAGGCATTCCAGTACCCAATATTTACGTGATGGAACAAGAGTCAGCCATCAATGCCTTCGTTGCCGGTACAGAGCCACACAACACCTGTCTAGTCGTTACTCGAGGATGTCTTGATAAATTAAATCGCCAGGAACTTCAGGGTGTTATAGGTCACGAATACAGTCACATTTTTAATGGCGACATGCGACTCAATATCTATTTGATCGGTATTCTTGCAGGAATACTGGTCATTGGTCAGCTGGGAGAGTTTTTAATGCGCTCCAGCTCGTCGAGGAGCAGCCGAAAAACGATGGCGGCATAGTTATTCTGGGCTTGGGTATTATGATCGTAGGTTATTTGGGTTTGTTTTTCGGCCGATTAATTAAAGCAGCTATTTCACGTCAACGGGAATTTTTAGCGGATGCCTCGGCCGTGCAATACACCCGTGATCCCAATGGTATTGCCAATGCGCTGTACAAAATTCAAATCGATAGTTCTGGCAGCTTACTTAATTCCAAGTCTGCCGAAGAGCTGAGTCATATGTGTTTTGAGCGCTCTCATAAAATTTCGTTTATGTCGGGTATGCTGGCAACCCATCCCCCCATTGATCAGCGAATTAATCAAGTCGCGCCAAACTTTATTCCATCAAAACCAAAGTTCGAGTCGAGCCAAAAAGAACAGTCACAGACGCACCAAGAGACCAATGCCGAAGCCTTTGTTGAGTCGGTAGTGTTGGCCAGCGCCATCAGTTCACAAGTGGGTCAGATTGATGTTAATCAAATTGATAAAACCCAATGGCAACTCAGTTTATTACCTGAATCGTTAAAACAGGTAGCACGCGAGACCCATTCAACCCTGCGCGCCAGTGATTTGGCTTTTGCATTATTAGTATTACATAACACACTGTCACGACAGGACATTATAGAGCAAAGTCATCAGTGGCTGGAGGATACGGAATTAGAGAGATTGGTAGAAATACTTCCTGATCTTTCACCACTGGCAATCGAGCAACAGCTTCTCTTATTTGATCTGGCACTGCCGCGATTAAAAAACTATCCCGAAAAGAAAAAGTCTGAAGTATTGGATAAGGCAAAACGACTGGTAGACTGCGATCGTCAAGTGTCGTTAGAAGAGTATATTATCTATGCTTTGTTACTACTATTTTTATCCGAACAAAAGCCTGTTAGTAAACCGATTACCAAATATGACTATGTGCAAAAAGAGCTCGCCATTGTGATTGGAACCTTTGTCGCACATACGGCAGCCAGTGATGAAAAGAAAGCAAGCACCTTTAAACAGCTAATGCGAAGCTTTGCGATCAATCATATAGACTTTGTAGCGCAAGAATTTAATCCCAATGATTTTCATAAGGCACTGCGTAAACTTGCCTGTTTAAATCCGCTACTTAAAAAGCCTTTAATTGACTCGTTAGCCGAAGCGATTAGCTCCGATGGCAAGCTCAGCGGCAAACAATTTATGTTGATGCGCGCGGCGTGCGAATACCTGGATTGTCCGCTACCAAAGTTGCTATAAAATTGAAAGTAAAGTATGTAAGAACCAATATTAGGCACTCATAATTAAAAAAGTATGAGTGCCTTGAACCTCGATTATTTATAGCTCACCGGATTAGCCGCAGGCCAGTCGGTGTCACCAATTCGTTTTAACGTCATCTCAAAAAACTGAATTGGCTCCTGTCCTTCCATATGGCGCACGCCAACTTCATGCCAAATACCGTCTTTGATTGTTGCAGTATACTGGATCTTCATTGTGCCTCTTTCTAAAACCCACTCAAAGCCATTACTGGTTGGTTTAATGTTCAGATCTCCAGCATGACCTTTTGCGTAGGTTCTAAAGTTAAATTTCTTCTTATGAGTATCATAAGAAATAATCGCCAGCGCATTGAAGAGCGTTTGTCCATCTTCATCGAAAGCTTTTCCTTCAATAACTTTTACTGCACCATCTAAAAAACTTCCGACTCGTTCAGTCTGAGTCATATTAACCTTTTTGCCACCCCGCTCAATGGTCCAGGCAGAACCGCGCCATTCACCGTCGAGCATATCGAATTTTGTCATTGCCTGACGTTGTAGCTTTAACGTTTCTTCGACATTTTCGTGACCACCGCTATATCCAAGCGTTATAAATAAAAGTAAGAATATTGAAATAGTCAATTGTTGCAATTTCATCATAAAGCTCCTTAGTTTTAAATCACTTCCCAGGGAACCCCGAATCAACCTAGCTTGACTTAAACATCAACTCTGAAAAGTGATCGTTAATATGCATTACATGGGCGCGCGCATACTGCTCCTTGGTAAGCTCACCAAATATAAAATGAGGAGCCAGTTGCTGTGCCTCTAAAAACAGTCGCAAGTTTTTCGAAAACCTTACAATATCACTCTGTAAATCACTTTCTTTTCGAAGCTCATCAGCGCCCGGAAATGCACCTGACAGATTATGAGTCATTGCACCTTTGACATTAAAAACGTGAAGAACCAGTTTGCCAATGGTGGACTGAAAGAGCTCGGATTTATATTCTGGAAACCCGTTCAATGAGAATTCGATACTCTGGTTTAAATGACTGAAGATTTGATTCGGTGTCCAATTGCCTGAGCTTTCAATATTTGTAGCCTGAGGTAAAGCATCCAAGAAAGAGATAATTTGCTCAATCGACTGAAATGCATTTGACCTGGGAGAGCGTAACAAACTCCAACCTATTGCACCGCAGGAAATAACAACACTACTTGTTAGAGCCAGTTTAACGAATCCTCTTCGTTCCATATTAAGACCTGAACAGATAAGACTAGATATAGCCGCTATCTTGCATTAGATACTACTATGAGTAAAGGTTTTGCAGTGATAACTTTTCCCAACTGTTTAGAGGAATTTAAGATTAGTTCATCCAGATTAAATACCTTAAAAACTAAGCTTTCAGTCATCGCTTAATATTACATACAGTTACATTTTACCGATGGAGTGACGCCGGTAGGTGCTTTACTCTATGTTAACTAAACAATAGTAATAAAACTCACTCATGAATCTTCAAAAAGCTGGTAGTCTTTGCGCCTTCTATTCTGCTATAGCATACATTGTTGGGTTTATTGTTCTGTTTGCCTTTTTCGATCCGGGCCGTCTTGCAACATTAGATACTCTGCAAAAAGTGCAGCTCTATTTAGAGCACCAAACGCTTTTATATTATTGGAATATCTTAATTTATATTGGCTTTGGTATTACCTTAATAGTACTGGTGTTGGCGCTCGATAAAAAGATCAGCGCAAACAACACAAGCCTTGCCTCGATTGGAAAAATATTCGGACTTATTTGGTCAGCACTGGTCATTGCCAGCGGAATGGTAGCCAACCTAGGACTTGCCAAGGTGTCAGCACTAATTAACGAATCAACAGAAACGGCCCTGTCCGTTTGGCACACGATATCCGTGATTCAGGAGGCTTTTGGTGGCGGAGTTGAAATCGTCGGCGGCTTGTGGGTTTTGGCCGTAAGCACCATTGGCTACTCGAGTGGCAAACTGCCAAAATGGCTGAATATTCTTGGACTAATCATAGGAGCCTGTGGCTTGCTTACCGTCTTACCGCCATTAAAAGCGTTGGGTGCGTTATTTGGATTGGGACAAATTCCCTGGTTTGTAGCGATAGGCGTAAGCTTATGGAGAAGCTCCCGAAGCGAAGCATCGGTGTAAGGACTGTATTCGATTGGTCGCAGCAAATACATTGTTAACTTTACTGGAGTGCCAACAACTACGACAGTTAAGCGATCTTGACTTCTTCTTGAAAGCATACACACCGATTACGCCCATTCTGCTTGGCCAGGTATAAAGCTTTGTCAGCTTCTCGGAATAACTTTCTAGGTAAATCTTGCTGAAAATTGCCGATTTCGTGCGCCGTGATACCTATGCTTACGGTAATGGCTATAACTCCTTGCTCAAGTATCAGTGTGCTTTCTTCTAAATTGCGTCGAATTCTTTCGGCAACCAAAGTGGCTCCTGCAACATCGGTTCCGGGCAACAATGCACTAAACTCCTCCCCTCCATAACGAGCGCAGACATCAGTTGTTCTTGGCAGTGATTTTTTTATTAACTTGGCAACGTGCTGTAACGCTTTATCACCAACATCATGCCCGTATCGATCGTTTATCGTTTTAAAGTTATCACAGTCAATTACCAATACTGCCAGCTGCTCATGATTACGCGATGACAAATGGACTAACTCATTTAATTTTTCATCAAAAAAGCGACGGTTATCCAATTTAGTGAGGGCATCGGTGCGGCTTTGTTGCGCCAGAACTTGTTCGTTTTCAATAGAAATCCAATATTCATGATTTTGATTTTTTGCTAGTCCTGCCATATAGACCATATAGGTTACACACAATAAAGCAATCACCCAATGTTCAGTTAACAAAAATCCAACAATGATCGGTGGACCCAGTACCGCCACCAAAAACCAAAGCGATAACTTCAGTTTTGGTGCAAAAGTGTTAACACCTCCGGCAACAATTCCGGATGCAGAAAAAGCCATGAACAGTAGAAAATAAGCATTATCAAGAAACATGGCATAGGCAAACAAAACTCCCCAACTGGCAACCTGAGGAAAAATCCAAAAGTAAAATCCTTGATGCCAAAAAGTCATTTTTTCAGGTGCTAAATGCCTTAGCGATTGCACATGATAAAACCGAAGAATTGAACAAAGCACCATTAGCAAAGTCACACCAAAGGTGATTAACTGATGGGTATTGGCAAAATTACTCCCATAAGCCAGAATGGGCCAAAAAATAGGGTAAATAAAGATTCCCGGAATAGAACGTTTGGCCAAGTCTCTGGCAACCCGAAAATCCAACGCAACATCTGAAGTCATACCTAGCCCACTGAACACAGCCATTGCTTAAATATAGCCCAAAGTGACATAAGATACCGCAGATTTCCTTACTCGTTTGGAATTAACATCACCAAATACTTGCATAGAAGAATAGCAACAGAGTAAAACAGAGTCATTCACAGACCGCCCCCCGGTGCTCATGATGAAATTTAAGGCAACATGTCAATGCCACCAGTGCAAACTGCTCGTAGAGCTTCCGCAGAGCCTGCGACATTATGCTCCACGCGCCTGCGATTGCAACTATTGCCAATTACGTAACATTAGCTATCTCTCTGATCCAACAGGCTTTATTGAGGTATTCAGTGGCGCATCTTTGCTCATCGACCGCCACGGCTCGGAACAAGCCGAATTTTACAACTGTTCGACTTGTGGCGACTTCTTATTCGTAGCGATAACCAGCAATGGCCAAACGATTGGTGCGGTTAACGCTAATATTTTAAACAATAAGGAGCAGCTTGCCCGCTCACAGCGCGTCTCTCCTAAACAACTTGCCGCTGACCAAAAACTAGCTCGCTGGCGACAAGTGTGGATGCCATTGTCTTTTCATTCAACTAATCCTTGAGCGCTCTATTGTCGTGTATACTTAACTGGCATCACTCGACTAAGGAGGTGCATCATGGATCAATCTTTTCATCCCATGTCCGAACTATTCACGCAGTTAGGGCTACCTGCCAACGGCGAAGAAATCGAAAAGTTTATTAAAACCAACCGTTTAAAAACCAATCAATCTTTTGTTGATGCCGATATCTGGAATACCGCTCAAAAAGCGTTTCTCGAGCAAGCTCTGGAACAGGACTCGGACTGGGCAGAAATTGTCGATCAACTGAGTGTCCGTTTAAGCGATTAGTACTCCGTTATTCACCGATTAGCATTGGCTTCTTTGTGTGAACCGAGTATGAGCATTTGAGCAAGCGCTTACGCGTCTTGCTCTTTTAGCTGATGTGCCAGTTGTTTAGCTACGGCTTCTGGCGATGACGTATTTTTTGCCAGCAGTTGATAAGCCACCGGTACAATAAACAGAGTAAAGAAAGTAGCCGCAAAGACACCCGAAAGCATAACAATACCAATCATCACCCGAGTTTCCGCACCAGCACCGCTTGCCAGCACCAAAGGAAGCGCTCCCGCAACCGTTGTCAACCCAGTCATAACAATGGGGCGAAATCGAGTTTCTGCGGCCATCTGTAATGCTTTAGAAAACTCATATCCTTTGTCACGCATCTGGTTGGCAAACTCTACAATAAGAATTCCATTTTTTGCCGCCAGCCCAATCAAAATAATCAATCCTATCTGCGAATAAATATTGAGTGTGCTACCGGTCAGATAAAGCCCGAGCAAGCCACCCCCCATTGCCAATGGAACCGTTAAAATAATCACCAACGGATGAATATAACTTTCAAACTGCGCCGCTAATACTAAAAACACAACGGCGAGTCCAAGTAACATAACAAACAGAACCGAGCTGCCCGATTCCATGAAATCACGACTCTGCCCCTTGTAATCAATCACTGCGGTTTCGGGTAATTCTTGCTGCACCAAATTTTCCAGATAACTTAACGCATCACCTAATGACAACCCCTGGGCAAGGTTAGCTTCCAACGTGATGGCACGAATACGATTGTAGCGACTCAAGGTTTCAGCGGCTGCATATTCACGCGTAGAGATCAGATTGGATAACGGGATCAATTGCCCACTTTGTTGCGAGCGAACATAAATATTGGTGACATCACTGACCGAACGCTGCGCGTCGCGCTCGCCCTCTACAATCACATCGTATTCTTCACCACGCTCAAGATAAGTGGTGACATTGCGCCCACTCATCATGGTTTCCAGAGTACGCCCGACACTTTGCACTGAAATCCCCAAATCGGCGGCACGCTCGTAGTCCACCTTAAAATCAATTTGCGGACGGGTTTCTTTATAATCATCATCAACTCCGGTGAGTCCGGGGTTATTTTGTTCCAGCTTCGCCATGATGATATCGCGCCACTGGGCAATTTCTTCGTAGGTGGCACCACCAATAACAAATTGCACCGGTTTACTTGCTCCACCACCGAGCCCACGTCGCATGATGGGGAAAGCTCGAATACCCGGTAAGTCCGAAAGTTCCTGCCGCACATCGTTCATGATATTCCAGGCATCACGTCGGTTGGCCCAGTCATCAAGCAGCACAATGACAAAACCGCCATTAAAGTTTTCAATGCGACCAAAGCCTCGCGGTGCACGCACCAGCAACCGACGCACTTCTCCGTTATCAACAAATTTCATCAGTCGTTGCTCAACTTCGTTCATGTACTCTTCTAGAAACTGGAAGCTGGAACCTTCGGGTGCAGAAATACTGACAAAAAAAGCGCCGCGATCTTCTGCCGGAGCAAACTCCTGAGGTATTTTTGGATATAACCACGCCGTTGCTGCCACCAGAGCGGCAAATGCCAATGCTACCCATCCTTTATGACGTAGGCAGCCGCTCAAAGCACTTAAGTAAGCACTGCGTAAACGATTCACGGCGTTTTCCAGCAGTGACACCAACGGGTTGTGCTTTGGTTCCTTGGGCTTCAGTAACTTGGATGCCAACATCGGCGACAAGGTGAGTGCCACCAGTGAAGAAAACGCGACTGCCGTCGCAATGGTTAGCGCAAACTCGGTAAACAGGCGACCAATATCCCCTTGCAAAAAGGTGATAGGCACAAATACCGAAATTAGCACCAGAGTGGTCGCAATAACGGCAAAGCCCACCTGTCGCGTCCCACGGAAGGCCCCGACTAACGGCGTTTCTCCTTTGTCCTGAATTCGTCGCACCACGTTTTCCAACACCACAATAGCATCATCAACCACAAGGCCAATAGCCAGCACTAACGCTAGCAGAGTGAGCAAATTAATGGTGAAGCCCAATGCGTAGATCACAATGAAGGTAGCAATAATAGAAACAGGAACCGTGACCGCCGGAATGATCATAGCCCTGGCACTGCCAAGAAATAAATAGATCACCAGAATCACACAACCAATGGCAATCAGCAACGTGGTATAGACTTCGTCAATGGCCGCTTCAATGAAAATAGAAGAGTCGTAACTTTGTTCAATGCTCATGCCTTGCGGCAAATTATTATTAATACGGTTGGTGAGCTGTTTTACGCCACGCGCCACATCAATGGTGTTGGCCGTCGATTGTTTCACGATGCCAATCCCCACCATGGGGGTTTCGTTGCCACGGAAAAACAGTCGATTTTCACGCAATCCCAGTTCGACCCGGGCAACCTCACCGAGTCGCACCAGATAACCATTGGCTCCCCCACCTATCACCAACTTTTCAAAATCTTGAGGATCATTAAAGTTGCGCTCAATCCGAGCTTTAAAGATACGCTCTTCCGATTCCAGACTGCCCGCAGGTAACTCGATATTCTCCCGTTTTAATGCCGCTTCAATATCATCGACCGTGACTCCACGAGCGGCCATTTCCTGACGGTCCAGCCAGATGCGCATGGCATATCGTTGACCTCCACCGACACGAACTCGGGCGACGCCATCGAGCGTAGAATACTGGTCTACCAAATAACGCTCTGCATAATCGGTCAGCTCAGGCACACTCATGCGATCACTGGCCAGATTTTGCCAAATGATGACATCGTCATTACTGTCGACCTTTTGCACTTCTGGCGGCTCGGCTTCTTCCGGCAAGTTATCCTGAATGCCCGAAATGCGATCACGAATATCATTGGCCGCAGAATCAATATCACGTCCTACGGTAAACTCAATGGTGACATCCGATTCACCATCTCGCGATCGCGACTCGATATACTCGATGCCTTCTATTCCCGCGATGCGTTCTTCAATCAATTTGGTAATTCGGGTTTCGACAATGTTGGCTGGCGCGCCAGGGTAACGTACTTCTACCGTAACAATCGGAGGATCGATGTCCGGGTATTCGCGCAGCGGTAGGCGTTCAAAAGACAATAAACCAAAAGCAATTAAGATCAGCGAGATGACCGATGCAAACACCGGTCGCTTAACTGAAAGATCCGATAACACCATGTTCAGGCACCCTGACTTTTATCGCTAGAAGTCGACTTCAACATTTGTTGTAGTGTTTGGTTGTCAGTCTCAATGGCTTTGATCAAAACTGGTTGGCCGTCTTTTAAACGGTTCACACCGTGAACGATGACTTGGTCACCTTCATCAAGTCCTGCCAATACTTCCACTTCACCTTTACGACGTACTCCCAGTCTTACTTCAACTCTTTGAGCAATGGTTTTGCCACTTTGCTCGATAACGCGATAAACGAAATTACGCGTTGCTGACGAAACCAACGCTTCTTCCTGAATCACCAGTACTTCTCTGGGGTTAGCCTGTAACACAACACGCATTAACAATCCTGGACGTAATAGCGCTTGAGGATTATCAAGCATGGCCCGCACCACAATTGAGCGTGTGATTGGATCGATGCGCGAATCCAAACTGGTCACTTCTCCTTTAAACAACTGGTTGGGAAAAGCTCGTGTTCTTGCTTCAACTTTTACGCCCATCGAGACTGCATTTAAAAACAGCTCGGGAACCGAAAAATCGAGTTTCACTTTGCGGTCATCATCAATCGTCGCTAGCACTTTTCCGGGTTGAACAATGGCTCCCACACTGATGTTTCTTAATCCCATTACACCATCAAAGGGAGCTTTAATGTGTCGCTCATTAATTCGTGATTGTATCGCCTGCATGCGCGCTCGAGCAGTTTCTACTTCGCGTAATTGTTGATCCAGGGAGGATTCGGTAGTGGCGTTTCTTTTTGCTAACGGTTTTAGCCGGTCCACCTGTTTTAAAGCTTCCTTCAATCGAGACTGCTCTTCTGCCAACTGAGCTTTTTCTTCCACGGCATCCATTTCAATTAATACATCGCCCTGCTTAACTCTTTCACCATCGGTGAAGTTTACTTTAATCACTCGTTCAGTCACGGTTGCCATCAGTTCAACACTTTCATTGGCTTTTAACGTGCCCAATGCTTCTACTTCATCAACAAAGGCAACTTTTTTCAGCGGTTGAACAATTACCGGGCTCGGTTCGGATGCGAAAGTATCAGACAGGCCGCAAAACAACAGGCCGATAACAATGAGAGCGCGTGCCATAACCATAAACTTTCCTCTGATGAAAATAACAAGCGAAAGACTGACTTAACAGTAAACCATCGCACCCCATATTGAAACACAATCAATTACCCGGTGATAATCGATAATTTAGATAACTCATTTCGAAAGATTCGATAATAGCTACACAGTTAACCTTGACGGTTCGTTACTTTAGCAATCTGATCACTAAAAGCTATCGTATCTTAACTATACTCACGATCTGTGCTTAAGGTTACAGCGCATGCTCACTCACTGTTTGCGAGGAACAGGAAATGCATAGAATACTTGGATGGTCGGGCATCTTACCCTTTATCGCATTTTTAATCTTGGCTTCGAATCAGACCACCTTATTTGGAATGACGCCGCTACAGTTTTTCATACTCTACAGCGCCGTCATTTTTAGCTTTCTAGCAGGAGCTCTTTGGGGGCGTGTCATCACACTAAAAAGTAATGAGCAACTCAGCGACCGCGAAGCATCTCAACATAAATTACACCTGCTGCATTCAAATGGGTTTGCCTTATTAGCCTTCGTAGCCCTTATTGCTTCAGAGTTTTGGCGGCTGGCAGCTCTACTATTGCTCGCTTTAGGTTACTGGTGGTTATTAAAAATTGAATCGACCTTACACCATCAAACCAGCAGCGCAATTGCCTATTTTAAAATGCGTCAACAACTCAGTTATGTGGTTCTCGGATGTCATGCTTTGATGTTAATTGTCGTTTTAGTTACTTTATGACATCGCTAACAGGTTCGGTTAAACAGGCGTAGCGAATGATGACTTTTCTTGTGATCGGTGCTTCGAGTGCAATCGCTCAGGCGGTTATAAAGCGCTATTGTAATGACGACTCGACCAAAGAAGTCATTGCCGTCACCCGTCCGCAAGAAAGTCACGCTCAAACAGCCGAGCTTTTTCGCCATCCTAAAGTGCACTACCACTACGTAAATTATCACGAGTCCGACATTGCCTCGACGTGTAAGACAATACTCAACGCAGCCGGCGACCTTTCACAAGTCATTATCTGCAACGGTATCTTGCACCAGGCTGACGTACAGCCAGAAAAATCCATCGCTGAATTATCCGTTTCCCAATTGCAAACGATACTGCAAACCAATACCATCATCCCTGCACTGTGGCTTGGTGGGTTGCTTACCCGACTTCCGCGACAATCGCAATGTAAAATCGCATTGCTCAGCGCTCGCATAGGCAGCATCACCGACAATAAGCTCGGCGGATGGTACAGCTATCGAAGTTCAAAAGCAGCGCTGAATATGATCATTCAAACCGCCGCGATAGAACTTCATCGTCGAGCGCCGCAGGCAAAACTCATTGCTTTTCATCCCGGAACCACCGACACGCCATTGTCAAAACCTTTTCAAGCCAGGGTGCCCAAAGAAAAACTATTTACACCAGATTTCGTAGCGCAACGTCTACTGCAGATCCTTGAGCAAACTGAAATAAACGGTAGAGCCAGCTTTCTTGATTACGCAGGAAAGCCGATTCCCTGGTAACCCATCTGCTCTAAAGTTCTCCGTATAGCGTAAACAAGAGAAGTTGCGTTACAAACGGATCCTACTATGTCAACCATTAGCGCTGTAAAAACCACAGAGCGCCACGTCCATGGCTCCAGTTACTACTTGAATAATGCGGTAATCCATATTGAGAATTTGCGGCTTCGCACTTTTGTTGGGTTCAATCCGGAGGAACAGTTAAAGCAGCAAGATATAGTGATCAATGCACATATCGAGTTTGATGCCAGTAAGCCTTCACGCAGTGATAATGAACAGGACACTCTGGACTATAAAGTTGTGACTAAAAAAATCATCAGCCATGTGGAGCACGGTCGCTTTCGATTGATCGAAAAACTCGGTGCCGACTTGCTTGATATTATCATGGCTAACTCGGCCGCGACCAAAGCGACCGTGACCGTTGATAAACCACACGCCCTACGATTTGCTGATTCGGTGTCAGTCACCCTTTCCGCCTGTCGCCTGCTGGGAGAACATCATGAGTGACACTGCCCCAATCATCATCACCGGTGGAGGACGCCGACTGGGATTGGCCTGTGCCCTGGCATTGAAACAACAGCACAACCATGTGCTGGTCACCTACCGATCCAGTCTTGACAACCTGGCACTGCTGGACGCACATCACATCCATCATTGTCAGGTGGATTTTGCCGATCCTGCCGCACTGACCTCGTTTATCGCTCAAGTTCAGGATGAGTATGGAGCGGTTCGTGCTCTGGTGCATAATGCCTCAGACTGGGTGGCAGAACATGGTAACCAACCAGCCGAGGTGTTTGATCGCATGTTTCATATCCATGCCAAGGTGCCTTACCTCTTAAATCTGGCTTTTGCTCCATTACTGGAGAAGGCAGCAGAAGCGAATGGCCATGCCGATATTGTCCACATTTCCGACTTTGTGGTTGAGCGCGGCAGTGACAAACACATGGCTTATGCCGCCAGTAAAGCGGCTCTGAACAACCTCACATTGAGCTTTGCCAAACGCTTGGCACCCAAAGTAAAAGTCAATGCCATTGCCCCCGCATTGCTTCTGTTTAACCCCAATGATGATGAGGCCTATCGGCAAAAAGCATTGGCCAAGTCACTCATGGGTATTGAGCCTGGAGAGCAGGAAATGATCGATGCTCTTAAACTGCTGTTAACCAGTCGATACATTACCGGGCGGACGCTTTCACTCGACGGCGGAAGACATCTCAAGTAATTCCGACTTAACACAACCAAAACTACTTTAATATGAGGCGGTTACCATGACTGCAATGACATCAACTTCAACAGCAAACTCGGCATCTTCCGAAACGATCTCTTTAGCCGCGATGCGAGTGCGTGATGCACTGATCAAACATGGGCTTGAAACACCACTGACAGCAAACCCCATGAGTCGAAGTGAGAAGTTTCAAACCATTGAGTCGTCAATCACCAATATCATGAATGCCCTCGGCCTGGATTTAAAAGATGATAGTTTGCGAGAAACTCCTCAACGTATTGCAAAAATGTATCTCGATGAAATTTTTTGCGGACTGGACTATCAGAAGTTTCCCAAAATCACCAACATTGAAAATAAAATGAACGTTGAAGAGATGGTGAAAGTAAAAGACATCAGCCTGACCAGCACCTGTGAACATCACTTCGTGACCATCGATGGGCTGGCCAATGTGGCTTACATACCCAACAAAAAAATCATTGGGCTCTCAAAAATTAATCGAATTGTTCGTTTTTTCGCACAACGGCCTCAAGTACAGGAGCGGTTGACTCAGCAGATTTTAATTGCACTTCAAACTTTACTTGAAACCGACAACGTTGCGGTAACCATTAGCGCAACTCACTTTTGTGTTAAAGCACGCGGAGTAATGGATTCCAGTTCATACACAGATACCACTGCACTCGGTGGAATTTTCAAATCAAGCGCTAAAACACGTGATGAGTTTTTAAGATAGCGCTTAAATTAGCTTTGCATCAGACAGCACCAGGACTCACCAAAATTTGTATCCTGGTGTTTTTCAATCAGCACATGGTGTAACTGCTGGCAGTAATCATGAAACTCATCTTGATCAACGACAAATAGCTGTTGATGTTCTTCATCGTTTACTGGACGTAACAAATTCAGCTGGCTCATCGTTTCAGCAACTTTATCCTTCCAGTTTTCTCCCTGTCCTACAATACAGATACACGCTAACCGATCAGTTAACGTTAATTGATGCTGAGGAAAATGTGCCGCTAAATCTGCTAAAGAAGGTTGTTCTACATCACTATTCACATAACGCATCAACCATTGTTCTTCGCCAAGCGTTTGATGAATATCAAAGCCCAAACGTAACAGCTCCGCAATTAATTCTTTTGCGTCTCCTGATACCAATTGGACCAGCAACAATCCCGTTTCGCCAGCCATGGCGACCGGCCCTGTTGCATGTTCAACTTGCTGTAAAATTTGGGTACCACGATGATCCGGCATCGCCGTACACTTGACCCATAAAGGAATCTGATTTTTTGCGGCAGGCCTTAATGCACTTGGGTGTAACACTTTAGCTCCTGAACGAGCGAGTGTTTCGGCCTGTTGGTAACTTAAGCTTTTGATCTGTCGAGCTTCGGCAATACTGCGAGGATTAAAACTGAACACTCCCGGAACATCGGTCCAAATTTCAATTCGTTCGGCTCGCATTATTGCACCAAGATACGCAGCCGAGGTATCAGACCCTTCTCGCCCTAACAGAACAGTGTCTTTATCGTTATCTCGCGCAATAAATCCTTGTGTCACTCTCACGATGGGAGCTGCAACAATTTTTTTGATGTACTCCAAACGCTCGGAGAAATCGCAACGATTTGCAGTGAAATGATGCCACGGGTCACTCTGCTTTTGATCATCAGCCAACAGCCATTCGCGAACATCCTGAAATTCACAATCGACCTGACGCGACTTTAAGTAGGCACAACCAATCGTGGACGACAAAAGCTCGCCCACTGACAAAACCGAGGCATGCAATTTGGGAGTGATTCTTTTTTGCCGATGGATCTCTTCACAATCAAGTTTTAATTGCATAAACCAGGGCATTAACTCTTTTTCCAAAGACAATCCCAACTGTGCAGCAAATCCAAGATGATGTTCTTTTAAATGAGCAATAGCGCTTGGATGAACACCAGCAACCGCTTGATGCAGCAATGCTTCAAGCAGGTTAGAAATGTTTTTCAATGCTGATAACACCAGTATAACGCTGCGACCTTGACGCTGATGATGGGAGACTTGATCAACAATAGTATCCCAGTGTCGAACTTCACCGACACTGCTACCGCCAAATTTTAAAACGACTATAGGATTCGACATGATTTATGATGTGATCAATGAATAGAAATAATGGTTGGTTACTTTAACCAGTAAGGTTTTGCTTTGAACATGGCCTTGCGCGTTTGTTCCATCGCTTCAAGAATCGACTCGGATCGTTTTTGAATCCAGCGCTCGATATCTTTTTCTGATTTAAGCTGATACTGCTCAAAACATTTTGCGGCAAAACGGTTAAATGCAATTTCGCGCGTTCCAGCCAACAAGTCCAGCCAGGGTTGACGGTACTTTTGTCGTTGCTTGGAATCGAATAATCCTCCGAAGAATAAACCAACGTCCAGTGCTCGTCGTAATCGCTCAATTTGTGTTAGGTAACCATCTTCATCGAGTTTTACTTTCGGGCCTATTTCACGTTTTAACTCACGCAACATATGTTCGAGCTGCGCAGCTGCATATTCGATAATGGGTTGTTCCAGCCGTGTTTGCTCGCTCTCTTTTAAAAACGCT
>JBFHVL010000054.1:0-17870 GCA_041589565.1 Kangiellaceae bacterium | reverse complement strand
GTGTTAGCTTTGACGATAGATGGCGTGGAATATATCTATACTAATGTATTGACACGAACCCAGGTTTTTTTAATGGAGGAAGGCGCAACCGAGCGACAGCTGTACCCCTCTCTAATTGGCGTAGCAGGCTCAGCACTGACTTCTCCCCATATGAAGAGTGAGCTGACGGGAACCTCGATAGACTCAACGTTAAAGTTTATGGTTGATCGAGATCTGAGCAACGCAACAAAAGCTTCGTTGACCATTAATCTGTTGAATACGGAAAAGTCATTAGGCGATCCCGAATCTTTTTACGATTACAGTAATGGCTATGAACAGGTAGCGTTATTGACCGCACAAGACGTCAGCTATTTGGAGTCTCTTGCCAGGGGCGTTGCTTATGCTCCTATGGTTATTCTTGATGGCGAACCACAATCTTTACAGTGGACCTATTACCCTTCGAGTGATTCCTATTATGTTGCTGCGTTTGAAGATCTATATCCTACACGTGGCGATTATGACTTTAATGATTTAGTGGTCGCTTATCAGGTTAAAGTTGGCGCTGGAAACAATGGTAACGTAAGTATCATTCGAGGGAATGGATTTTTGATCAGTCGTGGTGCGGATTATGATCATGACTTTTACTTGCGAATTAACTTGCCAGAGGAAGCAGTCGGCTCGTACAGTATTTTATTTTATGGAATGGAGTCGGAGGTAGCCGCCGATGGTTTTCCAAAAAACTATCAATTCTCGGGGGCGGTTAACCTTCTTTTAGCGGAAAAAATAAAAAGCAGCTTTTATGATGGTAACTCAACCTACGTAAATACTTTAGCTGAACAAGCAATTATAAAGGGGCCACGCTTTGAATTTGACTTGATACTAGATACAGGCCTGCCGATAGAACTTGGTGTTCAAGCGCCATTTGATGCCTTTATTTATGTGCATGATACTCAGTATGAAATTCATCGTAATGGTTATAGTTCGGTATTAGCTCACAGTGTAAACAACTCCAATGGTCATACCGAGTTTCTGGATAGTGGCGGATTTCCTTTTTCTCTCATACTAAATGAAGGCTGGATGCCTCCATTAGCCGGTGTTGATATGGGGATAGCATATCCCGATCTTCTGGAACACTTGGACTCAAAAGGAAAGAATAAGCAAACATGGTATATCAATCCAGATGCCAGCAAAATCAAATCGATTCCGTTTGTTTCATGGCAGTGGTAAGAGTGATTTAAAGGGTGGCTGATAGTTAAGCCGGTCGGTAGTGACTGACGCCGGCTCATATAAAAAAACGAGTGTATAAACACTCGTTTTTTTATATGAGTATGGGGGTTACATATTACAAAAACTCAATTTATTGTGAGGAGAGAAAGCTTAGAGGATAGTGATTTGCGCATTGCAAATGAAACTGCAATTAGCAACAAAAAATTAGTAAAAAACCAGTAGTTTTAGCAAAAAAAAGTGGCACATATATTGAAACGGTTAAATTAAACGAGCGAGTGCTCAATCGTCGTAAACTGTATTGAAAATATATGAGGTGTCTATGAAAGCTTTTATTCTTACCGCAGGTAGAGGGACGCGTCTTCAACCTTTAACCTGGCAGCGACCAAAGCCAATGTTGCCAGTGTTAAATAAACCGGTCTTACAGCACATCGTAGAACACCTTGTGAAGCATGGCTTTACAGAAATAATGATGAATCCTGGTTACCAAGGCGATCAAATCGAATCTTACTTTGGCAGCGGTGAGCAATTCGGTGCATCTATTTATTATTTACCCGAAATGCTAGAAGTTGATGGTGGTGTAAGTGCTTTTCCTCGTGGTTCTGCATCGTCTTTGGCTGTCGCTCAACATGTCTATCAGTTTTTCGATGAGCCTGTGTTAGTACTTTGTGGAGACGCCATTATTGATCTTGATTTAAGTTTGGCAATGGCCTCTCACAAAGCATCGAATGCGTCAGCCAGTGTTTTTCTACAGGAAGTTTCTGCTAAGGATGCCCATAAATATGGTATAGCTCATGTTGATGCATGCGGTAGAATACAAAAGTTTGTCGAAAAACCGAAGCGAGTAAATGAATCTCATTGTTTGGCTAATACCGGAATTTATATTTTTAGTCCTGAAGTAGTCAATAGTGTCAGCTCCTTTTACAACGTCGATATTGGCTCAGATCTATTACCAAAGTTAATAACGAATAATAAAAAGGTCATGGGGTTTGTTCCGACTTTTAATTGGTTTGATATTGGTACTGTTGCCGATTATAAAAGAGTCAATCATATAGTTCATGCTATTGAAGGAAGTTGCAATTTAAATTCCGCATTAAACAAGCGCCCAGGTCAATTTGATATTTGCAAGACCGAGTTAAAGGGGTGCTATGCGAAAAGATTCGATATGCGGAATGGACTGGCTACTATTGGTAATGCCTGTATTATCGACAGCGGAGTCGAATTCCGGGGAAATGTAATAGTTGGGAATAATTGCATCATAGAAAATGGCTGCACGGTAGAGAACTCAATTATTGATTCTTATTGCCACTTACCAGCGGGTTGCCATTTAAAAAATGCAATTTTAACCTCAAACTGGTTGATTACATTTAGAGACAGTGGAGAAGTTGATAAAGCCATTCAGTTACACTCCGGGAGTAGTCGATATTGGTTTCAGTCGCTCAAAGAAGACGTACTGTTGTCCAATAGTGCCTAACAGTTCGCTTGCATTGAAAAATGTGTTGCAATATGAGTTGCATAATGCAACTCGCAAAGTGCAAGAGAGAGCATATGCTTTTCTCCAAGAATAAATCTAATAAATTCAATGAGATAAGATTTTAGCGTTTGAGGGCTTTTATGGCGCTTTACTTGCATTGTAAGTTGCATTGTAGCATTTAAGGCTAAATACAATGCTTAAAGCATCAAAAAGTAAACACATTGAAGACCAAGGGAACTGCTGTTCAGATTACGCTACTGAAGACAGAAGAAAACGGTTTCCGCGGTCGTTTGTTGGGTTGAAGAGCGAGCCTTCACCCGCAAACAATAGTGATAACCACGATTTCCATACCACTTTCTATCACTCAGACACAGTTCGTGGAAGAGTTGCTGCCTTTATCAGCGGAAAGAAAGCTGCATTGGTCATTGCGCTAAATTTTGCAGCGTTGATTCTATACAGTGCATATCAATGGTACCGAATATCTATTGAGGCGATTGAGGCCGACTTGTCCAAACAGGCCTATAGTCTTGCGGCAAATATTCGAGGCAGTATAGAAACTGAACTGAATTCGCGTTTACATGTTACCTACGGTTTGGCGGGTTTAGTTCGTAGTAATGAGCGAGTGAATGAAACGCAGTTTCAACAATTTGCAGCGGATCTTGCAAATGATCGAAGTTCTATTATGAGTTTGCAATTGGCACCACAAGGTATTGTTCAGTATGTTTGGCCGTACGATCGTCACAAAAAGGCAATTGGGCATAACTTGCTGGAAGATTCGCGAAGAAAAGCTGCAGCAGAGGACGCTATAAACTCTAGAAAAATCTGGCTGGCAGGACCATTGAGCCTGATTCAAGGAGGAGAGGCGATTATTGGTCGATATCCTATTTTTAAGTCGAACTCCATTGGCGATGAAATCTTCTGGGGGTTTGCCACCGTGCTGATCGACTTCGACCAGTTTAAAGCTGAAGTTGGGATCAATAGAGAACTTGATAACGTTGATATAGCAATTCGTGGTGTAGATGGACAGGGCAACCAGGGGGACGCATTTATAGGCGATGTTTCTTTATTCAATTCAGGAGCCGCCATTGTAGATGTTCAATTACCCGCCGGCAGTTGGAAGATAGCGGTTAAACCTCATAAAAGTGCTATTTCTCATTTCTCAATGTATCTCTTTATTTTAGCGGTCATCGCTTTATTAACTTTGCCAGTCGCTATTTATTTTTTGCTTCGACTGCCTAATAAATTGGAGCAGGTGGTTAAAGATACAACTGCAGCGCTTAAGCAAAGTGAAACGCGTTTTAGTGATGCGATCGAAGCGCTACCTGATGGTTTTGTGATTTTTGATGAATACGACCAGCTAAAAGCTTTTAATAGTAAATTTGAAGAAATTTATCCTAAGTGCAAAGAGTTTGTAAAACCTGGTATTACTTACGAGCAGTTGATTCGTAAAGGAGTATTAGGTCAACAATATTTTGGTGTTAATGAAAACAATATCGAAGAATTTATCGAAAGTAAATTAAAGCAACATCGAGGAACTTCGATAAACGAAGAGCAATTAAGTGATGGTCGATGGATTCGACAAGTGGAGCGTCCTGTACGAGGTGGTGGCACCGTAGGACTAAGAGTTGATATTACTGAGTTGAAAAATAAGGAGCAAGAGCTCGCTCTGGCAAAAGAGAAAGCAGAGTCTGCTAATAAGGCAAAAAGTTCATTCTTGGCAACAGTGAGTCATGAAGTAAGAACGCCATTAAATGTAATTATCGGGCTGTTAAGTATTTTAAATGAAAGAGCAATATACGATAAAGAAGAACAAAAATATCTTAAAACCGCGTATCAGTCTGCTCACCAATTACTCCATTTATTAAATGAGATACTTGACTTAAGCAAAGTTGAAGCAGGTAAACTAGTGCTTGATGAAGCTCAATTTAATTTGTCCAATTTGGTGAATAATATTTACACCATGACTGAAAATTTAGCTCGAGATAAAAATATTTCACTTAAGTGCGAAATAGACAGTGATGTCGCTAGGTTTCTAATTGGCGATGAAGGACGTATACATCAAGTGCTGCTAAATTTGGTAAACAATGCAATTAAGTTCACTGAGCAAGGAGGTGTGTATTTAAATGTTAGTCAGCAATCAACTGATAATGACAAGTGCAACCTTATTTTTACTGTTAAAGATACTGGTATTGGATTTTCCGACACGGATGTAGACAAGTTGTTTTTACCGTTTAGTCAAATTGATAATTCGCTAACGCGACGGCATGAGGGCACAGGTCTTGGGTTAACGATTTGTCACGAACTGGTTAGCTTGATGGGCGGCACAATAACTGCGAAAGGTTGTCTTGATGAGGGAGCTGAATTTACTGTAGTGTTACCTCTCACTATTTCCAATAAATCTAGGAAAAGTCTTTCTAAGAGAAAACAGAATATTGATAAAAACTCAGGGGCACAGACTCCTCGAATATTGGTTGTTGAGGACTCCGCCTCAAATCAAATTGTTTTTAACGCTTTTTTAACTGGACAAGGTTATTTGGTTGATATGGCTGACAACGGGCGAGTTGCGCTACAGCAGTTGGAAAATGAGACTTACGATGTGATTTTAATGGATATTTATATGCCAGAGATGAATGGTATTGAGGCTACACAGAAAATTAGAGAAAGTGAACGGTTTAAAAACATACCGATAGTTGCTTTAACAGCAAATGCAATGAAGGGGGATAAGGAAAAATTCATTAATGCAGGAATGAACGATTACCTGCCTAAACCCGTTGAAAAGGAGGCTTTACTTTCCACAATTGATAAGTGGCTTAATAAAGCATTATCGTAATGAAGTTATGCACTGGTAAAAAAGCGCCTGAAAGCGCTTTTTTACCAGTGAATTAAACTTAGAATTTTTGTTCAATTCCAAAGCCTAACCAAGAGCTGTCTGCGTTATCCACATTGTCGTATGAAGTATGGAACATAAACAGTTTGGTCTTTTTGCCCAGTTTGTAGTCGTATCCTATTGACATCTGCTCGGCATCAATGGCCTTTTCGTCGCTTTCGCCGGTTTGTAATTTGAATGTGTGGTTACCTGAGTTGTATGCAATGCTGAACAACATACCTTCTTCATCGGTAACCATCTGCTGACCAGTTACTTCATCAACTGTAAATACAACAGCATCGAAGTCATTATAAAGCAAACCAAAAGTCCAGTTGTCTAACTTATATTGCACAGTAACTCGATTCGTTTTGCCGTCTGCAATACGGTCTTCATTATTGCTATCACCATCATGATCATAAGACGATTGCGTGACGCCATTATCTTGCGCGAATGAAACAAATAAGTCGTCAGTCGCATACTCAATGGCGAAAGAGGTTGCAGAACCAAAGTCATTGGTGGAAGTTTCACCACCAGCCCCAGCTGTGGTTGCTGCTACTTTAACTTTTAAGCCACCTGCAAATTTAGGTGTGGTGTATTGAAGGATATTGTTAGCACGAACCTCACCTTCGAAGATGTTTTTAATATCACCTTCCAGATCGTTGAACAAGTCAACTTTACCTTGAGCTTTCTTTAGAGGAGTGTCAGAGCGACCCGCAATAATTTCACCAAAACCGCCAGCTAAACCAACAAACTGATTACGCGCTTTGATGTTGTCATCTGAGCCTTTGCTTTTGTCAGCAGGATCGACTTCCCACTCTAACTGGTAAATAGCTTTCAAAGAGTCAGACAGCTTTGCTTTACCTTTAAGGCCAAAACGCGATGCGTTGCTTTTCAGCTCCATTCCGTCAAGGCTGCTGTCGTCTGTTTGTTGAACGGTGATATTGATTTTACCGTAAGGGGTTACGGTAGCTTCTTCAGCAGAAACTTGGCCAATAAGGCCGAGGGTTGCCGCTGTCGCTACAGCCGTTACTTTCTTAGTGAAGTTCATCTGAGATCTCCCAGTGTTTTAGTTATTACAAGTTGAGTTATTTAATTCGAGTGGTCGCTATGTTAGCGGCAAATTGTGACAATTATATTTCAGTTGTCATTTTAATGTCTTATCTCGTAAACCTTTATCGCAGCGGAGCGCACTTTAACTTTTTTTATTTCATACATAATCGAAATCGAGAATTAATGATTACATTCATTGATCAGTTTAAAGCAATCGAATTATTACTGATTTATATGTGTGCAAAATTTAATTATGTCAGATTAATGACAAGTATTAGCTTTGGTTTACCTGGACGATTATAAGTTTATGGTGCTTTATAAGCAAAAAGCACCGAAAAATCAATCAGATATGAAGTTTATTTAGGTTAGGTTAATATACGACAGCTTGTCATATATTTGTCATATAGGGCCTCTACAATAATCTGTATATCAGCCAAAGTGTCGATTCTATGAACCAAATTAGCAACGAATACGATTCTGTAAAGGACAAAGTGCGCAGTTTGCTCGACAAGCAAACTGATAGTGGGCACCATACTTTCAGGAAAATCAAAGACTTAGTTGCCAAACACAGTATTGCTGTTGGTGGCGTGTCGGTAATACTAGCCGTCGTGATGATTTTCTTTTATTTGCTATATGTGGTTTTCCCCATATTTCGTGGTGCCGAGCTGACTCAGGAGAATAGTTATTCGTTGTCTGTTCAAAAGTCAGTTATTTGGGGGATGGAAGAGTATGGCGAGGTTGGGTTCCGTATTGATCACAATGGCGACCTTCTTTATTTCGATGCCCAAAATGGCGAGTCCATCGAAAGCTTTACCTTAAACCTGCTTCCAGAAGAAAGCATTCGCGCAGCTGTTTATGCAAATCGTGAGGACAATTTATTGGCCGTTGGATTGAGCAGCGGACGAGTATTGTTCGTCAAACTGGCGTTTCGAATCAGTTATCCGGAAGGTGTTAGAAAAATAACCCCTGCTGTTGAATATCCCTATGGTGAAGATGGCGTTGAGCTTGAAGCCGATAGTCTCGACAACCTGGCGGTAGCGAAAAACGAAGACTTTCTAAATTTGGTAGCAGTAACAGGCTCAAACCTGCAACTTGTTCGTTATGAGTTTGAGTCGTCATTTTTAGATGACTCGTTAGAGCTAGAAGAGATTGCTAACCAAACCTTTAGCAGTGACGTAAAAGCCGACTTTGTATTACATGACCCCGCTGGACAATGGCTGTATGTGGTGTCCAAATCTGGCGATATGCAAAGCTTTTGGCTTGAAGACGATGAGCTACAACCCAATGAGCGACTTAAACTGGTTAAACAGAATACCAAGGTTACCGAAGCAAAACTCCTGCTCGGTGGTACTTCTTTAATGATCGGTGACGCCTCGGGTGTAATTTCGCAATGGTTCCCGGTACGCGATGACACTAACACTTATCGCTTAACCAAAATTCGTAGCTTTGAGTTTTCTGATGTGGCGGTGCGGACTATCTACCCTGAAATTCGTCGCAAAGGGTTTATTGCTATCGACGATAACAACCAGCTGGGAATTTTCTACACCACATCACATCGTACTGTATTGCTCGAGTCAATGTCGGCTCATGAAGATGCTGGTGAAGGGGCCTTAACTCTCGCACTTAATCCCCGCGGCTCTCGAATGCTGCTTGCGAATGGTGACGCGCTCCACGCCTATCATGTCGACAACGAACATCCCGACTTGTCCTGGTCCGCACTGTGGAGCAAAGTTTGGTACGAAAGCTATCCCGAGCCACAGTATACCTGGCAATCGTCCGCATCAACGACTGATTTTGAAGCGAAGTTTTCATTAGTGCCTTTGAGCTTTGGTACTTTAAAAGCGGCTTTCTACGCCATGCTATTTGCCATGCCTCTGGCCATTTGTGGAGCTATTTTTACGGCCTACTTTATGGCGCCGAAAATGCGCACTATGGTCAAGCCTGCGGTTGAGGTGATGGAGGCATTACCAACGGTTATTCTCGGCTTTTTAGCCGGGCTTTGGTTGGCACCGGCGATGGAAGAAAACCTGCCGGGCGTCTTTATGATATTGATGTTCCTGCCCATTTTTATTATTGCCTTTGGCGCACTATGGTATTGGTTACCATCCTCCATCACACATCGCATTCCTGATGGGTGGCAGGCGGCTCTTTTGATCCCCGTTATTGTATTGGTGAGTTACTTATGCCTTGAGTTTAGTTATCCCGTCGAAAAAGCCTTCTTTAATGGCGACATGCGCGTTTGGCTTGAAGAGATAGGAATTAACTACGATCAACGAAATTCTCTGGTGGTGGGAATTGCAATGGGATTTGCCGTGATCCCAACCATATTCTCAATAGCCGAAGATGCCATTTTCAGTGTTCCCAAACACCTCACCAGTGGCTCTTTGGCGTTAGGTGCCAGCCCATGGCAAACATTGGTACGTGTGGTTTTGCCAACAGCGAGTCCGGGAATTTTCTCGGCAGTCATGATCGGTCTGGGCCGTGCGGTCGGCGAAACCATGATTGTTCTTATGGCAACCGGAAACACTCCGATCATGGAAGCCAATATATTTGAAGGTATGCGAACTTTGTCGGCCAATATCGCCGTCGAAATGCCTGAGTCCGAAGTGGGATCATCGCATTACCGTGTGCTCTTCCTCGCCGGATTTGTACTCTTTGTATTCACCTTTGTGTTTAATACCTTGGCGGAAAATGTCCGTCATCGTTTACGCAAGAAATACGGTTCGCTTTAGAGCCGAAAACTTTGACAAGCTAGAGTTGGACAAGGTCAATGAAGCATAAGTTTTTTAAATCGGGTGAGCCCTGGATTTGGTTTAACGCGGGAGCCATTGCAATTTCATTGGTAATGGTATTGAGCCTGCTGTTGTTAATTGCAGTGCGCGGTTTAAGTCATTTCTGGCCTGCCGATGTTACTGTGTATGAGCTGAAACAGGTCGATGGTAATATCGCTAAAGTTATGGGCGAACTGTACGATGAAGAAGTGCCCAAAGGAAAAGACCCTGTCGAGTTTAAGCAGCTGCTGTTAAAAACCGGAAATCGTGATATTTACGGTCTTGATTTCCGTTGGATTAAAGCCAAAGAGATCACAAGCCAGTACCAAATCGAAGATGTTATTGTCATTGAACGTCGAGAGTGGGGTAATTTTTACGGTTTTGTTGACAGTGTTAGCTTTGATGGCGAAACATTTTTAGCGAACGATGGTGAAGCATTCCAGCAAGCCATGGAAGATGCCATCGGACGAGCGAATGATTTACACAAACAGATTCGAACTCTGGAAAAAGATGATATAGGAAGTATTAACTACGACCTTGAACAGCTTCGTCTGGAACGTAAACGCCTGCAGCTTAATGGACAGGACTCACCCGATGCGCTGGCTGAAATAACTGCACAGGAGCAACAGTTAAAGAACGATTTTGAAGCTTTTCAGGCAAAACTTTTCTCGCTGTATGAGCAGGCCAATCGCGACAGCATCTCTGTTCGTTCCATCGATGACAGTACCCTTGAGATCCGGGCTTCCAATATCGTCATGGCTTTCCAACCTAACAATTTGAACGGACTGCAAAAGCTAGCACATTATTTTGGAAAAGTCGGCGAGTTTATTTTTGATGAGCCTCGCGAAGCCAATACTGAAGGCGGCGTTTTTCCCGCCATTTTTGGTACCGTGATGATGGTCATTCTGATGTCCATTATGGTAACGCCGTTTGGTGTGGTTGCCGCGGTATACCTTCACGAGTATGCAAAACAAGGTTTCCTGACGCGGCTAATTCGAATTGCCGTTAATAACCTCGCCGGGGTTCCTTCTATTGTTTATGGTGTATTTGGTCTCGGATTCTTTGTTTACTTCCTTGGTGGCAGTATTGACGACCTGTTCTACCCAGAAGCTAAACCCGCACCTACTTTTGGAACATCGGGTTTGTTATGGGCATCGATTACATTGGCATTATTAACGCTTCCGGTTGTTATCGTTTCCACAGAAGAGGGCCTGTCGCGAATTCCTAAGTCCATTCGTGAAGGCAGTTTGGCTTTGGGGGCGACAAAAATTGAAACCTTGTGGCGCACTGTATTGCCTATGGCAAGTCCGGCAATGATGACTGGATTAATTCTTGCCATTGCCCGCGCTGCAGGAGAAGTCGCGCCACTTATGTTAGTTGGAGTGGTTAAATTGGCGCCAACACTTCCACTGGATGCCAATGCGCCTTTTATCCACCTGGAAAGAAAGTTTATGCACTTGGGCTTCCACATTTATGATGTGGGCTTTCAAAGCCCGAATGTCGAAGCGGCGCGACCGCTTGTTTACGCAACAGCCTTATTATTGGTTCTGGTAATTATATTATTGAACATTACAGCGATTAAGATTCGTAATCGACTGCGCGAAAAATATAAATCACTGGAACAATAACAGTTTAAGCTCAACGAGCACCGATCGAAATACGGGTGAAAAAGATGACTGCAGAATTAAAACTTGATTTAACAAAAGAGAAGTCAACAGACGGCGTCAATCTGGCGGCTTTAGAAGGCGAAAAAATTGCCATCGAAGTGGATAATTTGAATTTGCATTATGACGAGAAACAGGCGCTGTTTGATATTAATTTGCAAATCGCGGAGAAGAAGGTTACCGCGTTTATCGGTCCGAGCGGTTGCGGTAAGTCAACACTGTTACGTTGTTTTAACCGAATGAATGACCTGGTTGATATTGCTCGTGTCCAAGGTGAAATTCGTCTCAATGGTGAAAATATATATGGTAAAGACGTTAACGTAGCCGACTTACGCCGTAATGTTGGAATGGTGTTCCAGAAACCGAATCCATTTCCAAAGTCAATTTATGAAAATGTGGCCTATGGCTTACGCTTACAAGGTATTAACAAACGCAGTGTGCTTGATGAAGTGGTTGAATGGGCGCTAAAAGGCGCTGCCTTGTGGGATGAAGTGAAAGATCGTCTCGATGATAATGCCCTCGGACTTTCGGGTGGTCAGCAGCAACGTTTAGTCATAGCACGTTCAATTGCAGTACAGCCAGAAGTTTTGTTATTGGATGAGCCAGCATCGGCACTGGACCCAATTTCAACACTGAAAATTGAAGAGTTAATTCACGATTTAAAAGATCAGTACACAATCGTCATAGTCACTCACAATATGCAGCAAGCCGCACGAGTCTCAGATTACACGGCTTTTATGTTTATGGGTGATTTGATCGAATTTGATAAAACTGACGTAATTTTTACTAATCCAAGTAAGAAGAAAACCGAAGATTACATTACCGGACGTTACGGCTAAATAACGCAGTGTACAAGAGCAGTCGGTGTTTGAGGTAGTTCTCCGACAGGAACTTGCAGTAAAAGCAGGTGAGCATTAACCGATAGCAAACAGGTGTGAGCCAACAATGGATAAAAGTCAATTTACACAACATATTTCGCAAAAGTTCAATGAAGAGTTAGAAAACATTCGTCAGCGTGTGCTCACCATGGGCGGGATGGTTGAAGAGCAAATTCAATTATCATTGAATGCGTTATCATCGCTCGATCCTGAGCTTGCACAAGATGTCATTCAACGGGATCAAAAGGTTAATGCCTACGAAGTCAGTATTGATGAAGAGTGCACCAGAATTCTTGCTAAGCGACAGCCTGCTGCGGGGGACTTGCGCTTGGTGGTTGCTATCATTAAGACCATTACCGATCTTGAGCGGGTAGGTGATGAAGCGGAAAAAATCGCGCGCATGGCTCATCATATTGCGGTGTCCATTGATGATGTTATTCCATCGAAAAAACAGTTTGGTGCGGTTGTTCATCTGGGTAACCATGTAAAGGCCATGTTGCATGGTGCCCTCGATGCATTTGCTCGCCTTGATGTAGATGCCGCTATTAAGGTGGCGCAGATGGAAACAACGGCTGATGAAGAATACAACGCTATTACTCGCCAACTCATTACTTATATGATGGAAGATCCTCGTAGCATCTCATCCGCGTTAGATGTCATGTGGTCCGCGCGTGCGTTAGAGCGTATCGGTGATCATGCCAGCAATATCTGTGAATACGTTATTTATCTGGTAGAAGGTAAAGACGTTCGACATGTCAGTTTGGAAGAAATGGAAGCTTTGGCCAGCACATCGGGACCCAAGAAATCCAACTAGCGTTTAGTAATCAGGCAACTTGTTAACCGGAGCATAAAAGCCTTAATAAGCACAGGGTTTGTTATATGAGCGCAACGATTTTGGTAGTAGAAGACGAACGAGATATTCGAGAGATGTTGGTGTTCTCGTTAGAGCAGGCAGGTTATTCGACCTTGCAGGCTGGCACTGCAGAAAAAGCACTCTCGTTGCTACAGGAAGAAGCCATTCCCGATCTTTTATTAGTTGATTGGATGTTACCCGGGGCATCGGGAATCGAAATGACACGAAAGGTTAAAAAGAACTCGCAGTTTAAAGATGTTCCCGTCATTATGTTGACCGCAAGGGGAGAAGAAGATGATCGAATTAAAGGACTCGATGCGGGAGCAGATGACTATGTGATTAAACCGTTTTCTCCTCGCGAGCTTATGGCTCGAATTCGAGCCGTATTACGTCGTACCGATCCGGCAATCTCTGCTGAAAAAGTTATCGAATCGGGTCGTTTGCGAATGGATACTGCGAGTCATCGAATTACTGTTGATGGGCAAACGGTTAAGATGGGTCCTACAGAATATAAACTCCTGTTGTTCTTTTTGGAGCATCAAGAACGGGTTTTTACCCGTGGTCAGGTACTCGATTCTGTATGGGGGCATCAGGTAATTGTAGAAGAGCGTACCGTCGATGTTCACATTCGTCGATTACGTAAAGCGCTTGCTCCGTTTGGCATCGAAAACTACATTCAAACCATACGCGGCGCCGGCTACCGATTTTCGCATCGTGTTTAATGTGCTTTAAAGGCAAATAATCAACCATAAGGAGGCAGTTTGGGCAACTTTCGCTACTGGGGCGCAGAAATATGGTTCGCCTCAGTTATTGCTATCATTGGTCTTTTTATTGGTTTATTCACCGGCTATACCGGTGAAATTTTATTTGCTATTTCAGTACTTTATTTAGCCTGGCATATTCGTCAGCTCTATCGGTTGAAACATTGGCTGACCGAATCAAGAAATCTTTATCCACCAGAATCTATTGGAATTTGGAGTGATATTTTTCATAGCATTTACTTGTTGCAACGTCGCAATCGAAAAGCTCGAAAACGCCTGTCCAAAATATTGAGTGAGTTTAGAGCATCGACCGCGGCTCTGCCTGATGGTGCTATCGTACTGGGTGAGTATGGCGAAATTGTTTGGTTCAATAAGTCTGCAGAAAGCTTATTAGGATTAAATTCTAAGCAGGATGTTGGGCAAAGAATCGTTAACTTGTTGCGTAATCCTCGTTTTGTTAATTATTTTGAAGCGGGAGATTATCAATTACCAATTGAATTATCTTCACCGGTAGATAGTGAGGTGCGTCTAAGTTTGCGACTGACTTCCTACAATAAAAACCAACGGTTACTTATGGTTCGAAACATCACTCGACTAATGCAGTTGGAAAAAATGCGACAGGATTTTGTCGCTAATGTTTCTCATGAGTTAAGAACACCGCTGACTGTAGTTAATGGTTATGTAGAAATATTCAGTGACTCGAAAGACCAGTTGCCTTCTTTCTTTCATCGGCCCGTTGAGCAAATGGGGCAACAGATTAAGCGTATGCGAACCTTGGTTGATGATTTATTAACTCTGTCAAAACTCGAGTCGGGTGATGAACCTAAACGGGAGTCCAAAGTACTACCACACCAAATCCTTAAACGGATAGTGGACGAAGCCAAAGCACTGAGCGAAGGCAAGCATGAAATTCACTTTGAATGCTCCAGTGAATCGAGCATTTTGGGCAATGAAAAAGAGCTGCATAGTGCGTTTTCCAACTTAGTCTTTAATGCCGTTCGTTACACCCCTCAGGGCGGCACCATTACTGTATCCTGGGAGCCGAGTTCTGAAGGTTTTTGTATGGCGGTTACCGATACCGGGCCAGGTATTGATTCCATTCATATATCCCGACTAACTGAACGGTTTTATCGTGTGGATGATGGTCGTAATCGAGAAATTGGCGGTACCGGTTTGGGGCTTGCCATTGTAAAGCATGTGCTCGAACGTCATGGTGCAAAATTAGTGATTGATAGTGAGCTTGGAAAAGGCAGCAAATTCCAATGTTATTTTCCGGCTGTCAAATAGCGCTAATAAATCTGTAATTCGCAGTCGTATATTTGGCTTGTTAAGTTCGCTAACTTACTGAAACTAAAGCATATCTCAAAAAATAACGGTATGTCACAAAACCGACACATTACGCCCCTATTATGTCCACTATCTTATTTAGGCGAATGGGTCCTAAGGGGATTTCAAACATTTTGGGAGACTATGATGAAACTTTTAAAAAACATTGCTCTAGCTGCAACGCTATCGGTAGCCGCTGCAACCACTGCAGTTCAAGCCAGTGCCAAGGTAGATGCAAAATTACCTGAATATCAAAAAACTAGCGGTGTTTCTGGAAACCTTTCTTCAGTAGGTTCAGATACATTAGCTAACTTAATGACTTTGTGGGCGGAAGAGTTCAAGCGTCTTTACCCCAACGTTAACATTCAAATTCAGGCCGCCGGTTCTTCAACGGCTCCTCCAGCGTTAACTCAAGGAACTTCAAACTTCGGACCAATGAGTCGTCAAATGAAGTCTAAAGAAGAAGCTTCTTTTGAGAAAAAATACGGTTACAAGCCATTGGCCATTCCAGTTGCCATCGATGCGCTTGCGGTCTATGTAAACAAAGACAACCCGATTAAAGGATTAAGTATTGAGCAGGTTGATGCAATTTTCTCGTCGACTCGTAAGTGTAAAGGCGATCAAGACATCACTTCCTGGGATCAACTGGGCGTGCAAGGCTTGGGTGATATCCAGTTGTTCGGACGTAACTCTGTTTCTGGAACCTACGGTTACTTCAAGAAGAAAGCTCTGTGTAAAGGCGACTTTAAAAACAGTGTGAACGAACAGCCAGGTTCAGCGGCGGTAGTTCAGGCTATCAGCCAGTCTAAAAATGGTATTGGTTATTCAGGCATTGGTTATGTGACTTCTGGTGTTCGCTTGGTTCCTTTGGCGAAGAAAGAAGGTGGCGAGTACGTTGAAGCTACTCCAGAAAATGCTTTGAACGGTAAGTTTCCTTTAAGCCGTTACCTGTACGTTTATGTCAACAAGCACCCTAACAAGCCTCTACCTCCAATGGAGCGTGAGTTCTTAAAATTGATTCTTTCTAAAGCAGGTCAAGAAGTCGTGGTAAAAGATGGATATGTACCTCTGCCTGCCGGTAAGGTTGAAGAGCTACTTAAAATTATTGAGTAATGTTTGGTCCTGGTAGTACTTACCCTTTTAGGCTCACGTTGGTGGGCCTTTTTTGTTTTTGCCGCAGAGAACTCTTAGCCTTTGGTATTGGCCAATGAAATAATTTGTAATATTTATGCCAGTTCGATGACTCAGGGACTGATAATTATTTAACAAGGGGACGATTTATGTTTATCGCCATAGTTTCTATCGCTCTGCTGATTATTGGTGTGGGCTCAGTATTTTTTAATAAGTCCATACCGGGTATGAACCGTCAAAGCCCGGTTGCTGGCCGAGTAGTCGGAGTAGCACTGTTATTGCTTGGAGGTCTAGGGTTCTTTTCTCGATCTTTTATCATTATAGATTCCGATGAAATCGGACATCTGAAGAAAATTTATTTAGGTAGTGATTTGCCTCCGGGGCAAATTATTGCAACCGATGGGGAAAAAGGTCCTCAGGCAGAAATTTTGGGGCCCGGTTTCCATTTTAAATTTTTAGTAAATGTTTTGTATGATTTGGATACTTTTGACGTCGTAGTTATCCCCGATGGTTCTTATGGTGAACTGCTTGCGTTGGATGGTCGTCCATTACGACCTGGTCAGTTTATTGCCGATGAGTGGCCGAAAGAACAGTTTAAGAGCATGATGGATGCCAGGTATTTCCTAGAAGAAGGGAATGGCCAGAAAGGTCCACAGCTGACGGTCTTACCTCCGGGAAAATACCGTATTAATCGTTATTTATTTGATGTAAAGGTACACCGGGCGTTGGATGTTCCAGCAGGTCATGTCGCAGTTATTCGCTCTAACGTTGCTACTGCCGATAAAAGTTGTCCTGATGTAATTGAAACCGCAGTAGGTGAAGCCAATGCTCAGTTAGCAACGCCTATCGTGCCAAAAGGCTGTATTGGTGTGTGGGATGAGCCTTTGCCTCCGGGGCGTTATTACCTTAATCAAAAAGCCTATGTGCCTACGATCATTCCAACTCGTATTCAAACCTGGACTTACAAAGGTGGCTACACCGAACGTGCAGTTAAACTAGCGCTTAATGATGATGGCAGTATTTTGCAAAAGTTTACGGAAAAGGAAATTCCTGTACCTGATAACGCCGCAGATCGTGCGATTAATGTTCGAGTTGAAGGGTGGGTGGTTCCAGTTGATATGCGCATTCTTGTTGCTGTTCAGCCCAAATTCGCACCAATGGTTGTGGCTTCCGTTGGAGATTTGACTGCCGTGGAAGATAAAATAATTACACCTGCAGCTCGTGATATATTACGAACCATTGGTGGGCATCCTGATCGCAAGGCGCTGGATTTTATTGAAAAACGGGATGAGATTGCCAAGCTAGTTGAAGATTCAATTGTTCAAGAAGGCTTGAAAGCAGGTGTCTCTATTCAAGAGGTTCGTTTAGGTGAACCCTCAATTCCCCCAGAGTTAATGGTCGCTCGTTTGCGTGAACAATTAGCCAACCAATTAAAGAAAACTTATTTGGAAGAGCAAAAAACTCAAAACGAACGAATTAAAGTTGAGCGAGAGCGAGCTACCGCAAATCAACAAGCACAACTTGTTGCTGCAGAGATTGCGAAGCAAGCGGCTGAACACCGTAAAGAGCAGTTAAAGTTAGAAGGTGAGGGTGAAAAGCTTCGCTTAATGGAAATTGCTCAAGGCCAATCGGCTCAGGCTAAAGTGTTGGGGCAGGATCGAGTACTTCAATTGCAATTGTTAAAAGAAATTTTGGCAGTCGCAAAGGAGAATCCTGAAATCATTAAGGTTCCCATGGTTCAAGTTTCGGGTGAAGGTTCATCACTTGAAGGTGCCGCTGCGGTATTGGGTGCCTCTAACTTTGGGCAAATGATGAAGTCACAAACTAAAAAGTAAAACTCGTTTCGGGACTCAAGTTAATTAAGGATGATTAAAGCCGCCGAAAGGCGGCTTT
>JBFHVL010000053.1:0-17892 GCA_041589565.1 Kangiellaceae bacterium | reverse complement strand
TCGATGACCAATATCCGTACGATAATAAACCTTGTCCCAGTTTATTGTTTCCACTCTTTGATAAGCTTTTTTCTGAGCTTCGGTAACCGTATCACCTAACCCAACAACACAAAGAACTCGACCGCCCGATGTTACAACCTGCTCACCCTTCATCTGCGAACCAGCATGGAATACTTTCGTATCAACTATATTATCGTCCAAACCATGGATTTCATCGCCCTTGTTGTATGAGTCAGGATAACCTCCTGCTGCCAGAACAACACCTAATGCAGCTCTTGGATCCCAGTCGCATGTTGCACTGTCCAGCTTGCCATCTATTGCTGATAAACATAACTCAACCAAGTCCGACTTCATACGCGACATGATAGGTTGTGTTTCGGGATCACCAAATCGACAGTTATATTCAAGAACTTTAGGTATACCCTTATCGTCAATCATCAGCCCAGCATATAAAAAGCCACTATAGGGATGACCTTCTTCTGCCATTCCTTTTACCGTAGGCCAGATGACCTCTTCCATCGCACGTTGATGAATTTCCGAAGTCACCACCGGAGCAGGAGAATAGGCGCCCATACCTCCAGTATTTGGTCCTTTGTCGCCATTGTCTCTTGCTTTATGATCTTGAGAAGTCGCTAAGGGTAAAACATTTTTACCATCAACCATGACAATAAAACTGGCTTCTTCACCGGTTAGAAACTCTTCAATAACTACTCTTGAACCCGCGTCACCAAATTTATTGCCCTCTAACATATCATCAATCGCGGCAAAGGCTTCTTGCTCATTTTGAGCAATGATCACACCTTTACCCGCAGCTAAACCATCGGCTTTGATAACAATAGGAGTGCCTTGTTCACGAACGTAGTTCTTGGCAGCTTCGATATCAGTAAAGTTTGCGTAAGCTGCGGTTGGTATATTGTGGCGAGCCAGAAAATCCTTAGTAAAGGCCTTTGATCCTTCAAGCTGGGCAGCTCCCTTAGTAGGTCCAAATATTTTTAATCCTTCTGCCTGGAATGCATCAACAACTCCAATGACCAGTGGCGCTTCCGGGCCAACAATCGTAAGTCCCACTTGATTAGTTTTGGCAAAACTGACCAGAGCTTCAATGTCCTCGACACCAATAGCAACATTTTGCACTTTTGCTTCGGATAAAGTGCCAGCATTTCCCGGCGCAACGAAGACATCAGTTACATTTGGGGATTGGGCTGCTTTCCACGCCAGCGCATGCTCGCGACCACCACTACCAATAATTAATACTTTCATGAAGGGATTCTCTGATGACAAGATAAAAGATAAGGCGGATTTTAACGTGAATCACCAGAGGGATAAAGGGCCCGGAAGTCGGGCCCTTATCTAGACAGGTTTAGAAGTTAATGCTAACACCTAAGCCGTATAGATCATCTCCAAAATCATTTCGCTCATATTTAACATAGCCTCCCACGGCATCATTAAAGTATTGTTTCAGGCCGAAAGCCAAATTGGTAGAGCTACCTTCTAAATTGACGTGCTCGATTTCTGCAAATAACTCTGTCTTTGGTGCAATCATGGACTTCATACCCAGCGCCAGACCGTATCCAGAGTCATCTCCTTCAAACGCGACATTAGCGTCGAAATCAATATATTCCACTTTGGTATAGGCCGCCGCATCAGAGGACAACTCAAATACATAACCTATTCCGAAGCTCAAAACATCGATATCAATGGAGGTTTGATCAATCGAGATTGTTTCCATGTTTCCCGTTAAAAAGAAGTTCTGATTTAACTTAAAACTCCCTTCCAACTCTAAACTGTCAGCGTCATCATACTGATTCATTCCCAGCTGAACATAATCAAATGATGGCTGAGCAGCCTGTGTGGACATAACAGCACTTGAAGCGATAAGTGTTGCAATAAGAGCTTTTTTCATAATGGATTTCCTTTGTTGAATCGTAGACCGTTACTATGAAACATGAACATCATGTTTGAGTGATATCTTACGGGTGTAAACTGAATGGAATCTGAATGGAAATCTCTTTAAGTATTACCTAAACTGTTAAGAATCAAAATAATGAGAAAGGTTTAGAAAAATGAAGAAATTACTGGGATTATTCGTCACATCACTGGCTCTACCTTGTTGGGCGTTTGAGAGACCTGCGCCAAGTTATAATTACTTCGAACTAGGGTACTCATTTATTGATATAGATGATAGCTCTGACCTGGATATGGACGGGCTCCGCTATGACTTAAGCTTCTCCTTGGGAGATAGGTTTTATTTGAGAGGTAGCCGCTGGGAAGTTGAGAACGAAGCAGTAGTTAAGCAAAATATCACTCGAAAAGATTTTGCGCTCGGTTATCATTATGACTTTTCCGACTTTCATACTGTTTATGTTGAGGGAGCTCGTGGAAAATACGATGAAGTCTTTTATGGGGCGACCGGCCATTTCTTTGTTAAAACCAAAAACGTTGCCGTTGGCTATCGCGTACGTCCCATGGAACAGCTAGAAGCAGGTATCCGAGTCAATTACGAGAAGTTTGAATACGACTTTATCCCCGATGAAAACGAAACTGAAACTACCATCGATGTCATCTATTACCCGTTAGAAAAGTTGGGAATTGTCGGTCAGTGGCAAAGTTTCTTTGATGAAGATATTTGGTCTGTAAAAGCTCGATTCGACTTTTAATCAATTGAAAGATACAAAAAAGGCGGGATAACCCGCCTTTTTCTTTAGTACTCAATAAACTTTTGCCTTAATGACGGAAATGGCGCATCCCGGTAAAGACCATTGCCATATCATGTTCATCGGCTGCTGCGATAACTTCTTCATCGCGCATTGAGCCTCCCGGTTGAATTACTGCGGTAATTCCTGCTTCTGCCGCCGAGTCGATACCATCACGGAATGGGAAGAAAGCATCCGACGCCATCACGGAACCTTTCACAACCAGGTTTTCATCAGCCGCTTTTATACCCGCAATTTTAGCCGAATAAACCCGGCTCATTTGACCAGCACCAACGCCAATGGTTTGTTCATTTTTAGCGTAGACAATGGCATTGGATTTGACATATTTAGCCACCTTCCAGGCAAATAGCAGGTCACGAATTTCTTGTTCGCTGGGGGTTCTTTTGGATACGATCTTTAAATCACCGGCGCCAACAATTCCTAAGTCACGATCTTGAACCAGCAAGCCACCGTTCACTCGCTTAAAGTCTAACGCGGCCTGCATGGCTTTCCACTCACCACAGGCAAGTAAACGAACGTTAGGCTTAGACTTAACTATCTCCAAAGCATCCTTGTTGACTTTGGGAGCTATGATCACTTCGACAAACTGACGATCGATAATCGCCTGTGCTGTTTTCGCGTCCAGTTCACGGTTAAATGCAATAATGCCGCCAAACGCGGAAGTTGGATCGGTTTGATAAGCAAGATTATACGCTTCTAAGATATCTTTACCTTTCGCTACGCCGCACGGATTTGCATGTTTAACAATGACGCAAGCAGGCGACTGAAAGCTTTTAACACACTCTAAAGCGGCATCGGTATCAGCAACATTATTAAAAGAAAGTTCTTTTCCCTGTAATTGTTTTGCCGTAGAAACACTGGCTTCCTGAGCGTTGGACTCCACATAGAAGGCGGCTTTTTGATGCGGGTTTTCTCCATAACGCATATCTTGCGCTTTATTAAATTGCATAGATAAAACTTCTGGAAAATCAACCGGCTGATCATTATTTTGAATACGAGCACTTAGGTAGTTAGCAATCGCGCCATCATACTTGGCGGTGTGTGCAAAGGTCTTGGTCGCCAACTCAAACCGCAAGTTGTAGTCCGTTCCTTGATTTTGCTTCAAGGCAGAAACGACACGGCCATAATCGTTATGATCGACTACCACAGTAACGTCTTTATGGTTTTTAGCTGCACCACGTAACATGGCTGGGCCACCGATATCGATGTTTTCAATCGCGAGTGGCAAAGTACAGTCCGATTTAGCAACCGTTTGTTCAAAAGGATACAAATTCACCGCCAGCAGATCGATGCCCTCAATACCATGCTCTTGCATAATGGCGTCATCAGTTCCTCGACGTCCTAACAGCCCACCGTGAATTTTCGGATGTAAAGTTTTAATTCGGCCATCCATCATTTCCGGAAACCCGGTGTAGGATGACACTTCCGTTACTTTAATTTGATTTTCTGCCAGCAGCTTTGCTGTACCACCAGTGGATAAAATGTCTACGCCAAGTTCGGCAAGTTGTTTCGCAAAATCGATAATGCCGGTCTTATCCGAAACACTGATTAAAGCGCGTCGAATGGGTCGTAACTCTTGCATCGGAATGCCTCTTAATCAAACGAGATTGGAAAGGTCAAATGTCCTAAAGTTTGGACGAAGATATCAGAAATGAAAGGCGCCGGTAGAGACAAAGCTTTACCGGCTAAGTTCGATCAGTTCAAACCGTAAATTTTTAACTTTTTACGTAAAGTACCACGATTCAAACCAAGGATGATCGCTGCTTTGGTTTGGTTTCCGCGGGTATATTCCATAACGCGCTCTAATAATGGCGCTTCAACTTCTGCTAAAACCATTTCGTACAGATCGGATGGCGTTTGTCCATCTAAAGAGTCGAAATAGTTTTTGATCGCAGTGTTAACGCTCTCACGTAAAGTGGGTTGCTCCACCACTGGGGCTACGTTAACGCTTTCGTTGGTTGCTACGTTTTCCATTGTTTCTAGAATGCTCATGCTACTCTTGCCTGTTTCAATTTTTGTTGTTGAAAGAACTGCTTTGCAGCCAATAACTGCTCTTGCGCCTGCTCTATTCGAACAAATTGCGCTCGAAACTCATCGCTATCGGACTGCTCCTTCAAGTACCAGGAGACATGCTTTCGCGCAATGCGTGCCCCCTGACCTTCCCCATAAAACGAATGCAGATGACTAATGTGCCTAAGCATAATGTCTTCTACTTCGTCTATCGTTGGATCGGCTAATCGCCGCCCAGTTTCCAGGTAATGCAATATTTCTCTGAAAATCCAGGGACGCCCCTGCGCTGCTCGGCCGATCATTATAGCGTCAGCGCCGGTGTAATTTAAAACCATTCTGGCTTTTTCAGGACTGGTAATGTCACCATTAGCTATTACCGGAATCGACACCGACTGTTTGATCAGTCGAATCGTGTCGTACTCGGCCTCGCCTTTGTACCCACAACTTCGAGTACGCCCGTGAACCGCTAACGACTGGATTCCAGCCAGCTCGGCAATTTTTGCGATTTCCAGTCCATTTTTATGCTCGCCGTCCCATCCGGTACGAATCTTTAACGTCACCGGAACCGAAACCGCGTTAGTTACCGCAGTAAGAATTTTTTCAACCAACTCGGGATCACGCATTAATGCGGATCCTGCCGCTTTATTGCAGACCTTTTTGGCAGGACAACCCATATTAATATCGATCACTTGAGCGCCTTGCCGGACATTATATTTTGCTGCTTCCGCCATCATGGCAGGCTCAGCACCGGCAATTTGCACTGAGCGAATCCCAGTTTCGCCAGTATGATCAGAACGCAGCAGGCTTTTTCGTGTGTTTCGCAATTTAGGATTGGCGGCAACCATTTCAGAAACGGTCATGCCAGCACCTAACTCCTTACAAAGCATACGAAACGGTCGATCCGTAACGCCCGCCATAGGTGCCAAAACTAACTGATTGTCCAGTTGGTACGGACCTATTTTCATGGACAGAACGAGAACCCTTGCCAGAGCTGGTTAAGAAAGCGCCAAATCATACACTTTTTAATCGGCTTTGGAAACGAAAATATCTGCAGTTTTGGGGTTGATTTTCAGGATATTTGGTAAAACAGAGAGTTAGGAGATCGGTGATAAAAACACCAGGCTCAAATCTCCACAAAGCGAAGGGGTTGAGCCATTATTGGAACGAAAATTCAAAGCCAAATGCCCCGGCGTAGGACTGTTGCGCCCGGATCAAAATATGGACTTTTTGCCCTTGTGGCATTTGTGTTGTGGCCAAGTCTTCAGAAAGATAAGTCTCTGGCTGATGCAGCTCTTCGGCAACGACCTCTCCCCGAGTGTCGGTAAACCGAATTTTCACCACGGGATAGGGCTGATCGAAGGCAGCATTATTTCGAATCACCAAACTGAACTCGGTAATCTCTGGATTTGATTCACTCGGCCCAATATCACGCTGGATCAACTCAATAGCGGCAACATCACGACGCGGTTTCAGATCACACGGTAGCGCAGCACACATTCCTTGCACCAAGCCACCCCAGGTATCATCCCAAGCCAATGTTTGACGGTCTTTCCATAAGGCCACACCACCCCAGACAAGTGCTATCATGACCAATGTGCTTAAAGCGATCCATTTGTAAGTGTGACTTTTCTCGGAAACAATATCATCAAATTCATCCAGCGGGTCAGGCTCCAAAGCATCGCCCTGTAAAGTCGCATTCAGATGGTCGATGGAAACTTCACTATCCTCGATATCATCATCCACTGCCTCCGTGTGGTTGTCCAAGCCTGGAACCGGAGGAACAGGAAGCGAAGCGCTGGACTCGACCTCCGCTTCAAACATCGGTTCATCTTGCAATGTGTCTGACTCTTCCAACGAGAGGTCGCTTGAAGCAGCTTCTAACTCGAGCTCAGTACCTAATTGACCAACCTCTTCTGGCTCGACATTTGTTGGCTCTTCCAATGGCCGATCAACCTGAGACTCATTTTCTAAAGTCTCGTCTACCGGCTCACTGTCTTCGGTAAAGGCATCGATATCATCGAGTGAAGGCTCGAGGTGATCATCAAAGGAGTGATCTTCGCGAGCGACATCTCGTTCAGTAGCTTCATCGACCGACTCAAGCTCATACTCATCAGCGTCAGTTGCGTCCCAACTTTGATTTTCATGCGAAGAAGACTTGTCCCAATCGTTTTCTGCATGATCTAATTCATCAAGGTTTTCTGCTGCCATCTCATCAGTGTTGAATGAGTCAGGATCTTGATCGAGTAAGTCTTCATCGGCAGATTCATGCATACCGTCCTTCGAGAATAGACTTTCTTCTGAGTTGGTCTTGCCAAATTGCTCAATTGGGTAGGAGGTTTCTTCGGTTTTACGAGTATGCCGGATTTCCAGCTCATCGACAGGTGAAGCCGTCAGCAAACTGGCTTCACTCGGATTATCACTGGCCTGAATGGCTTCTGCGAGTCGATCCGCAGAACGCGCGATACTGGTTTCTTTTTCGGTTAGCGAGGAGGTTTCAGCAGCGCTTTGTGCTGCACTGTCCTGAGATTTGGGACGCACCAGATGATCAGTAGCTTTAAAAATATGCAAACAGGCGCCGCACCTGACTTTGCCTTTAGCAACTTTTAATAATTGTTCTGTAACCCTGAAGACGGTAGCGCATTCCGGGCATCGAGCATAAAGCGATTGCGGCATCGGGAGCTGATTTCCTTTAAGTCTTTTTTGTTCTGGTGCTTAATTTTATTGTAAGAACAACAGGCTAACGTTTGACGCCTTCTAGCCTGATCCAGTCTTCTTTCGCGACGGCCGGCTTCATATTAAACCATTTTTCATAGCATTGGCTAATTTCTTCTGCCTGCTGTGCCAGTAAGCCAGAAAGCACCAAGGTTCCACCAGATCTTACTTTTTCAGCGATTGACGGCGAAAGTTCGCGCAGCGGTCCTGCCAAAATATTCGCCATAACGAGATCATACTGCTCCCCTTCGGCAATGTCAGGCATTCCGGTAATAATCGCCGACTCAGCAATATGGTTACGCTGCATATTATCGCGTGTAGCAACCAACGCCTGAGGATCAATATCAATAGCCGTGATCTGGCTGGCGTTGAGCTTCGCCGCCGCAATCGCCAGAATTCCGCTACCACAGCCATAGTCAAGTACCTGTTTATCGACCACTTCGGCAGAATCGAGCCATTCCAAGCATAAAGCAGTTGTGGGATGGGTCCCTGTACCAAACGCCAAGCCGGGATCAAGCAGGATATTTACGGCTTCAGGAGCAGGAGGTTCATGCCAACTGGGAACTATCCAAAGGCTTTTACCAAATTGCATGGGATGAAAGTTATCCATCCATGCGCGCTCCCAGTCTTTATCTTCCAATTGCTCAAATACTGGATTTTGGATCTGATCGCTATATTCACTTTGCTGAACTTGATGCAACATGCTTTGTGTGTCGCACTCGGCATCGAACAAGGCCGACACGATCAAGTCCTCCCACAAGGGGGTTTCACCAGGCAGCGGTTCTAAAATCGGATTGTCTTCTGCATCTTGATAAGTTAATGATAAAGCTCCTAGCTCCATCATCCAGTCGGAAATAGGATCAACGTGATCTTGCGTGGTGGAAAACTTAAGTTGTAACCAGGGCATTCTGTTTCTCTAAACAAATTAGTAATGATGGCTATAGTCTACCACTGCGCTTAATTTCAAAATAACTATTTACTAATCGAGTAGCGAGTTGTTTGGGGATTGTGTCTAACGCGATAACACCCTGACTGGCACAGCTCATTTGTACCTGCTGTCGATGCTTTAAAAACTCCATCGTCTCGGCGTAAGTTATTGCCTGCTCAACATCGGTTATTGGTTGCTCAATAACACTATCTAAGGCTTCTTCGCGAAGATTAGCTAACAACACTAGATGATGTTGGTTTAATAACCTTAGGGCAGGCTGCAGCTCGGTAATATCATCGTCACGCAAGTTTGAAACCAACACGACTAACGATCGCTTACGAATACGCTTATTAAGCTCGGTAGCTGCTTCAATAAAATCCGAAGCATGCAGCGTTGGGTGACAGTCGTAAACCTGATTAAGTAATGTATTTATAAACTGGGTTCCCTTTGCTGGAGCCAGCCAACGCGACACACCTCCAAAACTCATAAAGCCAACAGCATCGCCCTGCTTTAAGCCAATGTAGGCTAAAAGCAATAGAGCATTTAATGAATGATCGAAGTGCGAAAGCTCATCATCCTGTGTGCGCATGCGACGACCACAATCGAGTAAAAATACAATATTTTGATCTTTTTCTTCCTGGTATTCTTTAGATATCAGCTTGTTAAGTCGCGATGTTGCACGCCAGTCGATTTGGCGTAACGAATCGCCAATTCGATATTCACGCAGTTGGTGAAATTCCAGCCCATCTCCGCGGCGTTGCGACAAACGAATGCCCATTTGCGAAGTTTGCTGATCGGCTGACAATAAAATGTAATGATGAATCGCCGCAAAATTGGGATAGACCTTTACTTTAGTTGATTCACTGCATAATTTGCGACGCTGCCAAAAACCAATACGAGAGTCAGCAAGCAGTATTACCTGGCCAAAATGAGCATCACCCCGCTGAAGAATTTTAAGACTATAAGTTACCTTTGCGTGCGTATTCGCAGGCACTGTAATTTGCTCAGGCAAACCTTCAACGTCACTGTGCTCTGGGTAATGATCGTTTACCATAACCCTAACAGGGTTTGATAAAGGATTAGTGACTTTAATTTCTACCTGACTGGTCGCACCCACCGCAATATTTTGCGATACATGTCGCTTTGCTTCTAAGTGTCCAAGATTGCGCAAAGAAAACGCATCAATAGTGGCGACTACCAGTAAGCCCATACCCGACCATTGCCACAATAAAAGAGTCCACTCACTGATAATCGGCATCGATTCAATCAACGCTTCGACCATTAAAAGTAAACCACTAGCGATAGCGAGGAAAAACCAGAATAATATTATTGTAATCAGGCGACGCGATGGTCTCATTGACGAGGCGCTTCCACGTTATTCAAAATATCATCGATCACCTCGTCAACGTGAATACCTTCAATTTCCATTTCCGCTGATAACTGTATACGATGACGAAGTACCGGCATGGCTACAGATTTTATTTCGTCCGGCGTAACAAAATTTTGATGTCGCAATAACGCTAGTGCGCGAGCGCAGCGAATCATCGCGATACTGGCTCGAGGGCTGGCTCCCATTCGAATACCCGACCAGTCTCGAGTGGCCGCTGTCAAACGCACTGCATACTCAAACAGAGAGTCATCGACATCAATATCAGCGGCAACCTGTTGACAGCGCAAAATATCTTCCGGCTTTGCCACGGCAGTTAGCTTATCTAACAAACTGCTGTTAGAGACTTTTCCTGTAGTTACGTTTTTTACCAGATATACTTCGTCAGCTGGTGTCGGATACTTCATATAAACTTTCATCAAGAATCGATCCAGCTCAGCTTCCGGTAAAGGATAGGTACCTTCCTGCTCTAACGGGTTTTGAGTTGCCAAAACCATAAAAGGAACATCGGTTTGATAGGCATTTCCTTCGATAGTAATTTGTTGTTCCTGCATAACCTCCAATAGTGATGCCTGCGTTTTTGCAGGTGCACGATTAATTTCATCGGCTAATAATAAATTAGTAAATGCAGGACCCTTACGAATACGAAATTTTTCCGACTTGGGATCGTAAATCGCATGACCAGTTACATCACTGGGCATAAGATCTGGCGTAAATTGAATACGTGAAAAATGGCCAGAAAAGCACTTTGATAAGGAACGAACCAACAAAGTTTTCCCCACACCGGGCACACCTTCAAGGAGTAAATGTCCCGCTGCCAACAAACACACCAACGATTGTTGCAACACTTCCTGTTGTCCAATCAATACTTGATTGATTTGATTTTGCATATCATCCATCAACTGACTGCATTCTGCCAACGAGGATGAACTGTTTTCATTATTGTGATTTAGTGAATCGCTCATATCACTTTCCTGTTTATGTGTTTGCGTAGTTTTTGCAAAGTACTGACTTGTTCAATGAATAGTGCTTGATCAACATAATCGTGATGAATTGCCTGCGCAATCTTTGATTTTGGTAGCTCAGTCATTTTATGTAACATATCTAGTTGCTCTTGCCGAGACAGTTTTTCAAACTTCAACGCACGCTGTTTAATTCGATTGTGCAACTCGTCTCGAAGTTGATCTAACAATAACTGTGGCTGGCAACGGTGCCATTTAAACTCTGCCGCCGCGCGAATATGTTGCAGTAATTTACGACTATCATTAGTGAATTGGCCAAATACAGGTCCTGTCTTCACTTGATAAAACCAAATAATAACAATAAGAAATACCAATAAGGATACTATCAGATAACTTGCGTGGTGCCACAACAGTTGCCACAAAGATGCGACTTGCGGATTATAAATAACCCACACTTTGCTATAATTTTCCGTAAGCTGTTGTAAAAACATCGCATGATCGGCTTCATCAATAGAATAGTTATTCCAGATTTCCATATCACTTAATACAGTGATCACCCCTTCACCGCGTGAATATTGAATGATGTGATCCGAATCATGGGTACCACCAATAAATATTGCGTCGCCACTAGCATCAATTAAGTACCAGTAGCGATTAAAATCAACCTTGGTAGCTTGGTCATAACCATCAAAAGTAAAGATCGATAAATATTCATTAGAAGAGTTATCAGTCGCATCATCGGACTCTTCATAAGATTCAATCGTAGTATCAACAGAGCCTTCGTAACGATATAAACGAGCTCCTAATTCGTCCAATATGGGAGCGCCACTACGACCTCTATCGTCGTCAAACTCTTCAACCGCATTAATGATAAGGTGCCCACCTTGCTCTACATAAGTCAACAGTGCATCAATCCGCTTTTGATTTAAGGGTTTACGACTGTTGCTTATTATCAACGCATGATAAGGCTTTAATTCCTGATCAATAAATGAAAAGTCACGTCTTAACTCTAACTCACTACCTAACTGCCGCTTAAAATACTGAGCTGCCAGGTAAGGATTTCTTCGTGCTTCTATATCTGCACCAATCGGTTGTTGATAATAACGTTTGTTCGCATGTGACAATAAAAAAATAGAGAGCCCACCAAACAACAACAACAAGAAGGCAAATACCCAAACGGATGGTCGCACCTGATACGAGCGGATATCAATCCATTGATGCATCATGATGCCTGCACCTCATGTCGGACAGCATCGCTGGCCTTTGGCTCAAAGACTTCTGACCAGTTATCACACAGAAGCTTGACTCGCTCGGTATCCGGTAACTGATGGCCATAAGCGAAAAAACGCCACGCGCGAATCAACTCATCAAAGTAATTGGCGATGGAAACTTCCACTGTTGCTCGAACAATTCGTGCGCACTCAAGCTCGGTATAACCGTCTTCAAATTGCAACTGATGATGGGTAATCAGGCGAGCTAATGTAGCTCGCAATAACAAAGATAATGCCTGCCGCTGCCGACCAGAACACCAAAGCTGCCAACTCTGCTGCGCAGGATTATCGGGCAAGGAATCAGGTTCCAATTCTAAACCAAACATTACTTCAGGAAGTTTTGTTTTTTTCTTACCGCGAACGTCGGTCATAAAATAGGATTTCAAGCCTAATGCTTTAATTAACAGCCAGATCACTAAAAATATAACCAGCCCCCAAAGCACCACCTCGGCTAAACTTGCAAAGCTACCAAACAAAGCAGCTAGCCGCCATGAGCCATCGACGTTGGGTTGAGATTGTTCATCATCCTTTTCCCAGTTAAATTCCCAGTCAAAGTCGTAATAGATTGTTTCCTGTTGCTGCTCTCGATAAAAAGGAGGTTGCTCTAAAATTTTTTTTATCGTCTCGCGAGCTTGGTGGTGATTAATGCTAGTAGGGCTTTCAGCTAAAGATTCTTGTGTTTGCTCAGCAATGCTTTCTGGAGAAGTCAATAGTAAACCCAGCGCGAACAAAATACTCCCTGTGCTTGAAGCTATCCGACGCATACGCTTTTGCTTGTTTTTTGCCGTTACTCGACCGGCCAACTTTTTAAAAACCAGCTCTATATCCCAGGCTTCAAGAATAGTACGTTGATTTATATATATAGCAAAACCACCAACTACATAAAAAGGACTAAAAAAACTGACAATTAGATAAATAACGAGTGCTTGCAATGTTTGTAAAACACCGGACGAATCGGCCCAGATAAAGTCCCAGCCCACATGAGCAATTTCGTCCAGATAAACTTCCGGAATTAGCCATACGACCAGAATTATTAAATTAAAGTAAAACAGCAGATGCAAACAAACAAAGAGTAAAGTCAGCCAGCTAGCGGCACCCGAATTAAAAGCATGTAGAGTGCGAATTCGTCGCGACCGTGCTGAGCCAGCAAGCCCCTCTAGTTGACTCACCGCCATATCCATCGATCGCGTGGGACTGAATCGACGCCAAAAATGATTCGCAAACCATTGTTTAAAAGCATATTGATGAAAGGATTTTAAGCTGCTTTTTAGCGTTGGAAATTCACCAAATAATGCCCGGCTGATGTAATTAAGCAAAGCAGACTCAAACATCGGTCTCAGCCACCAAAATACCAAAAGAACCCAAAATAGATGCTCATTGAACAAAATGCTTGCCAGCAAAAATAACGGCAGTGTTAGCCCAAACCAGATTCCATACAAGGCTTTCCAATGTTGATGCACCATACGAAAACCAAGATCTAGTGCTTCCCAACCTAATCGCGGACGAACCTTTGCTGTAATTGCTTCGAGCTTCATGCGCTAGCCTCTCTTCTTGGCCAAAGCATGTAGCCATAAACCAACAGCCAAAGAATTCCCCCTACGGTGTACTTGGTCGCATTGGTCAAGTTAGTGCTGGAGGACCAAAAGGCTTCAACAAAGGCAGCAATCAATAAGAACAACGTTGCTCCATACATTAATAAAATCGCTTTGCCAGTAGCCAGTTTTAACGCATCCAGTCTCGAAAGATTGCCGGGCGCTATCAGTGACCAACCCAACTTGATGCCCGCCATACCACAAATAACAATTGCCGTAAGCTCAAAAGAGCCATGACCAATCACAAAAGGAAAAAACGTTGAGTTGTATTTAATGTTAACTATGTGTGCCGAGACAGTACCAAAAAACAAGCCATTAAATATAAGAAAAAACAAAGAGCCTAAAGTAAATAAAATACCCGTGGCAAAAGTTCTAAACCCAATTCCTATATTATTTTGTATGTAGTGACCAAACATCATAAAGTCAGTATCCGATGCGCGTTCGCGTCCAAGCACTCTTGCTTCGGGATCGTACATAGCTTCGAACATATTGACCTGATCCGGCGGCACCATGCTGTAAATCAATTCTGGATTGATCACTGTCAATGTAAACATCACCAGCGCCGGGCCGTAGAAGATCAGAGATGTCAGCCAAAACAATGACTGCTGCTGTTGAATTTGTCGCGGAAATCCGTGAGCAATGAAGTGGATAATCTTGTGGCGCAACTGCGAGCGTCGAGAATAAATAACCTGATGGCCTCGTAACACCAAGTTATCCAGATGTTCAATTAAGTACGGACTGTACTGACGTTCTTTGGCGATCGCCAGCGCATGACACAGAGTACGATAATGACTGGGGATCTGTTTCACATCATCTTCTGACAGTTCCTTACGCTGCGCTCTGATTTCAAATTTGCGCATGTTCTCTTCGAAAGCTTGCCAGATGGGGCGATACTGCTGCTCAAACTCTTCCTGTCTCATCGACGTCCCCGCAACCAGTTGGCAACACCTAAAATGCTTTGGTAACGTTGCTGCGACGAATGGCCATCTATGGCTGGACTTAATACATCAGCCAACTCATAGCGACGCGCTTCACTCAGTCGATTGCTGCGTTCACCAAAATGTAAAATGGCGCTCTGCTCTTCAAGAGTGAGGGGAATGCCAATTTGTTTTGGTTTCTGCTCCGGCAATTTACCGGAATGAGTAAAAGCTTTCTTGTGTACAACCAGAGTACCGGCGGCCAAATCGCCCAGCCGCTTAAACTCACGATTGATCAACATGGACAATAGCCCCGTCAAATACAACAACGGAAACATATCCGCCGTCCGAAGCAGATTTCTAATAACCGAACTGCTCCAATTTACCGGGGTTCCATCATCATTCACCACGGCAATACCCATCATTTTTTTACCGGGCGTAGCCCCCTGATTGAACAACTCAAAGAGTACTGGATAAAACCACTCCAACAAGAAAATCATAATCAGTAAAATTCCCTGACCAAAATTTCCCATGATGCCGAAAATGGTACCAGCCACGAGGTAAATACCAATGCGGATCATCATATCAATCAAGAAAGCCAATGAGCGCTCCACAGGCCCGGCCAATGGCAGTCGAATTTCTATTCCTTCGGGTACTTCAACCGTGTGATTTGTATCGAGCATTAATCCAGTACTTCTTAGTTAAATCTTATGACTCGGCTTGTATTAATGGCTAATCCTTTATTAAAGGTAATCCCGCACTTAATTAGAGGCACGCAAGCAACCTGTGTGTCCACAGTGTACTGGATTTTATCGCGAGTGCCTATAGCTAGCATCGGCTTCCTACAGGCGATTAATTCAACAAAAATGTGTCAGTTTTCTCAAAATCGGCGATTGAAGGTTTAAGTTTTACACTCATATCGCTAATGTGGTTTACGAAAACTGACAAGCACACTGCGGCATGGAAAGCTGTTGAGATTGAGTTCCTCCCTGTCATCCGTAAGGAGTTCGGTTGCTTTGGTGTGATTGACAGTTTTTATTGTACCTTGAAAAACAAGTGCTACTTGAAGGTACACTGTTGAACTGACTGATATTTCGACCCCTAATATTGCCCCGTCAAATGGCGGGGCTTTTTTTGCATACCATAATTAACTTAATTGTTTACAAATTTCTGCTGAACCGCATCGACTCATGCCTGCCCATAAGTCGCTAAATCTGTTATGTTGCTGACTGCTCGCATAAATATACAACGATTACCACATTAACCGCGTTTGGGGGGTAGGCATGCTTAAAAAAATAATTATCTGGATCATTGCCGTGATCCTGCTGCTGGTTTCATTAGGGGCTGGATTCGTTGCTTACAATCTCAACTTCAGACCACTCACCATTGATCTGTTTTTCAATCGCGCATTATATGAAATGGTCAAGGACAGCCCCGAAACTCTGTCGAGCCTACATATTCTTGAAAATGTCGGTATTAAAGGGCACCAAAGTAAACTTGATGATGCAAGTCCGGAAAAAACCAACGAAGTTTTCCATAAGGTACGCGAGTTTCGCGAGATGCTACTAACTTATGAAGATGAAGATCTGAATGATGAACAAAAGCTATCAAAAGAAGTCATGCTTTATCTTATGGATTCGGCTCTAGAGTTCGAGCCTTATCGCTTTCACAACTATCCTGTTAACCAGTTGTTTGGTGCGCAATCCAACTTCCCTTCTTTTATGGATGCTCAACACCAAGTTAACGAAGTAGAAGATGCCGACGACTATGTAAAACGTCTGCATGCGGTAAAAACCAAGTTCGCACAGATCGAACAAGGGCTAATCTTACGTGAACAGAATGGCATTATTCCGCCACAGTTTGTGATCGATCGCGTGCTGGTTGAAATGAAGAACTTTGTCGAGCAGCCTATTGAGGAAAACATACTTTATACCTCGCTCGCTGAAAAGCTAACCAAAGCTAACATCGAACAGGTGGAACAAGAGCGAGTACTGGAAGATGCCAAACAAGCCATTGCGACCAGTGTCCATCCAGCTTATGAAGGCTTTATTCGTTATTTCGAGTCACTGGGCGATAAAGCGACTCGCGATCACGGCATCTGGAAACTGCCTGATGGCGATAAAGCTTATCGGCTCGCATTGAAATTTTTCACCACCACGGACTACTCCGCCGATGACATTCATAATATTGGACTAAGCGAAGTTGAACGGTTACAAACCGACATGCTCAACATTCTTGAGCAGGAAGGCTACGATATTTCTCAGGGCTTTACAGCCGCAATGAAACAGGTATCCGATGACCCTAAGTTTTACTATCCCGATACTGACGAAGGTCGGGAGCAGATTCTCAAGGATTATCAGGCCATGATTGATGAAATCGATCAGGGTATCGATGCTGCATTTAACATACGGCCCAAAATGGGGGTTGAAGTAAAACGCATACCTGAATTTAAGGAGAAAACCTCGCCCGGAGCCTATTATCAAGGTCCGGCACTCGATGGCTCGCGCCCGGGTCGGTTTTTTGCCAACCTGTACGATATTAAAGCGACTCCGAAATACAGCATGCGTACACTAGCCTACCACGAAGCCATCCCCGGCCATCACTTTCAGGTTACCATTCAGCAGGAGCTGGAAGATGTTCCCATGTTTCGTAAGTTCGCCCCGTTCACAGCCTATGTAGAAGGCTGGGCTCTTTACTCGGAACAATTGGCGTGGGAAATGGGATTCCAGTCAAACCCCATGGATAACCTCGGTCGGCTGCAAGCAGAACTGTTTCGTGCAGTACGCCTGGTTGTGGATACCGGCATCCATGCCAAACGCTGGACTCGTGAAGAAGCCATTGAGTATATGTTGAATAACACGGGCATGGCCGAGTCGGATGTTATCTCCGAAATTGAGCGATACATTGTCATGCCGGGTCAGGCCACGTCATATAAGGTCGGTATGATCAAAATTCTAGAGCTTCGGGAAAAAGCCAAATCGGCACTGGGAGATCAGTTTAACCTTGCGGAATTTCACGATGTCGTGCTTAAAAATGGGGCCGTTCCTCTGGACATACTGGAGCGCCTAATTGATCAATATATTGTCTCCAAGCAATAGAATTTTTGACGCGCTTGTGCTGCCACAAGCGCGTCTTATTCCTCTTACTGCTCCATCAATATTATCAATTAAATCGATAAAAATATTTCAATAATTTGGCTCTCTTTCACACTTGAGTTGCCAAATCACTTTGAGTAAAAATTCGCGCTTTTCGTTCAACCTCAAAAATGAACTAGCGGATAAACGATGATTCGAACACATACTCTAGATTGTCAAACCTGTGGTGCCTGCTGTGCCCATTTCCGTGTTTCATTTTATAACGGTGAGTGTGACTTTAATCAGCAAGGTCGCGTGCCAACGG
>JBFHVL010000052.1:0-17978 GCA_041589565.1 Kangiellaceae bacterium | reverse complement strand
GGTACGGTTCGTCGAAACTACACGGAACAGTTAATCCAGCAATTTGCCAGCGACTGTGAAATAGTAAAACTGGGCTCGCAGGCATTAGTTGAGTTGGCTGAAAGAAAATTAAATGGTGGCCTTGTTTCCGATCAGGAATTACTCAGTATTGTTAATCCGTTACTCGAAACTCAAGTCGACGTCGTAGTTTTAGGTTGCACTCACTTTCCCTGGTTTAAACAAGAATTACAACGTTTGTGTCCATCCATTCAGTGGCTTGACTCGGGAGATGCCATTGCGCGACGTGTCAAACAAATAGTCTCGCCGGATACGCAAGATGTTGTAGGTTCAACTGCTGGTGGAAATTTTTATTTTACCGGTCAACCCTATACGCTGGATCAATCCTTATTGTCCAATTCAGGTATTCGTTTTATTAATTACATTAAATTTTGAGGAGTTTACATGAGCCGTTTTCCAGAAATTGATTACGGACCGTTAACGAATTTTTTAGGACAATGGCGTGGCGATCAAGGTATTGATGTTGCGCCAGAAGAAGAAGGGCCAAATACTGAAGCTTATTACGACTCTATTAAATTTGAAGAAGCTCGCGATCTTGATAATGCCGAAGAACAGGAACTCGTTGCGCTGTATTACCATCAGGTGGTCTTTCGTCAACGAGACGACAAGATGATGCATAACCAAACCGGTTACTGGATTTGGGACAAAGCCAATCAACGGGTAATGCACAACTTTGTCATTCCTCGTGGTATCGGCGTTTTGGCTCATGGCACTTATGAATACGATGGTGATCGCGTTCTAATCAATATTTCGGCTAAAGCTGATGATGACTATGGAAATTTTACCGAGTCGCCCTTCTTGCAACAAAAAGCAAAAACATTGAGCTTTGAGCAAAGTATTACTCTTGAAAAGAATAAGTTAGTTTACGCACAAACTACCTTGGTTGATATTTATGGCAGTGAGTTCCACCATACCGATAACAGTGAATTATATAAACAACAATAAGAACGTATCCAGGACATTTTTGTGAGACATTACTCAATCATCATTCTATTTGCTTTGTCGCTTTTCCTTCCAGATACATACACTGCTCAGGTATTGCCTACTAAATTTATTGAAAATCAAATTTTCCTGACACCTAAGCTTAAAGATGGCAGAGAACTTATGATTTTTTCTGACACAGGCGGGGGATGGAATGCCATAGCTAAAGAATTATATGATCAATACCATTGGCCTACTATCATTAAACAGTCTGAAAACGAAACTATTACTTTGAGTGCTATGCCAGAGTTTATGGAAGGCTATTCGATTCCCTTGGCGGGTTTAAATAATTTTATGCAAGGATATCTTTTTATTGTCGAGAGGAAGCGACTTGCGAAGCTACATCGCGTCGATGGATTTTTGGGTGGCCGTTGGCATGCTGAGAAGATATTGCAATTTAACTACCCGATGAATCAGTTAATACTTCATGCAAATTTAGAAGAATCAATATCTAAAAAATGGCATAAATTATCTCTGGGTTTTCAGAAGAACAATCAAGGCAATTACACTACCGCTTTTCCAAGCGTAGAGATTGCGGTCGAAGGAAAAGTTTATGCCGTACTGCTCGATACGGGCGCATCGGCTCATTTGAGCGAGGAAGCTAAAATAAAGCTCAAAACGAATGCTAATGTCATAGGTACCTCCTACATTATTGGAAGTGTTTTCGATGCATGGCGCAGTCAACATCCTGAGTGGCTGATTATTGAAAATGGAGACAAGCTTGCCAATAGCGCAATGATTCGAGTACCAGAAGTGAAGATCGGCGGTAAAAAAATAGGTCCAGTTTGGTTTACGCGCAGGGAAGATAAGAATTTCCATCAGTTTATGAGTACTATGATGGATAGAAAGGTTGACGGAGCCATCGGAGGCTCTTTGTTCCAATATTTGAATATGGTAGTCGATTATCCGAATGAAGTTTTATTTATAGAACCCTAATTATGAGTGAGTCTACAAAGTTACATATTCAATATCGATATCCAGAAGAGCGTGTCGTCGCTTTGTTTGTGGCACAGTACTTTAACGACACTCTAAGCGAAAAAATTATCCAAGCTGGGAAAGTATATAATGTTGATCAAGCTAATCATTTGGCAGCTTTTTTCTGGCGACTGGTTGATGCTGCAAGTTGTGATGGATCAATTCAAATTCCTGTAGAAGGTAGTTTAATTTTTTGGAGTGAAAAACTGTACAATTCATTCGGGGGCTATTTTGAGCAAACAGAGTTTGCACAGGCTTGGGAAAAAGCTATCGATAGGGCTTAGTAAGTGTTTTAATTTTATAACATGTCTGTGTGATTCAATTGGCATTTTTCTCTTATTGGTGACAAACTAGTATTCGATAAATAAACTATGATTGCATAATTATAAGGGAGCAATCAATATGTACCGACTATACATCACCGTTTTGGTTTTTACTGTTTTTAATGCAAATGCTGAAATACATAGTAATCATCAAGTTACCTTCACTTCCAACTACATTTCTGATGGGTTCAGTCAAACCTTAAATGATCCAGCATTACAGTACGGACTGCAATTGAATGACGATAAAACTTATTATCGATTGTTTATTTCTAACTTAAAGTCTCCTCTTGAAAGCGGTCAGGAGTTTGATCTGGGAATCGGAACTGCGTTTGAGCATGCTTGGGGAACCATAGATCTCGGATTGCTCAATAACTTTAATTTCGGAATGGCAGATACCGATCGTTATTTTTATGAGATTTATCTGGGTCTAAAGTTACCACATGAAATCGAAAGCTACTTTACCTATAGCGACGATCACAAAACCTTTGATGGTGCCAAAAATGCCAAAATTACCTTAGCTCAATCCTTTGCCATTAATGAGTCAGTGTCCTGGCGTTACTTGTTTGGCTATGCGGATATGTTCCGAAGTCGTATTGCCGACAGTGAGTACATCTGGTGGCGCCTGGATCTAAATTACACTTGGGCGAACTGGCAATGGCAGTTGGCCTATACCAATACTCATGTAGAGGCAGTTCGCGATCCGGATGAGCTGGCACAGGAACATGTATTCGTTTCGGCAAGTCACAGCTTTTAGCGATATCAACTCTCAGATTAACAAAGCATGATCACTTTTCGCTGCAAAAGCATGACTTTAACAACTATGCGTGAGATTTGTGACATGGGTCCGTGGTTACGGTGGAATATTTCACGCTATCTGCCAGACTAATCAGTTGTAGCAAAGAAATTAGGGCGGTCGGTCATGCGTGTGTTCTGGGTATTGGCGGTTGTAGTTATGTTGTTCGCCTGCGAACAAAAGTCGCCTGTACGAGAGCCCATTGCGAAGCCCGTTACTACTCAAGCTCCGGCTGTTCGAAAACTTCCGTTTAATGAAACGGTTACCGCCACCCCTCTGGAAGAGCGTCTTAAACAGCAATATGAGTCCTGGCGCGGAGTTCCCTATCGTTTGGGTGGGTTAAGCCGTGCAGGAGTCGACTGCTCCGGATTTGTCCATTTGACCTTCAAAACACAGTTAGGGGTTCGAGTTCCTCGCACCACCGAAGCGCAATCGAAAGTCGGTATACCTGTTGATAAACGAGAACTACAAACGGGTGATTTGGTATTTTTTAAAACCAGTTGGAAAAAAGGCCACGTAGGCATTTATTTGAACAATGGCTTTTTTCTTCATGCTTCAACATCAAAAGGTGTAATGATCTCCAATCTGGATAATCCCTACTGGCGTCGAGCCTATTGGATGTCGCGAAGAATTGACTTATCTGACTATCGATAACTGCCAAAAAAATAAAAAGCCCGTCGATGAGACAGGCTTTTTAAGGCAGAAGATCTCAGTAGATTTACTTCTTATCTTTCTTTGGCTCTGCGGCTTTTTCCAGAAGTTCCAGCAACTCTTCGTTGAGCGCAGGGACTTTGGCTAAAGCGTCTTTATCGTCCACTTTGTCAGCCAGCTGATTGAACTGCTCATTAGCTAAAGTATTCAACGCTCGGAATTCTTTAGCTAACTCGGCAGCTTTGGTTAGTAGCTCTTCCTGTTCTTTAACCGTTGTTTCAGCAGTTTGCTTCTCTTTACGCAATTTTTTGTTCAGATCTTCAATCTGCTTACGCGCTTTGGCTTCGTCCTGCTTTTCCTTTTTCAGGGTTTTCATTTTCTTCACCACGTTCTCTGGCGTATCGGCCAAAGTTTTGGTGATTTGCTTCAATTCCTTTTGCTTGTCTGCCAGTTGTGCTTTGAGTTTTTTAACTTCATCAGCATTGTGGGCCTTGCTGGCAGCCATGGATTGTTCGGTCGCTTCTTTGGCCGCGAGTGCTTCGTCTCGCTCGGCATTGGCTTTCGCAGTTGCTTTTTCAGCGGCCTCGACTTTGGCCTGCATATCAGCGATAGCTTTGTCGGCTTTTTCCTGAGCTGCTTTAATTTCAGCTTCGGCGTTGTTAGCCAGGTTAATCGTTTTGTTGAGCGCCTGCTCAAGCTCTTCTGTGGTGTACTCTTCGGGTAACCCCAAGGTTTTGGCTGCGGTTTGCATCAACACCTGTTTGCTGATGGCCAACTCTTTCCAAACCTGTAATTGCACTTCTACACTTGCTTGTTCCAATATCCGTCTCCTCTACTGCCTAAAATTTGCGCGGCATGATACAAGAAAAGTGAGAAAATATCTAGGAAAGTAGAAAAAATAAACAAAACAATTCAGTTTTTTACTGATTGCTTACAGATTAATCGCTGAAAAAAGCTATTTAATTTATTGATTAATAAAGAGTTTTTTGCTCAATTTGTTAAAATATAGAAAACTTAAAAAACTAGGCTAGAAATTAGCAGGCGAAGCGTTTCCTGCTATTAAACTCTCACTTTTGCCGAAGTTTTAAAGAAAACCGGGAAACTAGCCGGCTTTCTGCTGATTAACGCTTAGGGATCAGTGAGTTGGCGGCTTCTATGGCGGTCTGTTGTTTCAATTCTGTCAGACGCCGATCTTTTTCCTGCCACAGGTTATTAAGCCAGTTTTGGACTTTAATCCGTGTCTCATTGCTGGTCATATCGCCAATAATTGCAGGATCAATTTCATGAACTTTAACGACAACCTGAATTTTACGAACTCGAAAGCATAAAAAGTCCCAAAAGCTCGGGATGCGATCGGGGTAATGAATCGTGACATCAACGACGGTATGCATTTGTTGGCCCAGAATGGAAAGTACCGTACCGACACCCCCAGATTTTGGCTTTAATAAATTTTGGTAAGGCGTTTGCTGCCGCTGGGCTTTAGATGAAGTGAAACGAGTACCTTCAACAAAGTTCATCACCGAGATAGGTATATGCTTGAACTTTTCGCAGGCCTTTTGCGTGGTTTTCAAGTCTTCGCCCTTCTTGTGAGGGTATTTTTTTAAAAAACTTTTTGAATGACGTTTCATAAAAGGAAAGTCGAGGGCCCACCATGCTATTCCGAGTAGAGGTACATAGATCAGTTCTTTTTTAAGAAAGAACTTTAGAAAAGGAATTTTGCCGTTAAAAATTCGCTGCAATACATAAATATCGACCCATGACTGATGATTTGCCAGTACCAGATACCAGTGTTGATTTGACAGTTCGATATTGTCTGGCCATTCCACTTCTAGTTGGCTGTGGAAATAGGACAGTAAAGTATTTACGCTGATCCATGCCGAGGCAGAAGCATTGAGTAAAAAGCTGAACAGGCGGGTTAATGGTGGTATCGGTAATAAGAATTTTAAAAACGACAACACCAGTACCGGTACTATCCAAAACAAAATGTTTGCAGTAAATAATATAAGACAAATTGCACCAGACAGGTGCTGAAGTAAAGCTTGCATAAGGTTTGTTACGACTTTTGGTTAAACAGATTTTCCCAGAAATTTTTTTGCAGCTCGGCCATGTTTTTCATATCTTTTGGCATAAACTGTTGCATCAGGGCCATGGGATCAAAGTCAGCTGACTGCATTTTTTCTTTTGCCTGTTTTATCAGCTCTTCGTGCACTTCGGTAACATCGGGCATACCGAAAAAGCGTCGCCATTCTTCCGGCGATGCGTCAATTTCTAATTTTACTTTCATAAACTCCTCCGGAGTTAGTCTTCCAGGTAGGTATAACCTTGTAGCCCTATGGTAAGCTCTTCAAGGTAAGACTGTTGATCCTGAACTGACAAATCTGACTTTAGCAATTGTTGCTGATAAGTTTTCGTGAGAGCTTCTTCTTCAAAATGTACAATCGACAATACTTCTGAAACCTTATCACCTTCAGTGTGTTCTTGCTCGACAAATTCGCCATTCGGTTTTAAATCGATATGAACCGAGTGAGTATCGCCAAACAGGTTATGCAGATCGCCTAAAATTTCCTGATAAGCGCCCACCATAAAAATTCCCATGACCAGAGGTTCATCGTCGGCAAGTTCTGGTAATAGTAAACTGCGTTCAATGCTGCGGCCATTCACATAGCGTTCAATACGGCCATCGGAGTCACAGGTTATGTCTTTAATAATTCCGCGCGTTTCCAAAGGACGATCAAGGTGACTGATAGGTACAACCGGAAAAATCTGATCGATTCCCCAGGCATCTGGTAGTGATTGAAATAAGCTGAAATTACAGAACAGCTTGCTCGCCAGCTTATTTTCCAGCTCCGCAATGACATCTTCATGTCCCGAAATATTGGGGTCGAGTAATGGCAATATTTTGCGACAAATGGCGAAATACAGCTGTTCACTACGCGCCCAGTCATTTAGTGAAATGGTTTCGTGGGTGTAAAGGGTTAAGGCTTCATTTAAATAGAACACCGCCGAATGGAAAGCCTCAATGGCATTGTCTTCATTAACGGTCTGGTAATGACGCCAAAGGTTTTGTAGTACATTGGTATCTTGCTCGGTGACATTGTCAGGTTCGCCAAGACCCGGAGCCTGTTCTTTATCGAACATATTGGTTACCAGTACCGCATGATGCGCGGTTAATGCTCGTCCAGATTCGGTCACAATTTCAGGGTGTTTTAATTGATGGGGCTCTAAAGCTTCAGCAATTGTTTGCACTACGGTATTGGCGTATTCCTGCACAGAATAGTTAATCGAATAGTAGGACGGTGATTGAGTCCCTTCATAGTCGACACCAAGTCCGCCGCCAACATCGATGACTTCCATGGGTAATCCCATATTGGTGAGTTCGACATAGTAGCGAGCACATTCTTTTATGCCTTTACGAATATCGGTAATGCTAGATATTTGTGAACCCAGGTGACAGTGAAGTAGCTTTAGGCAGTTTGCTTTGCCATGATCTTTTAACGTCTCAATCAATTTTAATAACTGACTTGGTGACAGACCGAACTTACTTTTCTCGCCACCAGTGTCCTGCCAGTTTCCTTTCCCAATGGCGTACATGCGAACTCGAACACCAAGGTTTGGCTCGATTTGCATTTTTTCTGCTTCGTCTAAAATGAGTTCCAGCTCGTGGAGCTTTTCGACCACCAGAAAAACACGGCGCCCCATTTTTTGACCAATCAAAGCAGTACGTACATATTCGCGATCTTTATAACCATTACAAATAACGATACTTTGCTCTGGCATTTCAGTGCCGAGAACGGCAAGCAGTTCCGGTTTACTTCCAGACTCCAAGCCAAACCGATGCTTACCATGTTGTGCCAGTTCGTTAACAACGACGCGTTGTTGATTGACTTTAATTGGATAGACACAGGTGTATCGATTACCGTACTCGTTGTCTTCAATGGCGTTACTAAAAGCATCGGCGATGTGGTCAAATCGTTCACGCAGAATATTGCCAAATCGTAACAATAGCGGCAGCGGCTTATCATCATGACTTATCTTTTCGATGATTTCTTTTAACTTATGTTGCTCGGTCGTATCGCCGTGTTTCGACAACACAACCAGATCACCATCACTGTCGATATTAAAAAAGCCGTCACTCCAAAGTGGAATGTTGTAATTTTCAAGCGCGGTACGCGTTGTTTGTGACATAGTGTTTCCGGTAATAAAAATGACGAATTAAGACTTACACTGTTTGGCAATTTTATTGCGCAAATTAGTGAGTAGTTTTTCACGTTGCTGTTGATTGAAATAGAATTGTTCGCCTTTGTCGTTGTAGTCGTAAATGACGCCAGCGTTTTCGTAGTCGAGCAATTCTCTTTTTAGTTTTTTGCACTCAGCAATTTGCTTTTGCTTATCGTTCCAGGCTTTGTCTCGAGCCTGAACTTTTTCCTGTTGCTTGGTGCGGGTATTGTGCAGCCATTTGTTCGCTTCATTAATACGCTGCTGCGCTGAAACGGCCGGCTGTTGTTTTTGGCTACTATTGGTTGTGCCTTCTGTTGCGCTTTCTAAAGTAAGGCTTTCGGCCTTCTGTTGGTTGGCCGGAGGCTTATCACTGTAGTGAACTTTACCGTTTTCGTCGACCCACTTGTATATTTTTGCTGCTTGACTGGCGGGTGACAGAGAAAGTAAAAGAGTAAGAAATAGTAGTTTCCGTTGGTTGAATTTCATGGCTCTTTGGTTATAGTGGGGGCAATTATCCGCATCCTAGAGAACACCCCCATGATTGATGCCAAGATTATAGATGATCTGGCGGACAAAATGTCACAAATAATTCCGCCCGAAATGAAAAACATGCATGACCAGATGCGGCAACAATTTAAGCAATTGCTACAGGCTCAGCTGGCGAAAATGGAATTGGTGACCCGGGAGGAGTTTGATATTCAAACCCGGGTATTGCAAAAAACACGACAAAAGCTCACCGAACTAGAGCAGCAGGTTGCCGAGTTGGAGCAACAGCTCGGCTCAAAATAGACTGCTCCGTTTTCTAGTCCGTGTTTTAAGGTTAGGCGAAGGCTCCCATAATCAGATACAGCACAATAGTGGCACCTCCTGCGGTAAGCGCATAGGGTAGTTGCGTGCGGACGTGATCCAGATGGTCGCAGCCTGCGGCCAGTGAGGAAACTATTGTGGTATCGGATATCGGTGAGCAATGATCACCGAACACTCCCCCGCCCAGTACCGCGGCAAGAATTAACTCCGGCGGAATACCCATGGATTGAGCGATCGGCATGCCAATAGGGATCAGTATTCCAAACGTTCCCCATGATGTGCCGGTGGTAAATGAAATAATAGCTGCGGCTACAAAGATTAACGGTGTGACCAAAATTACCGGCAATGAACCGCTGATCATCTGGGCGACAAACTCTCCGGTGCCCAGTGCTTTCATACTTGAACCCAGTGCCAGAGCTAACAGCACTGTAGTTACCAGACCCAGCAGTTTGCTCATGCCTTCAAAGCCCCAGCTCACCAGGGTTTTATGTTTTTCACCTTGTTGAAATCTTATCAAAATATAGGCCACCAGCAGCGCAGCAAAGGTGGCCCACAATACCGAGCGCGAACCAGAACCGGCGAGCAGCGCCTGAGTAAACCCAAACCCTTCGGTCCCCTGCGCTACCAGAGATTGTTGCCCGGTAAACCACATAAAAAATACGATACCCCCAATCATGGTGATCAGTGGCAATAGCATAAAGCGTTTGCGAGTTGGCGCTTCAATCACTTCAAGTGCTTCTTCACGTACCTTATTTTCCGCGTGTTTCATGGGGCCATGCACGCGATTACTGAGCACCGTATAAAACACCAACGCAAGAGTGATCAGCGCATAAAAGTTGAGTCCTAAAGAGCCCAGCAGGACCGAATTGGTACTTTCAAAATCAAAATCGGCAATCAGACTCAGAATGTAGGCCCCCCAGGCATTCATAACGATGAGAACCGATACCGGTGCGCAGGTGGAGTCGATAATGTAGGCGAGTCGTTCCCGGCTCATATTAAATCGATCAAATAGATTACGTGCCAATATCCCTGAGGTGAGCACACTCAGGTTGGTTTCAATAAAGATGAATATGCCCATTAAGGTGGGGACCAATCCCACCTTGCGAGGCGTATTGGCCAGCCCTTTTCGACCCACCCAGTCGACAAAGGCGCTGACCCCTCCGGACTTTTGCATCAATGTCAGTAGCGCGCCGATCAACAAGCTGAACAACAAAATGCGGGTGTTGCCAGCGTTGCCAAATACCGAAACCAGCCGTTCCACGGTATTGATCAGTCCTAAGCCCGGATGAAAGGTCGCCAGTAAAAATTCAGCCGAAAATATGGCGATGAGTAACGCCAGAATCACTTCTCTTTTCCAGATGGCGACAATAATGGCCAGAGTCGGGGGTAACAGGGTTAGCCACTGCATAGAGGTATTCTCTTTGTTTTCGTTGCAGCAAATACTAAAGAGATCAGGCTGCTTTGCAAGTTGCAAATTAGCCATTTATTGGTTTTTTCCACCACAAGTCGAAGAATGTAGAATATTTTATTGTTAAATATCAATAAGATAGGTGTTGGCATGAAGATCGCAATACTTTGGATGTTATTGATAACCGGTCAGTGTAAAACCTAAAAGGAGAGTTTCATGTTGTACTTAATCATCGGGATCGTACTGGGAGCGGCTTTTCATGAGTTTTGGAAGGAGCTGTTTGATAAGTGTCGTAACAAGATTAACGAATGGACCGCCAGCACTCCGAAAAAAGACGGCGATGTCGTCGAAGGTGAAGTGGTTCAGGAGGCGGCCGAAAAGCCTGAGCATAAAGAAGCGCCTGCTAATTAGTCCAAAGCTTTCGTCAGTTATTTAAGCCGATTTCGGTTCTCCACGGCTCACCTGAGGGATTAGGTGGGCCTTTTTGATCCTGCCAGAGCAAAGATCAATGCGGCTAAAAACGGTATCCAACGTTCGCCCCAGTCGCCGGGTAAATCTGGCTGGCTGTTGATCAGCACGGTTAAACCAAAGCCAATCAGCAAGGTTAGCAAGACTTGAATATTAGTCACCGAACGGCCCAGTAATCGGGTGATCAATACCGGACCAAAACTGCTTCCGATGGCGTGCCAGGCAAACAATACGCGATTAAAGATACTCTGATCGACCATTACCGCCAATATGGTTGCAGCAATACAGACGCCAACTACCGCCAGCCGGCCCAGCAACACTGATTGACGGTGGCGGCCAATATCATGAGATAACGCCGAAGACACCACTAGTATTTGCGAGTCTGCAGTGGACATCACCGCCGAGAGCACGGCGGCAATCATCACGCCGGCAACCACCGGTGAAAATAAATGCTCCACTGCGGCAAAAAACACGCTCTCGCCATCAGCCAGAACTGGAATAATCACGCGGGCACTCCAACCCAATAGCAGCATTCCACTATAGACGATAACCGCCCAGCTAATAGCAATAACTCGGCCGTGTTGCAATGAACGCTCATCTTTTAGTGCCATAAAGCGATTGACCACATGAGGCTGTCCCGGGTAGCCATTGCCGATACCGAGAATACCAAGAGTAAATCCTAGAGCAGCAATACCATAGTGACTGCCGAACCAACGGTCATAGCCTGGTGTTGAAATATTGGCAAAGCTGTCCATCAATGACGAAGGTCCGCCAATGGCGGTGATTGCGGCGATGGGCAGAATGATCGCGGTAATTGCCATTAACATTCCCTGCAAAGTATCGGTAACGCTCACCGCCCAGAAGCCACCGAGCAGGGTGTAGATAAGAATGATCAATGCGCCGAGAATAATGGCCAGCTCGAAGTCGAGTTCAAATACATTATGAAAGCTGCTACCTGCTGCTTTAAATTGAGCAGCAATGTAAAAGGTAAAGGAAAACACCAGAATCATGGTGGCCACTCGACGGATAGTATCCGCCAGCGGTGCACTGGGTTGAGTCACCATTAAATCGGTTAGGGTCAGCGCCTGTTCATTGCGACTGAGATCGCGAATGCGCGGAGCAACCCATAACCAATTGACCAAAAAGCCGAGCATGACAGAAGGAAATAACCAAATGGCAGACAATCCCCAAAGATAGGCAGCTCCACTTACGCCCAACAGAGTCCAGGCTGAGCTGGAACTGGCGCTAGCACTGATCGCCGCCACCCAGGGACCCAGTTGCCGACCACCGAGGAAGAAATCATTGGCTGACTGAGTGCGACGGCTGGCCCACAAACCAATCCCGATCAATGTTACTTTGTAAATAATCAGGGTTATCAATACAATAGTCGCGTCTGCCATAGGGGTGGTCCGGTTTCTTTTATTCTTTGTTCATAATCATACCTTAATTCATGATCACATTTTCCAAGGTTTCTTATTCGCGCGGTGCGCAAACGCTGGTTCAGGAGCTGGACCTCACGCTGTTTGCCGGCGAAAAAATCGGCATTGTTGGCGCCAATGGATGCGGCAAGTCCACATTGTTTCAATTAATGTTGGGGCATCTTGCTGCCGACTCAGGTGAGCTGGAGTTACCTGACAAGCTGCGAATTGCCCACGTTAAACAGGAAACTCCCGGTGTTAATCAAACGGCTATCGACTACGTGCTCGATGGTGATAAAGCGTTGCGCCAGGCTCAGGCTAAATTAACGAAAGCCGAGCAGGACAATAACGGAACTGCCATTGCCGAAGCTCATAGTGAGCTCGATGCACTCAATGCCTACGATGCCGAGTCACGAGCCGCCAAACTGCTGTATGGCCTGGGTTTTGGTGAAGAGCAAATGCAGATGAAAGTATCGCAATTGTCCGGTGGGTGGCGAGTGCGACTCAATCTAGCGCAGGCTTTGATCCAGCCGTCTGATCTAATGTTGCTGGACGAGCCCACTAACCACTTGGACCTGGACGCAGTGTTCTGGCTCGAAAGTTATTTAAAAGCCTATACCGGTACTCTGTTGATTATTTCGCACGACCGCGATTTTCTCGACGCCATCGTGTCCCGAGTGCTGCACTTTGAGCAGGGGCAGGTTAGAAGCTACAGTGGTAATTACAGCCAGTTTTTACGCATCAAAACCGAGCAGGAAAATCTGCAGGCCAAACAATTTGAAAAGCAGCAGGCAAAAGTTAAACATTTACAGTCCTTTATCGATCGGTTTAAGGCTAAAGCCAGTAAAGCCAAGCAGGCACAAAGCCGGGTGAAAGCATTAGAACGCATGGCGACGGTGGAAAATATTTCGGTCCGAGAGCGGCTGTCTTTTGACTTTTTGTCGCCCCGGCATTTACCCGATCCGCTACTTCGCCTGGAAGACTATCAGGTGGGCTACGGTGACTATCGGGTGTTATCCTCGGTTAATCTGACACTTCGCTGTGATAGTCGAATCGGTTTACTGGGGCGTAATGGTGCAGGTAAATCAACGTTACTGAAAGCGATTGTGAACTCGGAAGTCACGGTAAGCGGTGAGCGGCAGGCGAGTAAACACCTGGCAGTTGGCTACTTTGCACAGCATCAGCTTGAACAATTGTCGGCGGATAAAAGTGCATTTGATCAAATGCTGGTGCTCAATCCGCAGCTTACTGAGCAGGAGGTGAGAAACTACCTTGGTGGATTTGCTTTCCATGGTGATAAGGTTTTTGAGTCGGTTGAGAATTTTTCCGGAGGTGAAAAAGCACGGCTGGTTCTGGCGCTGATTATTTATCAAAAACCAAACCTCATTCTGCTCGACGAACCGACCAACCATCTGGATATGGATATGCGCGATGCGCTGACCATGGCGATTCAAAATTTTGAGGGTGCCGTGGTGTTAATCTCCCACGATCGTTTTCTGCTAGACGCTACAGTCGATGAACTCTATCTGGTGGATAGTGGGCAATTACAGCGATTTGATGGCGATACTCAGGTGTATCATCAATGGTTAAAACAAAATCGTTGGGGTAAAGACGAGTCGAGCAAAAGTAAAAAATCAGAGGTGCTGGATCGCAAGCAGCAAAAGCAACGCGAAGCGCAAATTCGACAACAACTGGCACCACTGAAAAAACAATTACAGCAAGCTGAGAAAAAGATGGAGAGAGTGCAAAACGAGCTGGATCAGGTCGAGCAGTTAATGGCAGACTCAGGTCTGTATGAAGCATCACGTAAAGATGAACTGAATCAGGTCATTGCTCAACAAAGTGAACTCAAGCAACAATTAGAAATGGTTGAGGGTGATTGGTTCGAGTTACAGGACCAATTAGAAAATGCGCAACGGCAATTGGAACAATCTTTCAGTGAACAATCGCTTTAATCTGATGAGAGTAATATGGCATTAAAAAAACAATTTATCGCTGGAGCAATTTGTCCTGCATGTGGCGCGCAAGATACCATTGCTCAAGTGATTGATAGCGAACGCAAGCAGTTTGAGTGTGTCAGCTGTGGCTATCGGGAAACCATGAGTGAGCAAGCAACAGAGCAAACCAATCATAGCGCTGTGCATGTTGCAAAAAAGAGACCTTTGGAAAGCATGATCCCGGTGATCAATGTCGATGACGAACATTCATCAAACTAAATCGAATTTGAGGACACTATGACCGATACCATTCACAGCGTTATTGAACACATACAAAGCGAAGCGGAGTGCTTATTCAATCAGCAACAAGTTGAAGCGGCGATTGATGAGATGGCGCAGTCAATTAACACCAAGCTTGCTGATAAAAATCCCATTGTTCTGACCATTATGAATGGAGGACTGATTTTCGCGGGTCAGCTGTTAACGCGATTATCCATTCCTTTGCAAATGGATTATTGTCATGCAACACGTTACCGAGGTGATACTTCCGGTGGCGAATTGCACTGGAAAGCCCTACCGCAGATGCCGATGCTCGACCGCGTAGTATTAGTGGTGGATGATATTTTGGATGAAGGTCATACTTTGCAAGCAATTTTAAATGCTATTCGTGCTCAGGGCGCTAAAGAAGTCTATACCGCAGTCCTGGTGGATAAAGAGCACGATCGGAAAGCAAGTCCAGATCTAAAAGCAGATTTTGTGGGCTTGAAAGTTCCCGATCGCTATGTATTCGGTTATGGTATGGATTATAAAGAATATCTGCGCAATGCGGCAGGTATCTACGCTGTCAAAGGCTTGTAGCAGGAAGAGAGAAGAATCATGAGCAATAATGACGTTCGAGTAAATACACAAACGGAAATTCCCAGTCATGTAAAGATGATCATGGAGTCGATTCGTTCATTTGCCAATGATGGTCTTTATTCAGTCGATGAAATTGAGCGCATCATTACCATTGCTCTTGAAGATGGAGAAGTCAACGCCGATGAACGTCGTGTTTTGGCTTCGGTATTGGAAAAAGCACGTCATACACCCTTTGATGATGAAGTTAAGCCGTATATAGATTCGTTGAGCAAACTCTATCTGTAAGTATCAATGATCTAAGTGGATGTTTTTAAACAATAAAATATTCTAACTGTTTCCTCCAAAGACGCTTGAGTTGACGAAGCTCTCTGTCTATACCCAGTAAAGGGTACTTGATTAGACAGAAAGGAGCTTTCAATGAGACGTTTATATTTTTTAGCTGATGATTTGGAAACAACCGAACTGGTGGCTCGCTGCTTATCACATCAATATCAAGGGGATTGGCGCTATCACGTCATAGGTCTGGATCAACAAGGTCTGTTACAGCATCAAATTCGTACTGCCAATTTTTGGCAAAAGACTGATGTAGTACGACTCGCGGAGCAAGGCGCTTTGCTTGGCGTTATTGTTGGAGTGATCGCTGCTGGATTTTATGCCGCATTTAATCCTCATGTCTTGCCGCTACCGCTCATTACCTGGCTAGGCTCGATTTTGGCTCCTGCACTCCTGTTTAGTTGGATTGGCGCTATGGTGGGGAGCCGCATGTTGCATTATCGCATCAAGCAATTTTCTGATGATATACACTATGGTCGTTATCTAGTTTTGGTCGATTCAAATAAACATCAGTCGGAAGCCCTAAGGCAATTTTTGCTCAGTCGAGTGCCTAGTTTAAAAGCGGCTGGAGAATCTTCGACGCATGCAATACCCTTTCAGGCAACATAAACTGTTTGGCACTTTAATATTGAAAAAAACTGTGACATATTCACATTAAATTAGTTAAGGATTGCACAACCTTGGGGGATAAGGTATTAGTTTGCCTTTGCTCGACCGACGCCAAAAAATCAAAACTAAAAGATTACCGGGGATAGATTTCATGCAACAAACCTGGCTGTTGGCCTGTTTGACAGCGAGCTTTGCTGCTGGCGCTGTTCATAATGCCAATCCAGAGTCTTCAGAGGACGAAAAACTCGTCGTTACTGGATCATTAATTAAGAAAGCCGATAATTCGGGCCCTTCGCCGATCCTGTCATTAACATCAGAAGATTTGGCGCGTCTGGGTCATACCAATTTATACGACGCTTTGGTTTCATTGACCGCGCAAACCGGTTCATTGCTCGAAGGCGATCAGTTTCCCAATGGGTTTACCTCTGCGGCTCAGGCGATTAATTTGCGCGGATTTGGTCCCGGACGCACTTTAGTATTGGTCAACGGTCAACGCTTGGCACTTAATCCTACCCCTTACCAAAGCGAATCTAACTTTTTTAATTTTGCTACCATCCCCACAGTGGCCATTGAACGCGTCGATGTATTAACCGATGGAGCATCAGCCATATACGGTTCGGATGCTATTGCCGGAGTTATTAATGTTATTCTTCGAGAAGAGTTCGACAGTCACGAATTTACAGTAACCTATGGTGATACGCTACGTGGCGGTGGAGAGTCGAAGAAACTGACAGGAGGAAATAGTTTCCGTTCCGGCGATGCGCTGCTTACGTTAGGTTATCAATGGGAAAAACGCGAGCCAATATTTGCTCAGGATCGTGTTTGGCTGGGAGAGATTGAGCCCGATATTATTCCTACAAGTATTGCCTTATTTGATTTTTCTCAAAATGAATATGTGCTTCCCAATGCTCAGGCTTGTGATCCTCATCCTTCACAGCCCGTAGTTACCAATGTAGGTGAGTTTTGTACTAGCGGAATTTATCGTGAAGATAGTCTACGCAATAAAAGAGAAACCTTTTCCTTATTCAGTTACGCCGAAAAAGAAGCTGGTATGGGGAAGTGGTTTGCCAACCTTGTTTATTGGAACAGCGATACGCAAGCACGAAACTTTCCTTTGTTTTGGAGCGGATATTTTGTTGATAACACCGACACCATAACTCATTTTGCTGCTCGTGAATTTAGTGCAGCGGAAACCGGCAGTCAGGATAAGATTTTTGATGAATCATCGTATTCTCTAATCGGTGGTTTCGAAGGAATGGCTCAGCATTTCGACTATCGAGTGACCTTGGCCTTTAGTAACTACGACTCCTTACGCACCAACCCTCTTTTTTACGAATCAGCAATAAATAACTTTTTCACACAACCGGAAGATGTATTCGAGCGATATCAGCCGGCAGACTTTACTGATGTGATGGGGCGCAGCGTCAGTGACTCTCGTTCCAATTCCACCACTTTGTCTTACTGGATGTCGGGTGAAGGATTTTCAGTCAATAATGAAGCCAGTGAGTATGCTTTGATTTTTGAGTGGAACTCTTCGGATTATCGTATCGATATCGATGAAACAAGTGCTAACTTTGGCTGGTATAACTTTGGTGGATCATCGGGACGTGGTGATCGAGACCGACTGGCGTTAGGGCTTGAATGGCTAATGCCGGTTATTCGCAATGGTGCAATGGGGGATCTTGACCTCACTCTCGCTTTGCGATGGGATGACTATCGCGATGATTCTAATGTAGGGAGTGCAACGACCTGGAAGTCGGCCTTGCAGTGGAAGCCAATTGAAGATCTAAGCGTTAGCTTAGTTCACAGCACCAGCTTTAGAGCTCCCGACCAACATTATTTATTCGCAGATACCACTTTATACTTTATCAATGTGATCGACATTGAGCAGTGTATGAGTGCTTTAAATGATTACGCGGAATGTAGAAATAATCCAGAATACATCGAAGAAATTGGAACTGTTTGGTGGGGCTCTACCGATCTTGTAGAAGAAGAAGGTAGTACTCAGACTATCGGGCTATTGTATCGATTTTCAGACAATTTAAAATTTTCTTTCGACTATTATGATATCGAGTTGAAAAACCAAGTTGGCTTGCAGCTTGAGTCACAATATTTGCTGTGGGAAGCACAATGTAATCGCGG
>JBFHVL010000051.1:0-18073 GCA_041589565.1 Kangiellaceae bacterium | reverse complement strand
TTTATGATGCAAAGATTACAAAAGCAAAAGTTGGCCATCATGAACCTCGTAAATCGTAATAAACTGTCCAAACTGAATAGATATCTGCTCTGCATTACTGCGATGGGAGCTGGTGTTATCAATGCCGGTTCAGCTACGCCTGCAAGCCTGATTACCCCGGTGTCATCGAAGTTATCCATTGTTGCCAGTAAACCTGCCGCGCAGTTGCCTGCGGGATTAATTCAAAAAGGCGCTCTTCTTGATACTTCCCTTTTGGAGTATTTACGTCAAAACGCCCAGTCGTTGGGCATAACCACCTCGCTCGATGGTTTGCGCTTGGAGTACAGAAAATCCAGTTTGTTGGCAGAGCATTTTTATTATCAGAAAGTTGTCAACGACATACCCGTTTTTGGTCAGCGACTGATTGTTTCCGTTAATAAAACATCCGGCCGTATTGATAAGCTGTATAACTCTCTTTCAAATATAAACTTGGTTATTAAAGAGAATAATAACAAAACAGATACGTTATCTAAAATGCAGGCTTTAACCCGTAGTTGGGAGTTTTTTCAACCGCAGGGCAAATTGTTAAGTGAGCCGAAAAGTCAGCTCGTTTATTTTCCTGTCGGAAAAGAATTACGGATGGCCTATCGAAATACGTTAGAACTTTCAGCACCAAGAGGTAGTTGGCAACAGTTTATCGACACAAAAAATGGCGAAGTCCTACAAACTATGCGCCTTGATGTACCTCATAAAGCGTCCATTGAATCAAACTCGTCATTCGGTAAGATAAGCGCGTTTCCATTGAACAAACAGTTGCAACCTTTTGCTTCTGCTTTAACGCAATTTAAATCTAAAACCGGAAACGATAATCAAACTCCGCGACAATTGATGGTCGATGGCAATGGTTTGGTGTTTGATCCCGACCCTCGTACTACCCTAAATGATGCAACGTTGGAGCAAAGCTCTCCCGGCGCTGACTTTGATCCTGCCTATCAAGCAGTGATGTTAAGAGACATCAATTTCGATGGCACTGATTACAGTCTGGTCGGTCCCTGGGTGCAAATTATTGACTTCGATGCCCCTAATACTCGGCCGACAACAACAACCGATGGTCAGTGGCGCGGAAAACGCGGTGAGCCCGAGTTTTACGATGTGATGAGTTATTTCCACATTGATCAAAATCAGCGTTACATTCAGTCATTAGGTTTTACCGGAGCTACCGGCATTCAGGAAGGCTCAATTGAAGTGGATGCTGATGGCGCGGGTGGTGCAGACAACTCGTTCTATTTACCCGGTAGTAACCGGTTGGCTTTTGGTCATGGCGGCGTTCCGGATAACGAAGACGCCGATGTGATTTTGCACGAGTACGGCCATGCAATAACTTTTGCGATAAACCCTGATTTTTTAGGTGGTGATACGGGCGCAATGGGTGAAGGGTTTGGTGACTATTGGGCAGGTTCTTACAGTTACAGCACGCCCAACGGACAAACCTTTAATCCCCACTGGGTATACACCTGGGATGGTCACAATTCTTTCTGGCCTGGGCGGGTGATGAACCGAACCAGCTATCAATACGATCCTTCAATTGTGTATACCGCTCACATGGCCGTTGATGGTCAAGCAGATTACAGTGACGAGCTTTGGTCCACTCCATTGTTTCAATCGTTAGTGCAATTAGTTGATGCTGGCCAAGCGCGTGAAGAGGTGGACCAAATTGTGCTGGAAGGTCAATTTGGTTTGGGGGGTAGTATTAGAATGCCCGATATGGCGCGCTCCATTGTTACGGCAGCGGCCCAACTGTTTCCAAACGGCCCTCACGCGACCGTGTTTTATCAAAACTTTAAAACCATGAATATTTTAGGCGATGAACTCTCGGCTGAGCCTTTATTGGTGGTTTCTAGTGGTGCCGACACTATTGTGGAACCGTTGGAGTTAGCGAATATCAAAGTGCCTCTTACAAATGACTCACCTCTGAATGTGACTAATGTTCAAGCGACTCTAACGACTACTACTGCAAATGTTACGGTGGTAAGTGGCAGTAGCGTTTATGCTGATATTTCACCCTCGAACACCGTAGCCAATACTGACGATTTTGTGTTGGCGTTAGGTGATGACGTTAGTTGTGGCAGTAACATCGATCTGTCGTTAGCAGTGACCTATGACGTCGCCACTAATCCAGTAACTTCCGAAAGTGATAATTTTGACTTTCAAGTTCGAGTAGGTGACTTGGTAGTGGAAACCGATTCCAATACTGATGTCACCGCGATTCCCGATAATGATCCTAATGGCATAACGTCCACTATCGCAATAAACGGCGCTACGGAAATGGTAAGTGATAGGTTCAATCTGGACCTCGATATTACTCACACCTGGGCCGGTGATTTGACCATTACTTTAACCTCGCCCCAAGGGACGCGTATCACCTTATTTGATACCGATGAAATGGATAGTACCGACAACGTACAAGGAAACTTTCCTGGTGATTACACTCCGGTAGAAAGCTTGTCAGCATTTATTGGTGAAGATCCCAATGGAACTTGGACCTTACAGGTTGTTGATACCGCAGCTGACGATACCGGAACGTTAAACTCCTGGTCGATAAATCGGGTGTCTTCAGGCTCCTGTATTAAACATGGACTGCAACCTCAAGACATTTTAATCGAGTCGGCTGGTACTGATGGAGTGGTAGAACGAGGTGAATCCGTCGCTATTAAAGTGCCTATGCTTAATGATTCAGCCTATACGGCGGATACCATTGAGGCGACTTTAGTGTCTGCAACAACTGGGGTTACCATTACCACCGCTGATGCCAGCTATACCGATATTGAAAGCGGAGAAACACGCTCCAATACGCAAGATTTTAGTTTTACTGTCGATTCAACTGTCGAGTGCGAAACCGCTCTTGAGTTTACTGTTAATTATCAATACCGCCTCGACGGTAATGATTTACTGACAGCAACGGCGAGTCACGACTTTGTGATTGCTTTACCTGCCGCACCCTGCGATGGTGAAGTCGAGTCGAGTGATAACGATAATGACAGTACCAAAGAAATTCTCTACGCCTTAGCTTTGGTGATATTAATCGGGGTAGAGGCAGGATCCATGCCTTTTGTGGTTCTGCTATTACCCTTGCTGCTGATTCGCCGGCGCCACCAAGCTTAAAGAAGACTGAACCTTCCTAATACATAAGCCCGGTCAGTTGACTGGGCTTTTTGGGTTAGAGACTAGAGTGCACCCTGCGTTGATAAGAAATATTTTCCCTTTCCGGTAATAAAACCTTCAATACTTCGACTAAACATTACAGTTTTGTCTGCATCTTTAATACGCATTTAACATCCACAAGGAGTCATGTATGAATGAAGTTTTTCTGGTGATACTGGTGTTCTTGATCGTCCTGCTGTTTTTAGGGGTCAAGCAGGTCAAGCAGGGCTATCAATACAATATAGAGCGGTTTGGTAAGTTTCGCCGCAGTCTGACGCCGGGACTTCACTGGATTACTCCTTTGATTGAAACTGTGGGCGCTAAAGTCAATATGATGGAGCAGGTGCTGGATATTCCTGAGCAACAGGTTATTTCGCAGGATAACGCCACAGTAACCATTGATGCCGTTTGCTTCTTTCAAGTGATCGATGCCGCCAAAGCCTCATATGAAGTTAATGATCTTACCCGAGCCATGCAGAACCTGGTGCAAACCAACATTCGTACCGTGTTAGGGAGTATGGATCTGGATGAAATGCTGTCAAAACGGGACCAAATTAATGCACGAATTTTGACCATCGTTGATGAAGCAACTAATCCTTGGGGCGTCAAAGTTACTCGAATTGAAATAAAAGATATTTTGCCTCCTAAAGATCTGGTTGATGCTATGGCGCAACAAATGAAAGCCGAGCGGATAAAGCGGGCACATATTTTGGAAGCCGAAGGTGAAAAGCGTTCGCAAATATTGCGTGCTGAAGGTGAAAAGGAAGCTGAAATTCAACGTGCTGAAGGTGATCGACAAGCTGCCTTTTTAGAAGCCGAAGCGCGTGAACGACTGGCAGAAGCTGAGGCTAAAGCGACGCATATGGTATCAAAAGCGATTGCTCAGGGTGATTTGAATGCCATCAACTACTTTGTGGCGCAAAAGTACGTTGAAGCCATGAAAGCCTTTGCCAACTCACCCAATGAAAAACTGGTATTTATGCCGATGGAAGCCTCTTCATTGATTGGCTCTATAGGAGGCATTGCCGAACTGGCTAAAAACGCCTTCAAGCAATCGTAACGTATTAGATTTTCGACCAAGAGGTATCAGCTATGGTGGAATGGTTTTTACAAATTGAATATTGGCACTGGCTGAGTCTAGGGTTTATCTTGCTGATCCTGGAAATGCTGGCGCCAAGTACATTGTTTCTGTGGATGGGGGTATCTGCCATAGTAGTAAGTATCATCCAATGGTTCATACCTGACATTGGTTGGCAGTGGCAGTTTATTTTATTTGGCGTGTTATCTTTGGTTAGCTTTTTTGGCTGGCGACAACTGTCGGCCAAAAAAGGCCTTGAAGATGTCGCAGAAGAATATTCGAATTTAAACAAACGCTCGGCTTCTTTGATTGGCCGTAAAGCCGTATTGGATTCGCCAATTAAAAATGGCGTTGGACGCATGCGTCTTGATGATACCTATTGGCGTATCGAAGGGGAGGATTTGCCTAAAGGTACGCGAGTCGTTGTTGTCGGTGTTGAAGGTGCTACATTGGAAGTCGAAGCGGCTGAGTAATCGGCGAGGCTGGCAGAGGCGCGTGTGACTTCCCGGTGACATGCGCCGCCTTTGTTTTGAGTCGCCTAAAAACAACAACTTGCAGACACCTTTGCACCCTTCATAAATTTTAAGCATAATGCCATCCCCGGAATAAACGAATCATCCCGAGTTAATTATTCATGCAAGAGTTCGTACAGTTTTTAACCAGTCATCCTCTGCTCACTGGAGCCTGGATTTTTGTTGCCTTGTTACTGGTTATGGCGCAAATCAACCACATGCGCAATGGCGTGAAGTCTTTAGTGCCACAACAGGTGACTTATTTAATTAATAAAGAAGATGCGTTGGTCGTAGACATGCGCCCGATAGCGGACTTTAACAAGGGGCATATTGCTGGCGCCAAGAATATTCCACAGTCAAAGCTCGAAGCGAACCATAAGGAGCTTGAAAAGCACAAAAACACACCCATTATCATTGTCTGTGGCAATGGTATGCAGGCTGGACCGGCGTGTACCAAGCTAAAAAAAGCAGGCTATGAACAGGTTCATAAGCTGGCTGGAGGATATCAATCCTGGCTTGGAGAAAACTTGCCAGTTGTTAAAAGTTAATCCATTCATTTAGGGGACGGCGTTTTTGCCAACGACTTATAGAGCTAGTCAGCTCCATGTCCAATCCGCTAACTGATCACTCTGTTAAATCGATTAGAAGTAAAAAGTGAGAAAACTATGACCGATCAAGTAGAAGTTAAACCAGAAGGCAGTGAAGCCACTACTCAAAGCCCAGAGGGTATTCAGGTAGGTATTCAACGCATTTACACTAAAGACGTTTCATTCGAAGCGCCTAATGCTCCAGAAATTTTCCAGGATGCTAATTTCAAGCCTGAAATTAAAATGGAAATGAACAGCAAATCACGCAAAGTGGGCGAAGACTTCTACGAAGTTGTCTTGACCATTACGCTAACAGCTGCTCAGGGCGAAACGACTGGTTTCCTAGTTGAAGTACAACAAGCTGGTTTATTCGGTGTGCGCGGTTTGAACGATGTGCAGTTACGTCATTTGTTAAGCACTTTCTGCCCAGAGGCTCTGTACCCATACGCTCGCGAAGTTATTAGTGGCCTAATCACCAAAGGTGGTTTCCCTCCTGTGTACATGGCACCAGTTAATTTTGAAGCCTTATTCCAGGCTCAAATGGCTCAACAACAGCAAGCTGCCCAAGCCGAAGGTCAGGCAACGGCCGAGTAATTGCCTTGACGACTGCAACGCAGTTTTCACCAATCGCGGTATTGGGGGCAGGCTCCTTTGGTACCGCGTTGGCGATTTTGCTTGCCGGCAACGGAAATCCGACGCGCCTTTGGTGTCGCGATAAACAGCAGGCAGAAGCAATGCAGCGTGATGGCTGCAATCAAAAATACCTACCCGATGTTCAATTTCCCTCTACCTTAGAAGTTACCAGTGACCTGGAGGCTGCGCTTTCCGGTGTCCGCGATGTTTTGCTGGTTACGCCCAGTGGGGCATTTTCAGAAACGCTACAGCGTATACAACCCCTGCTACCTGACAATCCTCGCATCGTGTGGGCTTGCAAAGGTCTTGAGCCTGGCAGTGGTCGCTTTTTGCATCAAATAGCCGAAGAGCAGTTGGGCACATCAACACCTTTGGCAGTGTTATCGGGACCTACCTTTGCGATGGAGCTGGCGCGAGCCATGCCAACCGCAATTACATTAGCATCGAAAGACTCAACTTTTGCTTCCGAAATGGCTGATCGTCTGGTCAATAATATGTTCAGAGTTTATCTCAGCGATGATTTGGTGGGCGTCCAGTTAGGCGGTGCGCTAAAAAATATAATTGCTGTGGGTGCCGGCATCGCCGATGGAATGGGATTTGGTGCAAATGCGCGAACCGCGCTTATCACGCGAGGTTTGGCTGAAATCCAGCGGCTCGGCTTGAAATTGGGAGGTAAAGTGGAAACTTTCCAGGGTATGGCAGGACTTGGCGATTTAGTACTTACCTGTACCGATGATCAGTCTAGAAACCGTCGATTTGGATTGGCGCTTGGTGGCGGTGCCGATGTTGATACTGCCATCAAACAAATAGGGCAGGTTGTGGAGGGCGCGAAAAATGCTCATCAAGCGACTCTGCTGGCGGACAAATATCAGGTTGATATGCCGATTTCTCGTGCAATTTTTCGAATTGTTCATGAAGGAGCAGATCCTGAGCAGCAGGCGTATGAACTGCTAGGACGTGACTTAAAAGCCGAAGGCGAATAAGGTAGTATTTTCCGACGGTTGAAGCGAAAGGACCGGGTTTTGATCGAATACTTATAATGATTAAAGGGGACAATCCGTGGATAAAATTCTTTATGTTGTGTTAGCTGCCGTATTGACTGCTGTTGGGTATTTTTTGGGGGTTCAGAGTGGCCAACAAAAAATGCAGGCCATTGAACTGCAACAGAGCGCCATGCTTCGCGCGGAAAATATTGGACAACATATCCAGTACGTTACTTTGCTCAATCTCGGCAAAACAGATGAGCTTAAACTGCTGCTGCGCAGCCGAGTGTTATCGGAAAAAACACAACTTGAAATGCAAACGATGGATCCAGCACTTTCCGATAATCTGTTATTAAAAGATGCTATCGCAACGGCTGACTCAGTGTTAAAGCCGGATGCCTAATTGATTCATTATTGGCAGTGCAGCTCACTGCCACAAATCCCTCTATTTGTATTTGCTTTAAATCAGCAGCTTACCGATTTTTGAACTACTATTGAATAAATTCGTTTTAAACTCAAGAGGGATTATGAAGCTGCTGATCATTTGGCTGTTGGTCAGCGCCGGCGCGTTTGCTCACGCTGAAAGTGTCACTCTGGATAACCGGGAGGCCTATGCTATCGGCTCCAGTTTTCAGTGGTTATCTACCAAGCAGTCGTTGAATATAGAACAAGTTTATAATAATCCGGAGCTGAACTGGCAAACTTTACAAGGTGATCACACATCACTGGGGATTATTCGAAATGAACATTGGCTGCGCGTTACGCTGGTCAATCGAACACTAAATAATTCGTGGTTGTTTCAGTTTGATAGCAATCATTTAAGGTATCTGGACTTCTGGGTTTTTCACTCCGATGGTCGCCGCGAGCATAAAATTTTGGGTGCCAATTTACCGGTTGATACGGCGCGTGAGTTCTGGGGGCCATACCTTAATCTTGCTTTGGATATTCAACCAAGCAGCCAAGTCGACATTTACATTCGTACACGCCACCTGGGACAATTTGATGTGGCTGCAAAAGTCTTACCGTTACAACAGGGATTGGCCAATAATGCCCGTAATTTAAGTCTTAATGTTTTATTTTATGGGATTGTTCTGGCGCTGTTGGTGTATCACCTGATGCTATTTTTGGGGGTACGAGACAAGACCTACCTGTTCTACTCTATTTATCTGGCCGCAACCTTGTTTTTCCTCGCATTTATCGAAGGCTTTATGTACTTGTTGTTTGATAAGTCCATTCAGTTGACTCATCCGGTTAGTCAAACGTCATTGATCTGGATGGGTTTGTCGAGTCTTTGGTTTGCCAACCGTTTTCTTAATTATTCAACGCGCAAAGGCTGGCTTAATAAATCATTCTGGGCAATGACTGTCTTGGGGATCTTATGGATGGTTGCGCGGCCGGCGATGACCTCAGATATTTTTATTGCTGGTGCCATGCTGCTGCTGTTGGTTTCATGTGTTTATATTTTTGTCAGTAGCTGGTGGCTCGGTATCAAAGAGCAAATCGACGATGCCCGGATTATGCTGCTGATTTGGTCGGTATGGTTAGGTTGGGTTGGTTATCTGGTTCTAGGCTCTTTGAATTTATTTCCATTTTCTCTGGCCGATAGCTGGTGGATTTTTAAATGTCTGTTTGTTGCTCAATTTCTTGCTCTGGCCTGGATATTGACATTGCGTATTAGTGAGCAACAGCAAAAACGTGAGTTGGCAGAATCTCAAAGTAGCGCCAAAACCGAATTGCTCTCCAGGGTAAGTCACGAAATGCGAACGCCACTCAATGGAATAATCGGCGTAAGCAATATGCTCAAACAATATTTAACCTCTGAAGAAGGTATTAAACTGAATGCGATTATTCAAAATTGCGGCCATACCTTACTAGCGGTGGTTAATGACTTATTGGAAGTTTCCAGATTAAATAAAGAACAGTTTAAGCTGATAGCTTCGGAAACCCGATTGCGACCATTTATTACAGAAGTTTGGCGCTTCTTTGAAGTTCAAATTGAAGAGAAAAATATTACACCGGTACTTTACTTTGGTGATGATCTGCCAGAGGTCGTTTTATTAGATCAACAAAGGATAAAGCAAGTATTAACCAATTTATTGAACAATAGCATTAAGTACACAGTTGAAGGTCAAATTGAATTGCATGTAGAGTTCGAAAACGACGCAGTTTTGATTACGGTCATCGATACTGGAAGTGGAATTAAAGCGGAAAACCTGGAGCACATATTTGAACCTTTTGAACAATTAGCTGCGTCAGACTTGGAGTGTCGGACGGGAACGGGACTGGGTCTTCATATTACGAAAATGCTGGTTGAAAAGATGGGCGGACAAATCGGTGTTGAGTCGGAGCCAGGTAAAGGAAGTCGCTTTTATGTCTCTATTCCAGCGAATATAGTAGCAGAGCCTACTCAGGTTGATTTAAATGAGCTGCAGCCTTTGACTGAACGTTCACTTATGCTTCTTGTCGCCGAGGACAATAGAGTTAATTTGTTAGTCTTGAAATCTATTTTAAAAAAGTTAGGTCATGAGTTCATTCATTGTCTAAATGGTAAAACAGCGTTTGAGCACTATGTACAGCGTCATCAAGATTTGGACTTAATTCTAATGGATTGTGAAATGCCTGTAATGGATGGTTATGAAGCAACGCGCTTAATACGGCAATTTGAACGTGAAAATGGACTGGGTCAAAAGCCAATTGTTGCGGTAACAGCGCATGTATTTGAAGAGCACTTCGAGAAAATTAAGGCTTGCGGAATGAATCATCAAATCAACAAGCCTTATACAGAAGACGACATTTCGACAGCTCTGGCTTATTTTTCTTCTGCCGATAATAAAGATGAGAACTAAGCCGATAGGACTCGGCAAATATACCCTTTGATATAGCGGGTTTCTTCAATCGCCGGGTGGACCGGATGATCCTGACCTTGATGGCACTGCTCTAAAATTTGCACCGTTTTATCGAGGTGACGACCGCAGGAGCGTAAAACTTCCTGCAACTCACTTTCCTTTAAGTGCATGGAGCAGGACGCTGAGAGTAAAATACCATCTTTACTGAGTAAACGTAGAGCCATTTCATTGACCTTTCGATAGGCGTTAAGTCCGGCTTTATGATCTTTTTTCTTTTTGATAAAAGCAGGGGGATCAACAATAACTACATCGAATTGCTCGCCTTGAAGTTTAAGTTCTTTCATCGCTGTGTAGGCATCACCTTCAACGCAAGTGATTTTTTCGTCTAACTGATTCAGTTTGCCGTTATGTTCCAGCTCATCTAACGCCTTGGCAGAAATATCGATGCTCCAAACTTCACTGGCACCGGCATTAGCCATTTGAATACCAAAGGCACCAATATAGCTGAATACATCGAGGACTCGTTTACCCTTTACGTAACGAGCAATCTGTTGGCGGCTGGATCGATGATCGTAAAACCAGCCGGTCTTTTGCCCGGTGTGAGGATAAATGGTAAAGCGTGTTCCATTTTCTTCGATTTCCAGTTGCGCCGGCGTAACACCAAAAGCCTGCTCTATTTCATTGTTGAGTGATTCGGCAATCCGGGCCTGACTGTCATTACGCAACAATATTGACTCAGGCTTTAATACTTTTTGTAAAGCTTCGACAATTTCATTTTTTAATGCTTCCATACCTGCTGTTGTAATTTGAACGACGAGATGATCGCCAAAGCGGTCGACAATCAAGCCGGGCAGTCCATCACTTTCACCATAAATTAAGCGGTAAAAAGGTTTCTCAAACAAACGCTCTCGCAGTGACAAGGCTATTTTGGTGCGATGGACGAAAAAGGATTTATCGATAGGCCGCTGGTGCTCTCGGTTTACCAATCGGGCGCATAACAGGTTATGAGGATTAATGTAGCCGATGCCAAGCGCTTTTCCGGTAGATGTTTCAATGAGCACTTGCTGGCCTGGCTCGAAGCTTTTAAGCGGCGTTTGCTCGGTGTCAATTTCGTTGCTGTAGATCCAAAGGTGTCCGCTTTTTATGCGTTTTTCTTCGTTCTTTTTTAGTCGAAGGTTGGCTATGCTCATAAGGGTGTCATATAGTGATGAATAATGCTGCTTATTGTAGCAAGTTTTTTGCGATAAACCGCGCTAACTCAAAGAGTCTTGGAGAAAAGCATGTACGCGAAACTGTTGATCTCGGTTTTTGGACAGGACAAGCCGGGTCTGGTTAAACAAATTTCTGATGTTGTCAAAGTCAATGGTGGCAACTGGTTGGAAAGTCGACTATCTCATTTAGGTGGTCGTTTTGCCGGATTAGTATTAGCGGAATTTGATGTCGCACAATTAGAGGCTGCACGTGCAGGACTAAATCAGTTATCCAATGATGAGTTGTCAATTACTGTGGAGTCGTCGGAATCTCAGACAGCGACATCGGTGATTCAGTTAACATTGGTGGGCAACGACAAGCCGGGGATTGTTTACGAGATCACTGAAAGTTTAAATGCGATAAACGCGAATGTAGAGCAGTTTAACAGTGAAGTAACTGCAGCTCCCATGTCTGGAGGCAATTTGTTTTCGGCCAGCATCACGGTGTCACTGCCTGATGGAGTGACTTTAGGCGATGTGCGTCGTACATTGGAACAGGTGGCTAATGACCTGATGGTGGATCTGGATATTGAATAGTCGTTGCTAAGTTTCAACGGCGCGGTATGATTAATGCCAATAGTGTGGCAAATCTATCGCGGATTCTTATGCAAAAACTAAAAGCCTTTTTTCGGCAGTCATTTATCGGTGGTGTATTAGTGCTACTTCCTCTGGTGATTTTAGGATTCTTTTTTCACTGGGCGTTTAACTTTATCACCGATTTAATCCAGCCGATCACCGATGCGCTTAATACGCGATTCGCTATGCCAGAGTTGATTGCCGATCTTATCGCGTTGATCCTGTTGCTGGTGACATGTTTTATAATAGGCACCCTGGTTTCGACTGGTGTGGGTAAGTGGTTACACGATCGATTTGATAAGTACCTCAGCAAACTGGCACCGGGTTATCGATTGATTAAGGAAATCATCGGGCAATTTATGGGCGATCCTGAGTCCTCGCCATTTGGACGCGGAGAAGTGGTAAGAGTCAAATTGTTTGGTGAAGATTGCCCGACCACAGTCACTGCTATTGTTACTGGTCGGCATGCCGATGGCACGGTCACTATTTTTATGCCTACCGGGCCAAATCCGACATCGGGTAATATTTATCACTTACCTCAAAATCTCGTTGAAGAGATTCCTCATGCGTCTGTCGAGGCCATGATGAAGTCCATTATTGCTTGTGGTGCGGGGAGTGAAAAGCTTTTTACACCACCTAAATTGCCCTAGCGGTTAATCGGTGTACAATTGTTGAACAAAGTCACAACACCCAAGTCCAATTCCTTGTAGACTCAAAAGGTTTTCTTGGGTTGTCGTTGGGTTGCAGGGGTTATGGTGGAAGATATTGTTTTAGAAAGTCCTGATGTTGCTACATCGGCATTGGTGCCGCCGGCAGATGCGGGCCGTAGAGTCGATTATGAATATACCTTGCATCCTCGATTTACGTCCTACCACTTTGAGTTTCGAATCGTTAATGATTGTTTCATTGAGGTTGAAAAACGCGATAAGCAGAACAAGGTTCTGGCGCAAACCGCTTTTCATGTTGGATTGCTCGAATCACAGCCCAAAAAGTCGCGTAGCACGGCCTGGATGACCTTTTTCGGAGCTTTGCTTACCGGTGTTGCGGCGGGAGTGATTGCCTACGTATTGAAGGACTGGGTGTTGGCGGTATCGACCGGACTTTTTTCTTTGTCTCTGTTTGTCGTTCACTACTTTTCATATCGTGAGCAGTCGATCTTTTTGTCCCGCTCAGGAAAAGCGCCTTTGCTTACTTTAAGCCATCGCTGCGGTTGTAAAAAAAGCTTGAAGCAATTTATTGCACGACTGGAAAAATGCATCGAACGCAATACACTACCGGCATCTTCTCATTACTTTGCAGAAGAGACTCGCTGGCATCGCATGCTAAAAGAGCAGGGCTGGATCAGTAATGAAGACTATGAAAAAGCGCGTACGCGCATTATGAAACAGTTCAACCGTAAATTGAGTTAGAATTTTGTTTCGAAGCCGCTGATAATTTCAAAATTATTTTTCGATACGCACCAAAAAACGCCTGCAAAGCAGGCGAAAGCTTGGGGATGGTTAAATGAATTGCGTTCTCAGTGCGTGTGTCTTACCAGGCTTTTGGACGCTTTTGTCCATCGTGTTTGTTGCGAAAAATCTTACGTGATTCTTTGTTCGCTTTGTGTTGCAGTCGAGCTCTTTCTTTGTTTGTCACAATACCGTCGGCTTTAGCACGATTTTCCATACGATGCAGTTGCTTCTGACCCTTTACCAGTCTTACCGTTTCTTTGGCTGTTAACTCGCCAGACTTTACGCCTTGTTTAATACGAGCCTTTTGATTGACCTGACGATTGTCCAATACTGGTGTGTTATCACTGGCAAAACTTTGAGCTGCACCCAGTGCCAGAAACAGAGAAGTTAAAACAACTAATTTTTTCATGATGGACTCCCGTTTTCTTAATGTTTGAAAATTTTAAGCGGCGATTGTGTTGCCGTTTGCTTAGTAAAACGGGATTAGTCACATTGGGTTGACAGAGAAGCGTATATTTTGTGATTCGAAGGCTATTCGGTGTCGGGCATTCTGAGCAGCAAGGTGACGCGGCGATTCTGCTGCCGGCCTTCTTCCGTTGCATTATCGGCAATCGGTTTGGTATCGGCGTAGCTAGTTGCTCGTAGTAAACTGCGCTCCATGCCCCGACTGGCAAGGTATCTGACGACATTACTGGCCCGAGCTGCGCCCAGTTCCCAGTTGGAAGGAAATTGAGTGGTGCTGATAGGAATATTGTCGGTGTGACCTTCCACCAGTATGACGCCGGCGGCCATTTGAAGTACCGGAATCAGGTTATTCAGTACCTGTTGTCCTTCGGGTTTTAAGTCGGCGCGGCCGGAATCAAACAGCATTTGATCCTGAATTTGCAGGGCAATAAACTGATCATCAAGCGTGAGCGCAATATCGTCGCGAAGCTTGAGTGAGTCCAGTACCTGATGTATTCGCTCCTGCCAGTGTTGCAACATTAAGGCGCTACGACCTTCCATTTCTAATTGTCTTAGAGGCTCAATTTCTTCCTGCAAGCTTTCGATGGTTTCTTTATGTTCACTGAGTAGAGTTTCGCTGTTGGCCAGCTGGGTCGATGACATGGAGAGCAAAACAATGAACATCATGGTGAGTAAGATAAAGATATCAAGGTAAGGCAGCAGCCACGACTCTTCGCCGTGAGCTCTCGGTTGAGTCAGTAGTTTTTCAATAGGTAGCAGATTCGGTTTATCACTCATAGCGACGCTTCCCTGGCTCAGCTTTGACGAGGTTCAACGCGCCGACGCATTTCACGATCGGCGTTGTCCATCAGGCGTTCGGAGCGTAGGTTAGGTTCTTCGAGCTCATCTAAGTCTACCGGCTCATAAAGCTCATCTTCATGTTGGGCGATAAAGCTTTCGAGAGTAGCGCGAATAAAGGATGGGGTGCGGCGTTGGCTCATCAGACTAATACCTTCCATCACCATGGTCATTAACATGACTCGTCGCTCGGTGCGTCGCTCCAGCTTTGTAGCGATGGGTTTAAAGATTAGATTGGACATCAGTAAGCCATAAAAGGTCGTGATCAAGGCAATGGCGAGCTGGAAGCCAATTTCGGAAAAGTTTCGGTTGTCCATAATACTCAGCATATTGATCAGGCCAATCAGTGTACCCAACATGCCAAAAGCGGGCGCAAAGGAGGCCATTGACATAAACATCTGTGCCTCGGCCTGTTCCTGTGCTCGAAGACGAGTGATTCGCCAATGCAGCAGATCGATAATGTCCTGCAACGGCGTTTTATCAATCACTAGCTGAATACCGGTTTTCAAGAAGGCGTTGTCGATGTTGTCCAAGTCCTGCTCAACACCGCGAAGGTCGTCGCGAAACCATTTACGAGCCAATTGTTCAATTTCATCCACCTGACGCTTGGCATCGAGATGATTGTCGTACAAGACGATTCCGAGCAATTTAAATATTCTGAAAAATTCCCGGGCCGGATAACTCACCAGCGTCGCCGCCAGTGTTCCGCCGAGCACTATGATGAGACCGGGAAGATTCAAAAAGGCCATGGCATCGAGCGCCGTTACCCAAATTACGAAGCCGACGACGGCCAGCCCGGCAATGACCCCTACAATGGTAGAAAAATTCACGGTAAGTCCTTTTATGGTTGGCTTAGTTGTATTATCGGCGCTGAAACCACCGACTTTAACCATGGCTCAGGGGCTGAGTTTAGTCAAATCTGCCTGTCAGTCGGCCTTCGGTGCTACAATCGCGCTTTTTTACCTTAAGGCATTAACTGTGCTGGCTCATTGGAATAATCGTCCGTTACATGAAAAGACCTTATCTTTGGCCTGGCCAATGATCTTGTCGAATTTGACCGTACCCTTGACGGGATTGGTGGATACGGCCGTCATAGGTCATCTGGATGAGCCTCATTTTCTCGGTGCGACGGCGGTAGGTAGCCTAATTGTGACCATGCTGATGTGGGTTATGGGCTTTTTGCGCATGAGCACCACAGGGCTCACCGCCCAAGCCCATGGTGCTGAAGACTCTGTTGCCGAGCGACGGACTCTGCTCAACGCCATGATTACCGCACTCACCATGGGGCTGATCATATTGTTGGCGCAAAGCGTTATCTGGCAATTGGCGATCGCTTTTATGGCTGCTAGCGATGATGTCCTGAAGTTTGCCGCTGATTACTATGACATCCGAATTTGGGCCATTCCTGCGCTGTTGCTGCGTTATGTGTTTATTGGCTGGTTGTTGGGGCGGCAGGACGCCAAAACGCCGCTGGCGATCCTTATTGTCACCAATGTAATCAATATCGTACTCGATATTTTATTCGTGGTTTATTGGGAAATGGGCGTAGCAGGAGCCGCTTGGGCCAGCCTGGTGGCCGATTACGCTGGAATTATGGTTGGGCTTTGGGTAGTGAGGCGCGCCGTTAATAAGCAGCCAATTGACCAGCCCTGGCTATCTTTGTTGCAACGAGCCGCCTGGCTGCGACTGTTTCGCCTGAATCGAGATATTTTCATTCGTACCTTGGCGCTGGAGCTGGTGTTCTATTTGCAAACGTCGGTAGGGGCGAGCATGGGAGATGCGGTACTAGCGGCAAACGCGGTGTTAATGAACTTCACCATGATCATGGCCTTTGGGCTTGATGGCTTCGCTCATGCGGTTGAGGCACTGGCAGGTAAAGCTGCTGGTCAAAAATCACGGGATAACTTGATTGCTGCTATACAAGTTTCAGGAATTTGGTCTTGCGCCGCCAGTGTTATCTTCACTCTGCTATTTGCTCTATTTGGTTATGCCATGATTGATTTCATGACCGATATAGCCGAGGTAAATCAACTGGCGAAACAGTATTTGATTTATTTAGTCTGGATCCCAATGATCGCAGTTTGGTGTTATTGGCTTGATGGCGTATTTATCGGGATCACGCGCGTGAAAGAAATGCGCAACAGTATGCTCATTGCAGTATTTGGGATCTTTATTCCTGCATTGTTTTCGGTAAAATTCGTCGGCAATCACGGACTGTGGCTGGCTTTTTACGCGTTACTGCTGGCTCGTGCTGCAGGATTGGGCTACTACCTTTGGCAATTGGACCGTAAGCAGCGGTTATTGGGAGACTCAAACTAATATGCGAGCAATGTTAAAACCGATCATTGAGCATCGGTATTTTCAAAATTTTATTATCGCGATCATTGTGATTAACGCCATCTTACTGGGCATGGAAACTTCCCCTGCCGTTATGGCGAGTTTTGGCGACCTACTGCAGGGTATCGATAAGGTCATCCTTGGTATTTTTACGGTGGAAATTGCTATTCGCATTTATTGCCACCGCTTGTCGTTTTTTAAAGATCCCTGGAGTTTGTTCGATTTAACCGTGGTAGTGATCTCGTTAATTCCGGCCAGTGGTCCCTTTGCCGTTGTTCGGGCTTTGCGTGTTTTACGTGTTTTGCGACTGGTTTCCGTAGCGCCCAGTATGAAAGCGGTTGTTGCTGCGCTTATTCAGTCATTACCGGGCATGGGGGCAATAGTTGCGCTCTTATCGTTGGTGTTTTACGTGTCAGCGGTGATGGCGACGACCTTGTTTGCTGAACTTTTTCCTGACTGGTTTGGTAATTTAGGAAAGTCTTTTTATACCCTTTTTCAAATTATGACGCTGGAAAGCTGGTCGATGGGTATAGTGCGTCCGGTGATGGAAAAGCAGCCGATGGCTTGGTTGTTCTTCGTGCCCTTTATTCTGGTAGCTACTTTTACTATGCTGAATTTGTTCATTGCAGTGGTGGTGAATGCCATGCAAGCCCATCACGAAGCAGAACAAGGCAAGTCAGACCGAGATGTGGTTAAAGAGGCACATGATGAGCGCGAAATTTTGTATCGCGAAATTATTCACTTGAGAAAAGAAATTATCAATCTCAATAAAGAGCTAAAACGGAACAACAATACTACGGGTAGTGAGTAACTGGATGTTTACACTTTTTCACAAATCGCGATTAAAAATAAACAGTGAACGAGTAACGTTTCTTGTAATCTAAAGGAGTATTGATAAGCAATACATCGAGCCCAACCATGCTTACGGGAGTTGATGATGGTTCGTTACTTGTTATACTTCACTTTAATGTTAGCCGCTGGAGTTCTGCTTTCTGGCTGTCGACTGGAATTAACCAATAAAGAGGACGATATTAAAGTGAACTCAACGACAGATTATGCAAGCGGAACTTTTCAGGCCGAAGTTGCTTTACTCGACAGTTTTCGGCAGCCATCCAGTTTATTCAATAGTACCGAAGTTATCACTCTTGAATACCGACTTACCAACCTGACCAATCGCGATATAAAAATAACTTTTAGTTCTGGACAACGAATATCCTCTGTCGTTACCGAAAACGATGAGGTGAGGCTTAATATCGATGCGTTATTTGTTTACACTCAGGCCATTAGCGATGTAGTAATTGCAGCCAATCAAACTAAAATCTTTAGTTTAAATTTTAA
>JBFHVL010000050.1:0-18585 GCA_041589565.1 Kangiellaceae bacterium | reverse complement strand
TCTTCACTCGATAAGCGAACCGAGCGAACTCTTCCATCTTTCTCCAAGTTAATATGATTAATTTGATCGCGCCATACATCCTGAAGCGTACTCATACTCACCCAGAGTTTTTTAAGTTGAGGTCGCGTTTTAGTTTCGTGATAAACCCATAGATACTTGCCCTCAATTTCTGAGCCAACGTAGTCCAGTAAGATCGGCTGTTTGTCATTCGTCCATAATGAAAACGATTGCTGTACGTATTTAACAAAGGCTTGTTGAGCTGATTCATCTTTTAAAATATCGCCTTTAATGCCTCCGGTCATCAGCAATGCATGCTCGGCGTCGTGCAGATAAAATCGTTGAGAAACCTCAATCATCTTAGTGCGTTCATTAAAGAGAATACTGGTATAGCTTTCTTTTTGTTGATGAGCTACTCCAGAAACAGACAATAGAGTAATAAACAGTACAATTATGCTTTTGCATTTCATCTATTAATAATACCTTTCGTTTGAATTATGCTACTGCCCTCTCATATTGAGAGGGCGGGCTACCTTGTATTATTTTTTATAGACTTTCTTTTTCGGCTCTTTTAAGGGCTGCTTAATGTCGTGCATTAAGTCTTTATATTCCCAACCTTTGCGCTTTTTATCTTTGTACATTTCAATACGCGAAGGAATAATTCGGCGTGGATAGTAATTGTTTTCAATGTCCACATCCGCCGTTTCCCAGTTGGGATCAACTTCAACCGACACTAGTTTCTTCTCTTTATCGGTTACGATAAGTTTACTGACTTCTTTTGGAGAACGACGCCAGATTTCTGCCGGAATATACATCTGCTCGGTTTCACCGTTTTCAAAGGTTAACTCCAGAATAATCGGCATAACCAAACCACCAACATTGGAAAACTGCAACACATAGTAGTTTTTGTCTTCTTTTAGCGCACGCTCAAAAGCTTGTCGCTCCCAGGGTTTTAGACCGGCTAAAAACTCCTGATATTTATTTCTGTCAGCATTGGTAACGGTAAAGCGATCGTTTTTATCGTGAAAATCGCTAATGTCGGGGTTTAACTCAACCCATAGTTTACGGCCTTCTTCCTGATTTTTTCGCACAAACACCGACTGAGGCTTGTCCATTTCTTCCTGACGACGACGATCAAAATCTATGTCTGGATTTTTGGTATCCAGTCGAAGTTGATACACCTTGTCGATGGAAATATCCACATGGTCGGTGGTGTAAAACCAGCCATACCAGAACCAGTCGAGATCCACACCAGAGGCTTCTTCCATGGTACGGAAAAAGTCGGAAGGCGTCGGTCGTTTATTCATCCAACGAACTGAAAATTCTTTGAAGGCAAAATCAAATAGTTCTCGACCTAAAATGGTTTCGCGCAAAATATTTAAAGCAACCGCAGGTTTGGTGTAAGCATTGGGACCCAGTTTTAGCACACTATCGGATTGCGTCATTATCGGTACTTGAATATCCGACTTCATATAGTCGATAACATCATGCGGCTCCACACCCCAGGGAATATTGGGGTCCCATTCCCGTCCGGCAATGCCGTCTAAAAAGCTGTTAATGCCTTCATCGATCCAGGTCCACTGACGTTCATCGGAGTTTACGATCATTGGAAAGTAGTTGTGCCCTACTTCGTGGATCACGACTCCGATCAAAAAACGTTTTTCGGCCAAGGTATAAGTGCGAGAACCATCTTCGTGCCAAATGGTTCGCGGACCATTAAAGGTGATCATGGGGTACTCCATGCCGCCTACTGGACCATTCACACTAAGAGAGACAGGATAGGGATAGTCAAAGGTAAAGCGCGAATACACTTCCATGGTGTGGATAACCGACTCAGTGGAATATTTTTCCCACAGCTCACCACCTTCTTTTGGATAATAAGACATGGCCATCACAAAAGGCTGAACATCGCCACCCTGATGATAACCTTTGGCATCCCAAATAAACTTACGTGAGGTCGCCCAGGCAAAATCACGCACATTTTCGGCTTTAAAATGCCAGCGTTTGGTTTCTTTAGACGAATCTTTTTCGTTATCGAGCGCTTCTTCCGGTGTCACAATAAATACTGGACGTTTGGCATTTTTCGCTTTTTCCAGTCGCTGTTTCTGCTCGTCGGTTAGCACATCATCGGGGTTTTGTAAGACGCCGGTTGAAGCAACAATATGGTCCGCTGGAACAGTCATGGCCACATCGTAATCACCGAACTCCAGAGTAAATTCACCGCGCCCTAAAAACTCCTTGTTATGCCAAGCCTCGTAATCGGAATAGGCCACCATGCGGGGAAACCACTGGGCAAATAAAAAGATATCGTTGCCGCCCTTACGCGCATCATCGGGAAAGTGTTCATAGCCAGCGCGGGCATTAACGGCATCTTCTTCGAGAATGTTAAAAGCGAATTTAAATTTAAACTGGAAGGATTCACCCGACTCCAGCGCCTTGGGTAAGTCAACTCGCATCTGTGCGCTGTTAATAACGTAATGCAGTGGCTCACCATTCATATCGGTGATATCGGAAATGTCGTAACCTAACGCAACATCATCCATAAACTGCTGACGACGAATATCCGACAAGCTGATTCGAGCGGGTTTATTGCCCTCAGGCAAAGCCGTCGTTGGGCCGCGACGCCCCATATCGCCGAAATCTACCGTCATCTCGGCAACGGAATCGGGCTTAAATCGATTTTGATCCAGTTGTAGCCACAGATACTTGAGCCGATAGGGAGAATTGTTGGTGTAGGTAATAACTTCCGTACCTGAGAGTCGACGCTTGTTTTCATCCAGCACCACATCAATCTGGTAATCGACTTTTTGTTGCCAGTATTCTTTGCCAGGCTCACCTGCTGCATTTCGATAATCATTAGGTGTCGGTAGAATTTCATCCAGTTGACGAAATTTATCTTTAAAGTCGCCCTTGGTTTGCTCAACCACAAACCCATGCGCAGCACTTGAAATCAATGCCGCAACCACACCGGCACCCACAGTGGCTAAAAACTTCATAATTTCCCCTAAGTTCAATCTTTTATCGCGTGCTTGTTCTATCTTGATTTTCTTAGCTCGATTCTGCCATCACAACTATACAAGCACCCACAGCAGAGCCATGACCTAAGCGAGCAACCCTCGATTATCCACAGAATGCTGGTCACTACCAATCATTACATAAATTTTTACAAATTATCTTTGTGGCATCCAAGCCCTCGGATTTGTGGTAAATAGTGAGTAGCTATAATGCTCTGTTTACCATAACCAAAATAAAATAGGACACCATATGAAACGCTTCGCGCTTGCGGCATTGGCCAGTTTTATCGGTTTAGCCATTCCTCTGGATCTTCAAGCTGCTAAATCCGATAAGCCGGATGCGGCTATTTACAGCAAAATTCCACTACGAAATCTAGGTCCGGGTGTCACCAGTGGCCGAATTTCGGACTTAGCGGTTGATCCCAACAATCCGGCGCGCTATTTCGCCGCAACCGCTTCAGGCGGCCTATGGAAAACCGAAAATGCAGGCATCACCTGGGAAACGCCCTTCGATAACGAAGTCAGTTACTCGCTTGGCGTAGTTACGCTCGATCCCAATAACCCCAATGTGGTTTGGCTAGGGACCGGAGAAAACAACTCGCAACGCTCTGTGGCCTACGGCGATGGAGTATACAAGTCGGTTGACGGCGGCGACAGTTGGGAGCATGTGGGGCTGAAGAACTCCGAACATATTGGTGAAATTTTAATTGATCCGCGTGACTCAAACGTCGTTTATGTATCCTCGCAAGGACCGCTATGGAATAAAGGCGGCGATCGCGGCATCTACAAAACCACCGATGGTGGTAAAAACTGGGAGCGCATTCTATTTATCAGCGAGCATACCGGTGTCAGTGATATGGCGTTTGATCCGCGTAATCCTGATGTGATCTATGCCACCGCTTATCAACGTCGACGTCATATCTGGACTTTGATTAATGGAGGACCGGAGTCGAACATTTATAAATCCACCGATGCGGGTAAGACCTGGCAAAAAATTAATAAGGGCCTGCCGAAAGTTGATCTAGGGCGTATCGGTATTGCCGTAGCCCCCAGTCAGCCCGATACGGTTTATGCGATTGTTGAAGCAGCAGAAGGTAAAAGTGGCTTCTTCCGCTCAACCAACGGTGGCGCCAGCTGGCACAAGCAGAGTGATTATGTTGCCAGAAGTCCTCAGTACTATCAGGAAATTGTGGTTGATCCAAAAAATCCTGATCGCGTTTATTCGCTCGATACCTATATGATGGTGACCGAAGACGGAGGTAAAACCTTTAATCGTGCTGGCGAAAAACACAAGCACGTTGATAACCATGCCCTATGGATCGATCCCAATAATACCGATCATCTGTTAGTGGGTTGCGATGGTGGAATTTATGAATCGTGGGATCGCGCCAAAAACTGGACCTTCCGCGATAATATGTCGTTGACGCAATTTTACAAGGTCGGTATTGATAATGATTTTCCGTTTTATAACGTATACGGTGGCACCCAAGATAATGCCACTTTAGGCGCGCCACATCGCACCACGAATAGCTCAGGCATTCGCAATAGTGACTGGCTCTACACCCAGTTTGGCGATGGCTTTAAGCCGGCTATCGATCCAAAAGATCCCAACATTGTCTATTCGCAATACCAGTACGGTGGTCTGGCACGTTATGACAAACGTTCCGGCGAGCGTATGCAGATCAAACCAGTATCGCCAGATCCTAAAATTGCGCAACGCTTTAATTGGAACTCTCCGTTATTGATCAGTCCGCACAATCACAAACGATTGTATTACGCTTCACAAATGGTTTTCCGCAGCGACGATCGCGGTGAGTCCTGGCAAGCCATAAGCGATGATTTATCACGTAATATGGATCGTAACCGACTGGAAGTAATGGATACCGTGTGGAGTGTTGATGCCGTCGCTAAAAATAAATCGACTTCATTTTATGGCTCGGTAGTGGCGTTAACCGAATCAAGGTTAAAAGAAGGATTACTCTATGCCGGTACCGATGATGGGCTTATCCAATACACCCTCAATGGTGGACAAAAATGGCAACAGACAGACTGGCCTAGCAAAGTGCCAGACTACTCTCTGATCAGTGATCTCGAAGCTTCCTGGCATGATGTAAACACGGTATTTGCTACTTTTGATAATCACAAAAAAGGCGATTTTAAACCTTATGTTTTTCGCAGTGACAATAACGGTGACAGCTGGAAAAACATCACCGGCGATTTACCGGAACGCGGCAGTGTTCATACCATTGCGCAAGATCACGTGAATAAAGATCTGCTTTTCGTTGGTACCGAGTTTGGCGTTTTCTTCACCCAGAATGGCGGCAAAAACTGGATACAGTTAAAAAATGGCATGCCCACCATAGCCATTCGCGACATGGAAATTCAACGTCGCGAAAGTGATTTGGTATTGGCTTCCTTTGGTCGAGGCATGTACGTGATCGACGATTACTCGGCGCTGCGTGAAGACGCCAGCAAAGTAAAGAAACAGGCCGCAACTTTGTTTCCGGTTCGTCGCGCGTTTCAATTTATTGTACATGACCCGCTCGGCCTGCCCGGCAAGTCGATGTTGGGATCGGATTTTTATTTTGCTGAAAATCCCGAATATGGAGCCATGTTCAGTTATTACATAAAGGAAGATTTTAAATCGTTAACCGAGCAGCGTCGTGAGAGAGAAAAACAATTACGTAAAGACGGCAAACCGGTTTACTACCCTTCCTGGGATGCGCTTAAAGAAGAAGATCTAGAAAGCGATCCGCACTTAATCTTTACGATAAAAGATTCCGAAGGCAATCTGGTTCGTCGTATTAAAACTTCAGCTAAGTCGGGATTTCAACGGATTCATTGGGATTTACGTTATCCCGGATTTGAGCCCATTAACGCTGATGGCAAAAATGATTCGGGACCACTGGCAGTTCCCGGAACCTATCAAGTGTCACTTGCAAAAGTGGTCAAGGGAGTCGAAACCGATTACGGCGTCTCACAATCCTTTGAAGTAGTCAGTTTGGATAACCGAACCTTTCCATCCAACGATCGAAAAGCGGACCTTACGTTTGACCTAAAAGCAGGACAATTGAATAAGGCAATTCGTGGTGCGCAAAAATATCTTACGGAACTGCAAACTCGTATCCAACATATGGACGCAGCAATTACCGAAACGGTAAACGTTGATCAGTCCTTACTTGCTCAGACCCATCAAATGATGAGACAACTCGAGCAGATTAAACTCGACTTAAATGGCAATGCCGTTGTCGCTCGTCGTAATGAGCCTACACCGGACTCAGTGAGTGACTACATTGGCTATTTACTGTGGAGTCGTAGTGAAAATACTGGACCGGTTACGCCCGATCATAAGCTGCGATTTAAACGCGCCAGCGAAGGTTACGCTCGAGTTTATGATGCATTAACGGGATTGAATTCTAAAGTTGAGCAGCTAGAACAAACATTAAGAAATGCAAACTCGGGATGGATTCCAGGAATGCTGCCTCTCGACGGAAAGTAGTATAAGTTTTCCGTTGAAAAAAATATTCCTCCCAAGATTTTTAAAACGAATACTTGGGAGGACATTTTCTCGCATTCAACTAACACACTTGAGGGGCGATATCTCCTGCGCTCGCCTTGCAATGCTTTTTGGGTAACAGCAGGATCTGTTCTCGATATTCACGACACAATAGCTCGATTTGATGACCTTCAGCTTCTTGAACCTGACGTTCTAGCTCGAATATTCGACTGACTAACCAACGACATTGCGTTGTCATTTCCTTTTGCAATAACTTTTCTTCAAGTGAATCACGATAGGTGGAAAGAACTTTAATTTCCGGCTGAGCAGCTGTTTCACGAACGCTGGATACCTCTACCTGAGGCTGCGTGTACTTGGTCAGCCCCGGAGAACCTTTAAACAGACTATAACTAACGCCTTGTTCCGGTGGCGATTCAGAAATATGTACTTGTCCGGCCGCATCGGTCCATTGGTAGTAAGTTACCAACTCTTCCCCTGACCCCATCAACCGCTTTATCGGTGCAAAATCAAGTTTTCCCTGCTGATGGAGCCAAAATCCACCCACTCCTAACACCATTAGTAGCGCCAATAACTTTAAAACACTGCGTAAAAAACTTATCATAGTCGCTCACTCATTAGGAAATCCCCGCGCTTTAAGCATTTGTTAGTCGCTTTTTTCGCTTTAATCTATGACAAAAGACATTAAAAAACTATTAAAGACTCATCAAAATTTGATTCAGTCTGACTTTAAAAAGGTAACTTCGCACGTCCAGCGGCTTGAAGGCGAGTGGTATATCAACACATTGATGATTGAAGGTTACGATGTTCCTTTTAAATACAAACGACAAAAAAAATACAAAAATTTAAACGGTCAACGAGTGAACCTGACTTATTATCCAGATACCGAAAAGGTGGCAGGATTTGAAATGGAAATCATGAAAGTGGTTAGAGTTAAAGTCTCTTAACCCCTATAAAAACCCTCCTGAATATTGCATTTTACTATCACAAACTCTCGAAAATTCGCTGGCATTCGCCATAAAGTATGTCCATACTTACCTAAATATCTCAAACCAATTAAACTTTGAAATAACAATAAGAAACAGGGAGCAGTTTGGGTTAGCCCAATGGTGTCGCCTCCTGCGACTGCAAAAGGGCATTGCATGGATAGCTCCTCATCGAGCCTGCATTCGCCAAAACAACCGATAGACTCTGAACTCTATCGAGGATACCAGCTCAACCGGCTGATAGTGCTGCCTGAACAAGGTGTTGTTGTGCGCGACGGCAATCACCATCACATTTCCACCAAGTCGATGGAAGTGTTGCTATATTTGAGCCAGCTGCACCAACAAGTGGTGCCTGCTGAGCAATTGCTGTATCACGCCTGGGGTGACGAAAATACCAGCCGCAGTACTTTAACGCATGCAATTTCCGAAATTCGCCATGCCATTGGTGATCATCGCGAATGCCCTGAGTTTATCCAGACCATACCGCGCAAGGGCTACCGACTAATTGCTGCTCCTATTGCCATATCAGAAGAACACCGACTTTCGTTCAACTGGCAGCAGTCACAGGCCAATTATGCAACCGCCGTACTGCCCAAAAGAAATGTACTCTGGAACCGTGTTTTGGCCCTTTTGGGCAGCTCCAAGCTATTCAGCGTAAGCATTGCATTTGTCGTTTCCACCTGGGTTTTAATTCAGGCACTTGATGTTCTCTTCCCAATCTTTAATATTCCAGACTGGGGGATGAAACTGGTGGTGTTAATGGTAGTCATCGGCTTTCCATTGTTACTGCTTTACTTTTGGCTGAACGAATTAAAAATGAAAAAACAAATCTTCAATGGTGAAGTATCCAAACAGAAGAAAAAGCTATTTTTTCGGCAATTAAGCGTCGACTTTATTTTTATTGGCACTTTGTCGATACTGGTAGGCTTTTTGGCGATGTACCTGATTGACAGCATTGAGCAGGACACACTCAAAGAAAAACTGCAGCCGGATAGCCCTTCCATTGCGCTCACTCAATCTGTCGATATCCCAATCAGTGATAAAGCCATTCTTATCCAGCCCATTGCAGCTAATGGTGCCAATGGTGTTCCCGATCACTTTGCCAAAACTATCGCCGGTGAAATACGCTCAACAATAAGTAACCATACGCCCTTTCATGTTGTCGCATCACACCTTGAAGTACTGACAGGTGAGCATCCTTCATGGATGCAGTACGCCAAAAACATGGGCGCTCGTTATTTATTGCAGGTACACCTTTCGCAACATCCTGATGAACTCTTTTTGGATGTTTCGTTAATCGATACTATTTCTCAAGTACATACCTGGGATCAGTCTTTTAAAACCAACGAACAAAATTTTTTAGACCTGCAAAAATCATTATATTCAAAATTAATTATCGCCCTTAAGTTAGTAATGAATGATCCGGCACAAGGCCCACAGTCAGTGATTAATACGCAAAGTATTGATGCCTACGAATTTTATATTCAGGGAAAAAACGCGTTAATCAGTGCGAACAGTGAAGCTGATCTGGACGTAGCAGAACAGTGGTTTTTAAAAGCGCTTAGTGCCGATGACAACTTTACCCTGGCGACTTCTGCGTTATGCCATACCTATCTTGAAAAATACGATCTGGCACATTCCGTTGCCGTTTTTGATATGGCACAAAATGTCTGCGCCTCTTTGATCCAGCTGGAAGATCACACTCCGGACACTTTGACCACTTTAGGTAACTTATATCGAACCTCTGGCGAATTTGACAAGGCCACCGAGTTTTATCAAAAAGCGCTGGAGAAGAAGCCTTCTTATTTGCCGGCGATTCGAGGTTTAGGCCGAGCCTACGATAAATCGGGCGATTCGCAGCTCGCGGAACGACTGCTCAAACAGGCCATCATGATAGAGCCTGGCTATTGGCGGAACCACCAGGAATACGGCGACTTTCTTTACACCAATGGCCGCTATGCCGATGCCGTCAACCATTACAAACGAGTACTGTTTCTAAACAACGGTCATGCGGAAACCTTGAATCGCTTAGGAGCCAGTTACTTTTTATCCAACCAGTTTGAATATGCCTCCGAAGCCTGGAAAGAAGCGGTTCGACTCAACCCCAGCGAAACCAATCACTCTAATTTGGGCTCTGCTTACTTTTTTAATCGAGACTTTGACCGCGCCGTTTACCACTACCGTCAGGCAACGAACTTTAACCCCAGCAGTACAACACTGTGGGGCAATCTTGCTGACGCACAGAAGTACGCTGGTAATGACGCACTCGCAAAGCAAGCTTATGAAACAGCATTAGGCTTGGTAGAAAGAAATATCGAAGTAAACCCATTAGATGCTGTTTTACAATCAATGCGCATTCGTTATCACTCAGAACTCGAGTATTGCGACACGGTATCTCAAGAAATCCTCGAAATGGAAAAGTATCCGGCGCGAGATCCTTACATTTTTTATTATCATGCATTGGCCTATCACAACTGCAATCTATCCGACCTGGCGAGAGAAAAAATACAGTTAGCAGTAGCCAATGGCTATCCGGTTGACCTTTTGGTCAAGGACGTGCAATTTGATGACTTATCAGAATTTATTATTCAACTACAACAACAAGGAGCAAACTAATGCTACGTTTAAATCTATGCCAAACCATAAAAGCTGGATGGATATTGTTACTTACCTCAGCCACTTTCCTGTACGCGGCTGACCAGACAATTGATGTAAAAGCAGAATTAACCGGTGAAGGTGACGCGAAAGTTTGTAGCGTCAGTTATATTGATTCATCGTCGGGCAGCAATTGTGAAGCCAGCGATAATTGCACATCAGCAAATGAGTGTATTTGTGCTACCGCTGGAACTAAAGTGAAATGGAAATCGAACCGCAGTGATGACAAATTTAAATTTAAGGTTACTAAGTTACCAGACATGTTTGATGCCAGCGAAGACTGTAAATTGGATAACCTAAAAAAGTCACATAAGTGCACAGTAAAATCAAACCCGACCGCTGGTAGTTATAAGTACGACTTTGTCGGTCAATTTAAGAATGATGACAAGGAATACCCTTGCCAATATGATCCAACCATCATTATTAAATCGCAGGCGGCAGAACCTAGCGCAGAGAATGAATAAGATTTATTGAAAGCTTAGGCAAAAAAAACGCCAATCAGTTATTGCTGATTGGCGTAATCTTAGAAGTAATACCTGAAAAAACTAAAGTACCTTACGAATACGATCAAACGTCATATCCACGCCACGTTGCCTTACATCACGATAAATACGCACCGCTTTCATGGTTTGATCCTTGCTATCAAAGGGGCCGAAAGGCTTGCCATTTTCGTCTTCAAAAAACCACTGCCCTGCGGTTCTGAAGACCCGGCTCGACCGATAGAACAGATTGTATTGCGCCTCTTGAGGCTGACTATCCACCAATTTCATATCGTTCCCAACCCTATTTTCCACCAACCTTTCTGTATTAGACGATTCGTTAGCGAAGATCGAGCAAATTGCTTGAAGATTGTGTGACAATATTGATTATTCTTTAGACAAGGTGTGAAGATCCTTATTTAAGCGGTTCATTTTTCGTTTATTTTTAATCTTGATGCAAGGTAACAACTGACCGAATAATGTGAGGAGATCATTTTGAGATGGTTGTGGTGCAGCAATCTCAGATAATCATTTTAAATACCATAAGTGATACTTAATCCATTTTTATAACATTTTCACCTGAAAGACCGATTTCAGCCACAGAACAGCGATTACCCACTGCCCTGCAGCCAAGTGTTAATACAGGGCTACGACAGTCGCCGCTCAACATAAAGTAAGTAGCCGGCCAAGGAAAGCAACGCTATGCCCACGATTAAAGCCAGTTGGTTGGCCAGCGTTTGCTCAACCGTTCTGCTTTCTCGAAGTTTGAATAGACGACCACCACTTTCAACAGGCTCAAAAAAACGCGGGCCAAGAAAGATATTGCTTAACCGATATTCTTCATCGAGGCGTTGATGCATTTTTTGCTTGTTTTCCTGAAAGCCAGAAAAATCATGAGCCTGCGACCAATTATCAAAGATTTCTTTCGACTCACCCGGCAGGACAATACCCGGACTGACATAACTGTAATAGGTTTGAGAGAAGGCCTTAAACATTCCAGCTGATGCGATGCCAATCCCAAGAACAAAGCACAGCCCGGCCCAAGTTAGTAATTGCTTACGCAGTTTTGCCCCTTTGGCCTTTTGCGATTTAAGCGCTTCGTTGACGACAGACAGCTGATACAGATCACGACGTAAATGCAGCGGATCGAGGTCGTCGATTAATTCAACTACCGATATTCCCAGCACTTCCATCAGACGTTCAAAAAGTTCTTCCGAAGGAATCGACTTACCATTTTCCAGTTTTGACAAGTACGACTGTTCTATTCCCACAGCTTCAGACAACTCGGGCTGAGTCATTCCCTTGTGCTGTCTAACAGATTTTATTTTTTCACCCAAACGCATTATTTAACTCCTGTTTTCGAACATTTCCCGGATATGTTCGAGTATTCCTGAGGGCATAAAAAGATGAATATTGAGTAATAAACGAAAATATTAAGGAAATGTAGGTGAGTTAACGTCTTGTTTGAAAAAAGCCGAACACGTCGGCTTTATTCATTATCTTTCAACCAGTATTCCGTTTCCGGTTTGTCTTTGGCCAAATCATCATCCTCTGGCAGTGGCTGTCCCGTGTAGGCGTGTAAGAAGGCTTCACACAATAATTCACTGTTGGTCGCATGGCGCAGATTATTAACCTGACGTCGGGTACGCTCATCGGTGAGTATTTTAAGTACCTTTAACGGAATAGAGACGGTTATTTTTTTTACTTCCTGGCTTTTCTTACCGTGTTCGGCGTAAGGACAGATGGCCTCACCTTTGCGTTCGCCCATTGGACACCTCAATCTATGACAACACGCGCCGATCTTACCCCGCTGGTCTTATCTGTCAATTGACATAACCATTAATTCTTGTTTTAGACGTCTATACATCTTGACATCCATCTAGCCCACCCCTATATTTGGCCATCTATACGTCCATTAAATTATTTTATGACGACACAAACCGCCAAAACATTAGTCCAACGGGAGCAGCTGGTACGCGCAGAAACTGCGCTACCGAGCCCATGGCTTCTATTTCATGGCGGCCAAATCAAAAATGGACAGTTGGCCTATACCTGGTATGGCGATCCTTCATTGCCCTGTGTGCTGGTACTCGGCGGGATCTCGGCTGGACGTGATGTGGCGCATCGCACCACGGAATACGCCTCCGGATGGTGGTCCTGTCAGGCGGGAGTCGATTGCAGCATCGACTTCAATCGTTTTTCAGTACTTGGTATTGATTACCTGGGAGGCAATGGACACAGTAGTCGACAACAATCTCATTCGAGTGCCCGATTAAATGCCATAGACAGTCGCGATCAGGCTCGGGCCATTGCCTATCTGGCCGAAACTCTGAAAATCGAGCAGTTTTATTCCGTTATCGGCAGTTCCTATGGTGGTATGGTGACACTGGTACTGCTGGAAGAGTTTCCACAGCTGGTTCGGCAGGCTTTGGTGATTTCAGCTGCTCACCAAAGTAGTCCGCAAAGTACCGGCATTCGCAACATTCAAAGAGAAATTGTACGCCTTGGGCTAACCTGCGGCTTTGCTAATCACGCCTTATCTCTGGCTCGCTCGTTGGCGATGGTGACTTATCGCTCGCCACAAGAGCTTGCGCACCGTTTTAGCAATAATACCGAACTCGATACTGAGGGTTTTCGCGCACCAATAGTTGATTACCTCCAGGCACGCGGTCAGGCTTTTGCTGAATCATTTGATCCAGAAGCTTTCTGTTGTCTATCACAATCCATTGACTTACATCGTGTTGCAGCGGAGAAAATCAAATCAACGTTCACGTGCGTAGCCGTGGAAGAAGATCAACTGATCCCGCTCGAACTCATTCAACGAATGGCCGGTCTGGCCAATGCAAACTTTATCAAAATTAACTCAATTTACGGCCACGATGCGTTTTTAAAAGAACAGGAAACCATCGGCTGGATCATTCGAAAACATTTGTCGACTAATACCTGATTGAATCATTCAGGGAGCGACAGAAAAAAGAAATCGGAAAACACTACCATGACAAACTTTAACTCACAACACGCTGCAGCGACGACTGCCGTAAAAGCAGGAATTGAAGCCGACACCGCCTACGGTGCTGTAACACCCCCTTTATATTTATCGAGCAATTACACCTTTAAGCAATTCGGTGAACCACGGCAATACGATTACTCACGTAGCGGAAATCCTACTCGCGACTTACTGGCTGATGCACTTACAGAATTGGAACAAGGCGCTGGCGGAGTGATCACTTCCACCGGAATGTCAGCCGTATTGCTGGTAACCCATCTATTGACGGCTCGCGATTTATTAATTGCGCCACACGATTGTTATGGCGGAACCTACCGCTTATTGCGTCACCTGGCAGATAAGGGACATTTTCGCATACTCTTTGTTGATCAAAACGATCCCATCGCACTTAAAGATGCTTTCAATCACAATCCGAAGCTGTTGTGGATTGAGACGCCAAGCAACCCACTATTACGCATCGTCGATATTGAACGACTGTCCGATCTAGCGCATCAACATGACTGTTTAATTGCCGTGGACAATACGTTTTTGACACCGGTTTACCAGAAACCACTCGAACTCGGTGCCGACGTAGTAATCCACTCCACCACTAAATACATTAATGGTCATAGTGATGTGGTTGGCGGTGCAGTCATTGCCAAAACCGAAGAAATTGCTGAACAATTGCGCTGGTGGGCTAACTGCCTGGGAATTACCGCCAGCCCATTCGATAGTTTTTTAACTTTGCGCGGGCTACGAACGCTTCATGCTCGATTGCGTCAGCACGAACTTAACACACAAAGAATCTTGAACTACTTGCAAGATCATCCGCAAGTTGAGGCCATTTACCACCCATCACTCGAACAACATACCGGTCATGCGATTGCCAAAAAACAACAGCTGAGCTTTGGCATTATGCTCAGTTTCGAAATTAAGGGCGGCGAAGCCGAAGTGCGCAGCTTTGTAGAAAGTTTAAGACAATTTTCATTGGCAGAGTCATTGGGAGGTGTTGAATCACTGGTGTGTCACCCCGCAACCATGACACATGCCGCAATGGATGAACCCGCTCGTATTAACGCCGGAATAAAAGATAACTTAATACGTATTTCAGTTGGCATTGAAGATCCCGATGATTTAATCGCTGATTTGCAGCAAGCATTTTTACGCGCAGCTCAGTGCTCACTAAAACAAAAGGCGGTGTGATATGTCCTTTAGCTCGATAAAACCCAAAACTGACTTGCCTTTTAAACAACTCGCATTACCCAAAATCATCTATAAATTCGGCGGCAGTTCGCTGGCCAATGGCAAATGTTATCGAAAAGTGGCCAACATTGTTGGTCGTCACTTAAATGCAAATGATTTAGTTGTCGTTTCTGCGTCAGGTCAAACTACGGATTGGTTATCGCAAATTTGCGACCAGCCCGAACAAGCGCCACATGCTTTAATTAAACTACGTTACCATCATCAAAATATCATCGAAGACTGTGTCGGTCGGCAAAAGGGGCAGAAACTACAGTCTATTATTGATAACGCGATTCATTGGATTGAACGATTGCTGCGTTTGGATCAGTTAGAGCAATTTCGTAACGAAATACTGGCGCTCGGAGAACTATGGTCGGCACAAATACTCTGTGCCCTACTGGAGCAACAGGAAATTAAAGCAAGCTGGATTGATGCAAGACAATTTTTAAAACTGCAGTGGCAAAACGATGGTTTTGAAGTCGATCAGCAAGCGTCACAAAGTTACTTGTTTGAGCATTTAAAATCACGACAACATCGAATTTCAGTAGTCACGGGCTTTATTGCCAGCGATTGTGAGAATCGAACAATCACCTTAGGGCGAAATGGCAGTGACTATACCGCAACGCTATTGGCGAATCTGTGTGATACCGAAGAAGTCTGTATTTGGACAGATGTAGCCGGTATTTACGACTTTGATCCTAATCTGGCCGACGATGCCAAACCTATCGCGCGATTGAATCAACAACTGATCCAAAAGCTTAGTAATCTGGGATCACCTGTACTGCACAGTAAAACCTTAAAGCCATTGGCCAATCGTCGTTGTCAGTTGAGCATTCGTTCAACTTTTGCACCAGAGCTTTCAGGATCTCGCATTTGCCAGAGCAATAGTTTTCATCAAAATGCCATCGTCACTCACAAAAATCATCTGACAAAACTTTCGGTAAAAGGCTCCTCTGAAATTGCCTGTCAACGGTTGATTAATGATGTTCAAACTCATGCTGACAAAGTAACCAGTGAATTTTTATTGTGCATCAAATCAGGCGCTAACCAGTTTGACATTGTGATTGATCATTCACGAACGAATTACTGGCAACAATGGCTTAACAAAGCGAAACAATCTCAGTCTTATATTATCGCCATTGGTGAACCTTTGTCTTGTTCACTTTTAGCACTGGTAACTGAAGACATCGATCATCGTCCTTATCACAAATATTTCTTCTGCAACTTCATTGATAAACTTGATAATCACTCAGGTATCATTAGACATAATAACGCTTACCTTTGTCTATTTGATAACACACAAATAGATAACCAGGCGCTAACCTGTTTTCGACAATGGCAACACTACCGTAACTTGCGAGCAATTTTTTTATTGGGTACCGGAAATGTTGGAGAAACCTGGTTTACCCAATGGCAAAAACTTGATCATGAAGATGAAGCCGTGGTTTTATCGGCTAACTCCAAAACGATCACCTTGCTGTGTAATAATGAATCAATTCATCAAGAAGACAATAGCATCGAGCAGCTAAAAAAGTATATCCAACAGGCGCCTTTTGTTCATAAAGTCGTGATTGATGCTACAGCCAGCGAAGCGATCGCCGAATGTTATGCTTGGATTCTTACGCAAGAAATTCATTTAATTAGTGCTAATAAGCTGGCGTCATCATCACATGAAACTCAATATCGAAAGTTGCAATCACTCGCTAAAAAGCATCAGGTGTTATGGCGTCAAAATGCCACCATTGGTGCAGGGTTGCCAATCAATCATACTCTTTCGGATCTGGTGGACTGCGGTGATCGCATCCTTCGTATACGCGGTGTTTTCTCAGGCACTCTTTCATGGCTATTACAAAACTACAACGGCAAACAATCACTGACACAACTGATCCAGAAGGCACAACAACATGGCTATAGTGAGCCAGACCCTCGTATTGATCTATCAGGGCAGGATGTAGTACGCAAATTAGTGATTGCGGCTCGACTTGGTGGTTTTACTATAGAACCGGATGATATTGCGTGTTTGCCTTTAGTAAACCCAAAATTGATGGATAAGGATCTCGACTATTTTTGGCAACACTCAAACACTATAAACGACGAATTTCACAGTCGATGGTTAGCAGCAAAAAAGCGCTCTAAAACACTCGTTTATCAGGCTGAGTTTTCAGTCGACCATGGTGCTCGGTGTGGTTTAATTGAAGTAGACTTTAATGATCCTTTGGCTCAAATCTCTCCTTGCGACAATATCTTTGTCATTGAAACCAACTGGTATCAAAATAATCCATTAATCATCCGCGGCCCAGGCGCTGGAAAAGAAGTGACTGCCGCAGCAGTACAATCGGATCTCAATGCGATAACTCGATTTTTATCTAACCACACACTGGGTACCTTAAATTAAGTCTATGGCGGATTAATCGTTTACTATTGGTCACCAACGAATCCGCCAAAGCAACGAGGTCTGCAAATAGCCCACTTTGGAAGAGTTCTCTACCACCGTGGCATTAGAGTTAATTTCTTTAAGTTTGCGAATATCAAATCCCAGCGCATGGGAATTTGAAATATTCCAGGTGATTGCCGCTCGCATGTAGTAAGCTGTGCCATCAACCTCATTTACTCCATAGCTACTCGAAAAATAGGAAAGCCCACTTCCTAAGTCGATATTAAAAGCCTTATTCTCGACTTGATAAACACCACCAATACTTAAATCGTATTCGCTACCCCCATACAGAGGATCAAATCCCAAGGTAGCGCTAGCTTCGGGTTTAATCACAAAATGATTCAAGTCGATTTGATAGTAAATGCTCAGGGAAGGTAACACGTCTTCGGAATGGTCTAGATCTCTGGTACCCGTTAAAACAGAGATAGTTGAATCACCGTAAACCGGAGTTACTAGACAAACCAAAACACTTAAAGCAAGACGGACTGAGAGTGCATTACAGGTACGCTGATTCGCTTTAGAGAAACGATATAGGTTCATGATACGCATCCTGCATTTATGAACAAGAGATGACATGCGGCTGACTATAACACCCTCTTAGGCGCTAAAGAAGACGGTATAAAAAATATTAATCTGCCGAATCATATTTTTATAAGCTATAAAAATTTAATTTCTTTTAAGTATATAAAGTAGTAGGAACAACAAGGCTTTGTATTCTATTACCCTAGTAACATTTCAGCCTGACATTACAGTAATGAATGCGTAAAGTATCTTTTTAAGCTTATTGTCTTTGAGACTACATACAGGTTTCTTTTTTGCTACTAGACTTTGTTTTTTGATCGCACCATTTCTTTGTGATTCTGCCGTCTACTGTGGCCATAAGACGAAAGACCCTAATACCTCCTAACCTCCCTTTTACAAAAAGGTAGGAACAAACCCTCTTTTTTCTTAAAAGGAGAACTGGGCAGGGTTAACAAATACAAAAACTGTACTCCTTTCTTTCGCACCGCTTCGCTGTGTGCGAGTCACCTTTGTCAGACGCGACAAAGGTAACCCAAAACGCTTTTCGCTGCGCTGGCCATTCGCTCGGAGTTTATCGAAAGTCAATCTTTACTACCGTGGGTTTCAAGTTGCCTGACATAGCTGTCGCTACTGGCTAAGATCACATGGTGATTTTCGGCTGACTCATTGCTTCCATCAACAAATATTCTTCGATGTAGGGTGCGTTTATAACGCACCAAATTGGAAAAAACAAATGGTCTGCTGTGAGCCATAAGG
>JBFHVL010000049.1:0-18949 GCA_041589565.1 Kangiellaceae bacterium | reverse complement strand
ACAGTCCCAATCGATCCCCCGCTGACTTTTTACCGGTGTTAATATGATGGTTTTGTCGTTTAATAACGCCATGCCAGTAAACGTAACCTCTATCCCACCAGCATAAACATCAACCTTGTGACCTTCCCGCAACAACAAAGGCTGCTCCATATTTAGAGCGGTGTTATTCAAGGGATGTTCATTGTATGTCAATATGTATTCCGTCGCAGCCTGCCTAACTGTGGCAGTTTCTGTTAATGCCGAAGCCACTTTCGCGCGCACCGTGTAGTCCTGATACGCAGGAATGGCTATTGCTGCAAGAATACCAACAATCGCTACTGCGAAAAACACACCAATAATCACCAAAGCGATGGCTCCGCCACCTGCGCCTTCACCCGGTGCAGCAGCCTTACCTTCGTTATATTTATCGTCCCAGTTACGTTGATCGGTGGCTAAAAAAACAATGGACTCGATAATAGAAATAATACCGGGGATCCAGGTCCAGACAAACAGTAAATAAAACAGTCCCCACCATTGACCAAGATAAAATCGATGAACCCCAAAACCACCGATAAGAAAAGACATTGCAGCGGCAAGACCTTTACTTTTATAACTTCGATTTCTTTGTGAAGCGCCACAGGAGGGGCAATGTGCCGCGGAAATATGAATGTCTTTCCCACATCCTCGGCAAGCGGTCATTCCGCCTTCGGAATAGTTGTAATTGCCGGAAACAGGCGACTGATAGGGATTGTTCATGCGTAGTCCTTGTTTGTTATTTGAATTATTCGCGATTTAGCTAAATTGCTATTAGGTCCCGCAGGCATCATCCCAAATATTGAATGCCGTTACAAGCTGAAAAAAGTAAGAGTCGACAGGTGAAAATATTGATATTTAAAATATATAAAACAAAAATCAAGAATTGGAAGATATATGCTGACGTGCAACTCGAAGCCAAGCGTTGAGTGCGTGCTTTTCATTAAACAGTTGTTCGTCCCACTGCTCCATGAGCTCCAGACGTTCACGTCCTTGTTGCGCGATGGATTGAATCAATAATACCAGATCAGACTCTTTAAGCTGAGCAGTTAAAATGTTCTCAAAGTCTGCATCCTCTGTCTGCTGCAAGGCGTTTCTTAATGTTAGCGCAAGCGACGGGCTTAGTTTACGAATACTATCAATCGACAGCTCGATTAATTCAGAAGACAACTTGTCTTGTTCGTCGCTATTCATATTATCCCGTAAGCTTTTTATCACATTGTGATAATCGACTTCTAGCATCCATATGGTTAGGAAACTGATTTAAAAAACGACGATACGCGCTGGCTGCACGTTGATAATCTCCCGCTTCCTGATAAATGTAACCAAGATTTAAACTGGCACTGGGAAATCCCTCTCCAATTTGCTCGACTTTATGATAAGCGCTTACCGCCTGTTCAATTTGCTTTCTTTTGGTGCACAGCCAACCTAAGTTGTACAGTGCCGCCTGACTGTCCGGTTCCACTTCTAAACATCGATAAATAAATTGTTCCGCTTGATCGTAGTCTTCTTTATGTGCGCAGGCCGCTGACATTTGCAACCACTCTTCGACCAGATAGTTTGGCAGCTCACCTTGGAGATCCAGTTGCAATAAAGCATCTGCAACTGAAACATTGAACTGTCTACGTTTAATATTATTTAGCGCAACATAGGCAAAGTTCATAAAACCACATTCGCATTTAAGTGCGCCGCGAAAATATTGCATATCCCCCAAACGTTTCTTCGGCCCCAAATCACCGGTTATATAGTTACCACTATCACCACAAGCAAGGCACATATGGTCCTGCGATAAACATTCCAGTTGTGTTTCGGTTGTTGGGCGATACGCGTACTTCAATGACAAACCATCAAATGGGTGGGTTAACTGTTCATCGCTCACTGATTACTCCTTTATTAGCAGCTTACTAAACGCACATAGTCTCAAAGAGGTATTTTGTCAGTTTAAATTAAGACGACATTATTTGATCTCGGGTGAACCGAACTCGAATGCGCCCAAGTTCCGACTGAACCTGCTTCTCTTTCACTAAATCATTCACTGGTCGACGCCCCGGTTTTTCAATCGTAGTTTTGTCAGCAAGTTTTAGTTTAAATGGACTAACCTCATCGCCGTATTTTTCTGCCTCAGGATTAAATTGAATTTGCACCGGAAGCTCGACTTCAAGCTCATCCATGTTATAGCGAAAACGACTTTCTTTTGACTCAATCTGTTCGTTCGCCTGTTGCAAAGTATTATGAAGCGCCACAAATAACTGATGCAGTTCTTTTTCTATATCGGAAGTTTTTTTGGTCTCACTGGCCATGAGAATTTTCCCTTAAAAAATTGGGTTAAGCTGAAAGCCCAGCTAAGCTTTCCAAGCTGTTTTTTCATAGAGGTGATTAAACAGATAGCACAGGCTATTTACGCCAGCAAGTCAGATGTGCTGCATAATCTCGAATTAATATTTGGTAACCCTAAATAACGATTAAAACAACATTTGTAAATACAAAAAGAAGCAAAAAAATAGCGGATTCAAATACCTAAGCTCAGTTTGCGAATAATCTCAAATAAACATTGCTGTTAGGTCTAATTAACACTAAACCATTAAGGCGACTTTGATATACGCTTTTAAGTTCCTCGGTGTATCACTCAAGGAAGCAGACCTGTTAATCAACGAGTGAGGTAATGATTATGGCTAACGCCGTTCAATTATCTGGATACATTGTTGCATTTGCTGGCGCTGCGCGAGTAGCTCAGGCAGCCATGTCATCCGGTGCCGATCCAATGACCATTGCTGAATATTCATTTGAAATAAATATTACAGCAGACTTTGATCTAAAAAGTGAAACTGATGTGTCGCTGAACATTTGGCGACTGAACGTGAAGCAAAAAGTAACTATGGACTACAAAAGCCACTGGGGTATTACGGTGAAGTGTTTAATTAAACCGTCTGCAGTTTTGGCTTCTGAAACCTAATCAGAAAACTTGGTGCTCTCACTTTGAGAGCACCTTTGTCTGACAGACTCAGACGCTATGAAGTTATCTCAAATAACTCCACTCAAACGGCGAGGGTTGTCGCTTGCGCAAGCGTATTGCCCTAAAAATATTGCCCAGCGCAATCAAATTCCCAATCAAGTAACCTGTCTTTCGTGCGGACAACGAGGGCAGTTCATCAGTGGAGACTCTGGACCACAACGCAAACATCGGAAAATTATTTACTATCGCGCCGGCCTTATTTGTCAGTGCCATTATTTAAATTTTGTTCACACTATCGTAAATGACATACCTGAAGAAGCTGGAACGGAAGCGCTCACAGCTGAAGGCGCACTTGATGAAGCAAAGCACCACGCCAACTTTCCCGATTGGCGTGAAGAAGAGTTGGTGACTTTGTCTGCCGCTGCAGCTCATAACAGTGACTTTGAACTGGCATCGGTATTAATTGATATTGCGCTAACATTATCACCCCACTCTCAATCGGCTTGGTACAATCGAGGTTGGCTTTATGCTAATGACAAAAATTTTGAGTCAGCTATTAATGCTTATAACAAAACATTGCTACATGGTGATGATTTCCCGAGTGCTCACTTAAACCTGGGTTACATTTATCAAGAATTTCATCAATATGAAGAAGCCGCACAGGCTTTTAAAAGTTTTTTAGAAAAGTACCCCAGCCATCCCGATGCAGTTAAGCAGCTAAAAGATGTTGAGCGAAAGCTTGATTAGCAGTTGCTGCGAAAGGCCGAGCCAACAAGCATAAGTCACGAAGATCAAAATTTGCGCATCTCTGGAAACGGTTGTATATTGACTCATGACTCGATAACGTCTTGATAAGGATATTTATTATGATTTGGGAACCCTATGATCTAGTCTCTTATTTTATACATGTGATTTTTGGTTTCGTAGCCTTCGGAGCTGGCATTCTCGCCTTGATTTCCACCAAAGGTTCGCCAGTTCATGTTAAGGCTGGCAAAGTTTTCAGCTATTTGATGGTTGCTGTTGCTCTGTCAACCCTGATATTTATGGCTTACCGGTTTCTACCGCTTGCAATCGTTATGGCAGTAGCAGTTCTGTATTTTATTCCCAGTGCTATTTTTGCGCTAAGACACAAGTCCGCAAATGCGCAACTGGTTGATCGATTACTCATAACCATCCCCGCAGTGATGTTTATATTCAGCTGTATTCAAGCTGTTCGTTTTCAGTTTATCGAAGGTGGGCCTAAAGTAGGGCCGGCAATGATGGCTCTGACGTTTGGCTTTATTCTCTACCAAGATATTCGGGTATTTAACCAAAGACGGCATCATGGAAACTTCTGGATCCGCCGTCACCTTACTCGTATGGTACTGGCGTTCACTTTTGCCGCCATGTCGGTGGTGCGAATTGGAATTAACTTTGGATTAACTTTCGAACAGTCCACGGTATTTCCTTTACTCGTAGCCTGGTTAGTGATTATCTTCTATTTTAAGCGATACCCCAGCCAAGGAGTCGAACAAAATACTGCTACCAAGCCTGCATAACTGAGGCATTCAGTTACGGGTATCAGTCGCTGGAATAAACAAGAAAGGTGTTTTTACCACGTTGCTTAGCCTTAACCAACGCAGTATCGGCACGCTTAATGACATCATCAAACTCTCGGTCATTATCTTGTTTTTCAGCGATTCCCATGCAGACGGTGACGCTCCAATTTTGCGGTAACGAAAACTGACTCTCTATTAAAGCTTGTTGTAAACGCATAAACACGTTTTTCCCTTCTTCGGCCCGACTGTCAGGCATCAAAACCAACCAGCCTTCACCACGCCACCGGCTAATTTTATCGGCCTGACGTAATTCTTTTCTTAACAGCTCAGCCACCTTCTTCAATACGTCATCACCGCGATGCTTACCAAAGGTTTGATTAACCAATGCAAAATTATCAAGATCCAACATCGCCACACTGAAAGTACGACAATATTTTTGCGCGTCCTTAAGCACACTTTGTCCCATCGACATCATGGCTTCTCGATTAAGATCACCGGTTAAATCATCATACTGTTCGAAGGAATCTTGCGCGCGCCTATTGTCGATGTAGGAACCAATATAGACTCCTGCGCCAACAAGAATTATTGAACTCTCAATCAAAATGACCCAGTACTCCCAGCTCATGACGGACTCTCCGTCTGACATTGCCAACACAACTGAAAGCCAGGAGGATTTTCTTCGCCGCAGCTTCTGCAGCTCCAATGAACCCCCGATTGATCGGCCTGATGATATTCATCCAGGAGTTGCTCCGCTAGAGCCCGTTGTTTTTGATTAACCCACAATTCCACCTGAGCAACTGTGGCAGGAAGTTCACCCAAAGCGCCCGCCAAAGCTTCTCCTTTTAAAAATACTTCAACCCCCTGTGCTCGCATCATTGATTGCAAGGTGTTGGCTTCCAATAAGCTAATGGCAGTATAAAGTTTTTGCATAACATTTTTTCGCTGATTTTGTTTAGTGTAGACAGTGGTAGACATTCCCGCAAAGCTCAGGCCAGTTAGTCAGTCTTCACTGTGTTTTTTAAGGCATAAAAAAACCGCGAACAAGTCGCGGTTTTGCTGCAAATTCGCCAATTATTAAGAAATAATGGTGACGTTTGCCGCCTGAGGACCTTTCTGACCGTCTTGAATTTCAAACTGTACTTTTTGGCCTTCGGTGAGGGTTTTGAAACCTTCGGCTTTAATTGAGCTAAAGTGAACGAATACATCCGGACCGTTTTCTTGTTCCAAGAAGCCAAAGCCCTTAGTTTCGTTAAACCACTTAACTTGACCAGTAGTTACTGACATGTGTTACTCCTGAAAAATGACTTGATTAACTTTAAAACTGAGTTGATGTTTCGGAAGGGTATTTTAAATAGCCAACAGCGAACCACTCAACCAAACGGTGAAACGCCAGAAACTACTTACGATTAGCTAAAACGAGGTACAGCAGAAAGGTCTTCGATCTTGCAAATTCATAAATATTCGCGCTGTTTTTCCCTTTTAAATACTCACTCGAGGTGAATATTAAAAGGCAATAACCACACTCACTGTCATTTCACAGCTTGCTCAGTATACGACACTCTTGAGTGAAGTAAAGATAATTTTCGCCTATGACAGGATGATGACAAGAAAAAATTCACAATGTGACCTGGGTCATTAATCTGTTGTTTATTAAGCACATACGAGTTATTTGACCATTTTAAAAACCATCACTGTCGACAACCTTCTAGACAATTGGGCCCGGTTCGGCCTAGGCAGATTCAACCAGTCGCCACAAATACCAACTGGCTATCGAACGATAAGGCCGCCACTTCTCTCCTGCAGAAATAAACACCTGCTCACTGGGAAACTCGTCCAACCCTTGCAATATCATAACGCCTTTTTTAAGCCCCAAATCGCCATAAGACCAAATGTCCTGATAACCCAACCCAAAGATCAAAAACATCTCTGCCGTCCATTGACCTATTCCTTTTAGCTCCGTTAGCTGAGCGACAATTTGTTCGGGCTCAAATTGATGCAACCCGGAAAAATTGACACGGCCACTCACCGCTGCTTCTGCAATACCCAAGCAGTAACTCGATTTGGCATTAGACAAGCCACAGGCTCGTAGTTCTTGATGCGGAATCTCCAACAAACGAGTAGCAGACAGGGGCGGGCTACCTGCCACCTGAAAAAATCGTTGGCAAATGGTACTGGCCGCTTTAACTGACAACTGTTGCGAGATAATGGAAGTGATTAAACTTGAAAAGGGGTCGCTCTGCCAAGGACGAAGCTTACAACGCCCAAAGCGCTCAATCAGTTTCGCCATCTGCGGATCGCATTGCGAGAGCAAATCTTCACCACGCTTTATTTTTCGGCGCTCAGTCAGAAGCATCGTTCATAAGATCAATAAAGTCTTCGCGGTAATCGTCAATCCGCGAGAATAATCGCCGCTTTTGTTTATCACTCAAAGTGCCGTAAAAGGTGATCAGGTAACGGCGAGTCACCGCTCGATTATGGGCATAGCGTTGTTTTAAATCTTCACTTTGCAGATCCGTCGCATTTACAAATAAATTTTTTAAGGCTTTAGGTGCATCCGGTTGTTGCCGGTTTTGCAATAAAGTGACCAACTGCTGACGCCACACCTTACGATACTCCAGCCGCAGCTCCAAGGTTGGTTGAAGTTCTTTCGCCCATTGTTCCGCAAGTTTTTTTTGAGATTTGGACAGTCGTCCAATCCACTCGCCCAGTCCATCTTTAATATCATCCTCTCGACCTTCCAGCCGATCGTCCTTGTCTCGACTTTGATGACGTTTAAGCGACTCCTGATCCCGTTTTTCCAAAGCCCCAATCAGCTGCTCGACTTGCACATCGGACAGGTCCACCATCATCTCGGCAAACTCGCCAGTCAGCTGCTCTACCAAGGTCCAGTAAAATCCAACCATTTGACGATGATGATCATCGTAGATGGCATCGATATCACCCTGCTCGATGTCCTGTCGCAATTGCTCCAGCCAGGCAACGTACTTGGGCAGCTCTTCGCTCCTGTGCCATTCGGTTTTGAGACGCATGAGCTGTTCCAGGCGCTCTTCTTGACCATCGGACAATTCAACATAATCGTCCACATACCAGGGTACTACCCAGTCGAGCCGGTTATACCAAAACTTCAGGCCGCACCCCTGTAATAACAAAACGGCGACCAGCAATACCCACCAGCGTCGGGAAAAATCCATAGTTCGGCTCCAAAACCTAAGTTAATTCAATCAGTTATATTCTGTATACGCTCAAATTACAAACACTGGACAATTTACTATATAATTGCCGCCCCAAAATTGCTCAAAAAGTCATCACGAGTATGCTGTCGCAGTCAAAGAAAGACAAAACCAACCTTAATAAGTTGCAAAAGAAATTACGCCGCAATGTGGGCCAGGCCATTGCCGACTTCAATATGATCGAAGACGGCGACAAAATTATGGTCTGCCTGTCGGGTGGCAAAGACTCTTATACGCTGTTGGACATCCTTCAGAACCTGCAAAAACACGCACCGATCAACTTCGAGCTGATCGCGGTTAACCTTGATCAGAAACAGCCGGGATTTCCTGAAGAAGTCTTACCAACTTATCTAAGCGGACTCGGTGTGGATTACCACATCATCGAAGAAGACACCTACTCGGTGGTAAAAGAAAAAGTGCCCGAAGGTAAAACCACCTGCGCGCTCTGCTCCCGCCTACGCCGCGGCATTATATACAGCTGGGCAGCCAGTAACGGCATCACCAAAATCGCTCTCGGCCATCACCGTGAAGACATTATCGAAACCTTGTTTTTAAATATGTTTTTTGGCGGCAAAATGAAATCCATGCCTGCCAAACTGCTCAGCGACGATGGCCAGCATATTGTGATCCGTCCATTAGCCTATTGCCGCGAAAAAGACATCGCCAAATACGCTAAATTGAAAGAGTTTCCGATCATTCCTTGTAACCTGTGTGGCTCTCAGGAGAACCTACAACGCAAAGTTATCAAGGAAATGCTGAAAGACTGGGATCGCAAGTTTCCAGGCCGAATTGAATCCATTTTTAATGCACTGCGCAACGTGGCGTCATCCCACTTACTCGATACAGAACTGTACGACTTCACCGAATTTACACGTATCGGCACTCCTTTTGTTGATGGCGATACCATGTTCGATCAAGAGAGCTTTCCGACCCCGACGCCTGATCCCGATGATATCGAAGAACAGGAATCACAGGTGATTCAGTTTAAATCGCTGTAATGCACCGGTATGGGCACTCACCCGTTAGACGATTAGATAATTAACCGTGTAGTGCTCATACTCAAATAATCACCATAGTGTGCGAAATCACCTGTCGACACTACTCATCACTGCCCCGGTAGCGGTGACACCTGTATCGCAAGTTACGACCTCACCGCTTGTAATCGTTGGTCAAATCAAGAATACTGTTATTTTTAAATAGTCAGGTTTTCACTGTGCCTTTTAAGTCCTTATTCAATAAATTGTCCGATACCTTTCGTTCGAGTACCCACCGCACCGATGACGCCACTCAAACGCCCAATAAAATGCTTGGCGACTTGGGTATGGAAAAGCTCAAAGCGGTGATCACCGAAGTTACTGCCGCGTTTCCCGTCTTTGAACGAGCCGGCTTTGAGGTAGAGGAAGTACAAATAGAAATTGGTCTCGCACCAAAACTAATGCCACGTTTTAAACACACACGAACCATTACACCAGAAGAGCAGGAAAAACTGATTGCCGAAGTGTCACATCAGAAGCTGGTGAAGTTTATGCTGATCAGTTTATTTAAATCGGTAAAAATGAAAAGCTTGATTCAAGATCCAAAACTGGAGTTTCATGCTATTGAAATTGATTTAACGGCGGTGCCTTCAGTACGCGGAATTTTTCGCTCTATTCAAAACAGCGACAAAGTGGTGCGACTGAGCAGTCACGAAACTCACTAAGCATTTTATGAAACTATTGGAAGAGTTTCTGAGCAAAACGTTGCTCCATAACGATACAGCGCCTTCATGCAGCTTGTCAGAATACGAATTACTGAACTTAATCGAGCAGCAATTACCTCAGTTTTTCGCCAACTTACCTAATCCGAATGCGTTATATCAAAAGCACTTCTGGCTGTTCCATCACCTTTACAAGCTTAAGTCTCACTTTTTAAGTAAAGGTTTTCACCTTTCCGTCAGCGCTTTATCCATCGAGTTGATCCCAAGCAGTCAGAGTGGGAAAAATGTAGAACAGGCCGATCCGCTCGTAGAGTTTTATCTTGATATTAACAACCTGCACTTGTCGGAAGCTGAAATTGCCGATATGCAGAAAAAATTCTGGCAACGTTATTTGGCGCTGGAGAATAAGTCAGAAGCTATTCAAATATTGGAACTCAGTGGCGTGCGCCCGCTCACGCTAACCATTGTTAAAAAACAATACCAAAAACTGGCGCAAACTCATCATCCCGATAAAGGCGGAGATCCTGAAAAGTTTCATATTATTCAGCAGGCGTTTGAAGAACTGAAGTTGTTGTATGAATAACCAGAGTTAGCTTTAACTAACTCTGGTTGAATTGAAAAGAAAATAACGAACTAGGCTAAATCGAAACGATCGGCGTTCATTACTTTAGTCCATGCAGCAACAAAATCCTTTACGAACTTCTCATTGGCATCATCTGCTGCATACACTTCGGCGATTGCACGAAGCTGCGAATTTGAACCAAAAATCAAATCGACCCGCGAAGCTTGCCACTTAACTTTACCGCTGGCTCGATCAACACCATCGAACACATCTTTGTCGTCAGCATTAGGCTTCCATTGGGTCGCCATATCTAACAAATTAACAAAAAAGTCGTTGTTAAGTTGCCCTGGACTTTCGCTAAAAACTCCTAGTTGCGACTCCTTGTAGTTAGCCCCTAGAGCGCGCATCCCTCCCACTAACACCGTCATTTCTGGCGCGGTCAGTGTCAGAAGTTGTGCCCTATCGATCAGCAATTCTTCCGCGGCTATCGGACAGCTTTTCTTCTGATAGTTTCGAAACCCATCAGCAAAGGGTTCCAGTGCTTCAAAAGATTCGGCATCGGTTTGCTCGTCTGACGCATCAACACGCCCTGGCATGAATGGGACGTTTACTGACACGCCCGCTTCCTTCGCTGCCTGCTCCACTGCAGCAGTACCACCCAGCACGATCAGATCGGCCAAAGAAACTGCCTTGTTATCTTGTTGCGAACTATTGAAGGCTTGCTGTATTTCCATGAGTTGCGCTAATACTTTATTCAATCGTTCGGGTTGATTCACTTCCCAGCTGTTTTGCGGAGCCAGACGAATACGCGCGCCATTGGCTCCACCTCGGCAGTCGGAACCACGAAACGTCGCCGCCGATGACCAGGCCACATAAACTAAGTCCGAAACCGATAATCCCGATGTTAAAATCTTGCTTTTTAACTCTGCAATATCAGAATCGTCGATCAGATCAAAATCACGCGCGGGTAATGGGTCCTGCCAGATTAAATCTTCGGCGGGTACGTCACTCCCCAGATAGCGGACTTTGGGCCCCATATCCCGATGAGTTAACTTGAACCAGGCTCGTGCAAAGGCATCGGCAAATTCCTCGGGATGTTGATGAAAGTGTTCGGCGATTTTGCGATAGGCTGGATCTTCGCGCAGTGCCATATCAGCCGTAGTCATCATAATGCCAACTTTTTTCGAAGCATCCTCGGCATCCGGAGCCTGATGCTCTGGCTTTAGATTTTTAGGCACCCATTGATGTGCTCCTGCAGGGCTTTTGCTGAGCTCCCAGTCGTAGCCTAACAATACTTCGAAATAGTCGTTATCCCAACGAGTTGGATTGGGTGTCCAGGAACCTTCGATACCGCTGGTAATAGTATCTCGGCCATAACCTTTACCATGAGTACTATGCCAACCGAACCCCATAGCGTCTATGGAAGCAGCTTCGGGTTCAGGCCCCACTTTGCCAGCATCACCGGCTCCATGACATTTTCCAAAAGTATGGCCACCCGCGGTTAAAGCAACGGTTTCATAATCGTCCATAGCCATACGCGCGAAAGTTTCACGAATGTCTTTGGCCGATGCCAGAGGATCAGGATTACCATTGGGCCCTTCTGGATTAACATAAATTAATCCCATCTGTACTGCCGCAAGCGGCGCTTCCAGTTCACGCTCACCCGAATATCGCTTGTCACCAAGCCATTCGTTCTCACTTCCCCAGTAAATATCTTCCTCTGGCTCGTAAATATCCTTTCGTCCGCCACCAAACCCAAAGGTTTTAAGTCCCATAGACTCCAGAGCAACATTACCGGCAAGTACAAACAAATCGGCCCATGATAACGCCTTGCCGTATTTCTTTTTTATTGGCCACAGTAATCGCCGAGCTTTATCCAGATTGGCGTTATCCGGCCAACTGTTTAAGGGGGCAAACCGTTGATTGCCGTTAGATGCGCCTCCGCGTCCGTCTCCGGTGCGATACGTCCCTGCCGCATGCCATGACATACGAATCATTAAAGGCCCGTAATGGCCATAATCAGCAGGCCACCAGCTTTGTGAATCGGTCAAGACTTTTTCGATATCTTGCTTAAGCTGAGATAAATTTAACGCATTAAACGCTGCGGCATAATTAAACCCAGGATCTTCTGGATTCGACTTTCGATCATTCTGGTGCAGCATTTTTAAATTCAACTGATTTGGCCACCAGTCTTTATTTTGAGTACCTCGTCCACCGGCCCGCGTATTGCCGCCATGCATGAAAGGGCACTGGCTATTGTGTTCCATGTCCAACTCCTTACGTTGGTTTATTAACCCTTAAACTATAGGAGTCGGCTTAGCTTTAAGACAGTGGTTTAAAGCGAACACTCCATTCGCTTTAATAGATGAACTAACCCGGGCATTTATTGACTTTTGCTATAAATAACAAAGACGGTGGTTTTGAGAGTCAAGGCCGCAGCTTCGACTGTTGGTATTGCATAAATTTAAATGCCTTTAGCAATGGTGACGTATCTGTGATTTCGATCTGTTGCAACGCTATCGCTAGAGCTTCTATGGTCGAGAGGCCGTTTTCGATGTTTGAGCTACGAATATAATATTGCGAAGTTTGCTGAGGCTTAATGGTCAATTTTGGCATGTCGTGAAGCCATTCATTTAACGCCAATATTTTTTTCGCTTTTCGCCAGGTTCCATCAATTAGAACTAAAGTTGCTTGCAATTCACTTAGCTCAGACGTTGAACGTGATTGGTTGCAACCTTGCGTTAGTGTGAGCTCTGACTCTTCAGAGTTTTCAGGATAGAGCAGATAAACATTACCCTCTGAGGACGTAATCGACTCTCGACATTCGGTAAAATCCTGGGAGGACTCACCCACAAAGACTTCAACTGTTGGAATAACCAGCCTAATTAAACGAACAGTGCCTTTAGCATGCCCCACTTCGCTGGGATGTTGCAAAATAATAATACGCGATGAAACCGGCATTAATTCAATAGCAGAACAAACGCAAGTAACTAACGGATATTCACAGTGAGTGCAATAAGCTCTTTTTCTCATTTCAAAGTTTTGCAATAGAAAAACCAGCCGTTCGAAAAGCGGCTATCAGTCGAGTTGTTTAAGAGCCACTATTATAGCCTGTTCCAACTGCCGATTCGCTTCAGTAATATTTCGATTTGCCGCCTGGTCACGATCTAACTCACTCCAATTCTTTTGCCAAACCTGCTTTACACGTTTAGCTTGCTCTGCCACCGAATCGGGCATGACATGACCAAGCGATACCAACAGGTTAGCTCTGGCCCAACCTTCTATGGGATCGCGCGGTGAGCTCTCAGCATAATGAATATTATCCACTAACAGTTGCAGATGAGCGACTTCGCGCAGCATTTCAAATCCTGCTGCTCGTATATTACGATTTTGTTCGGTAACCTCATTGCGCCAGGTATTATAGCCGAGTGCTGTTAGAGCAATTACAAGGCTAAGTATTGATAAGAACACAGTATTAATTCGATTTGTAGCCATAAAAAACTCCTTTTTAATCGTCATACTGCTTTGACGGATAAAATCCAAAGTTGTTACAAATATCGATTATTCATTACTCGAAGAGAGACTCAGGTTATTCTTCAAGTTTGAACATATTGGGCTACGCGACACCCACACTCTGCGCTATAAGAAAAAATGTTTGTTCTTTATATTTTTGCATGGTTTGGGGAGTTAACTCCTACAGCAAAAGTTAAATTAAAGCAGCGTTAACGAACAACTCACTCCTTGTTCACGCTTTGGATTTAAGCATAAGATTCAAGAAATCCACATTCGACGCATCGAAATGTTTTCACCTTCAGCATTTTAGATTTATGTGTTTTGGTATTTAGAAAAAAAGAACGTTCAGGCTCTCCTTCGTGCCACGTTGATACCTTATTAGCTCCATAAGTTGAGTCAACAATAAAACCATTGCTCATATCACCCGCGCACTTTGGACATTTATTTGCAGCCATTTTATTACCTTTATTATTAAGATATTACCCTTGGATACTAGCTTTTTAAATCTCAAAGCTCAATCTACAGCGTAATAAAAAGCCCCTGCCATTTCCCGCAGGGGCTTTAACGCGATATGAGTCTAATTAACGACTAATTCCATTCGGCATTAATATTTACACCAGAATAATTAGAGTAAGCGCGTACGCTAATATACCAGGTACCTGATGCAGGATTATTGAACGAACAGCTCTCACTATTTCCATTTCGATATGGCCGACAGTCGTATCGCGATGTGGTTGGTTGTGAGCCACGACGAACGTACAGATCAGCATCACCAGACCCACCCGACATATTAATATCGAAACTCGACATCCCAGAAGGAATGGTCACTGAGTAATGCTTCCAATTACCACGCGAGTCGGATAGATTTGACTTACTGAAAGTGCCACCACTGCTGCCTTCACTAAAATTTCCAACCAGACTGACACCTGAAAAGCTGGAGTAGCCTCGTAGCATGACATAGTAGCGGCCAGACTGAACATTACTAATGTTACAGGTTTCGTTATTACCATTCAGATACGGACGGCAGTCATAGCTTGATGTCGTCGGTTGTGATCCAAACTTCACGTACATGTCAGCATCGCCTGAACCACCGCTCATTTGAAAACTTAATGAGTTCGCACTGGAAGGAACATCTAAATAGAAAAACTGTTGACTACCTTGGCTACCGGACAGATTGGTTTCTGCCTGGCCATTGGTTAGTTCACCATCACCGGGAGGAGGTGTAGAGCCGCCTTTAAAGTCAGCCATAATGGGCGAAGTGATATTTAAAACGCGAGCATTGTCACTTTGACTGCTGGTTCCCATTGGAACGCCGCCTCGTGTTTTATTCGGGTTCGACCACCAGTTAATACGAGTACAACCACCAGAGCAATTATAAGCCATAATGGTCCGCCAGCCGCCGGCGGCATATTGATAACCATGACCAAAGGCATAAGGTGTTGTAGTGGGATCATTATTCGGATCGTGCCGCGCGGCTTGCAAATGACCTACTTCATGACCGAAGGAGTAGTAACCCGTCGCGCAGCCATGATAAACCGCTGCAAATGCTGTTGCAGAGTTGGCACCAATCGCAGAAGCCAAACCGCAGTAATCATTAACGTTGGTCATGATCATTGCAACGTCAGCACCATACTGATCGCGTTTGCCATGCACTTCGTCCATCACTCCATCGTTATTATTACGAAAATAGCTTAAGTCGGTACTGAAGTTACTTTCGGTGTAATTAACCTGATAGGTGTGCGCCAATGTCATTGTGGCATTCACGCCGCTATTACTGTAACCCGTATTGGTTTCAGCAACGGCTAACTCAATTAAACCCTGAATATCCGATACGGCATTTTTTGCCGCAGCGGTGTAAGCTACCAAAATTTTGATTTCAGCCGTTGCAGATGTTGTCGGTGCAGACGATTGAGAATAGAGTTGGTCGAAATTGTGTTGCGCTTTTTGTTCCAAAATACTCATTTCACCGGGTGGGTGGTCCTCAGGCATTTTCGCTTCATTGACTTCCAATACTACATGCTGTCCATGGCCCAGAGGTCGAATTTTAAATAATCGACCATCGACACGTAATGTTCCGGTAATGCCGGTGTCACGTTTAACAAAAATTACGCTGTTATCCGTCAGGGTCGAATCGTCTGTCTTTTTACTGTTTGCCAGTTTTCCTTTCCAAACCAAACTGCCCTGATTATTAAATTCGGCACTTACCTTTTTAGCTTGCACCGATAAATTAGGCAGTAGATTAAAATCTAATTGTGCCGAATCTTTACTAATTACTTGCGTATTTAATTTGTATTGGCCAACAATCGATTCGTTCGCTTGCAGCTTATAGATTTGGCTGGTATTTGATTTACTGGTGTTAATCGGCGTAAACACATCTGCCGCAGTAACAGTTGCCGGGTTTAGTGCGCTCAGCATAAACATTGCTGAAGCAACACCAACTTTGATTTTGTTCATGGATAGTCTCCTGAATATTTTTATTGTATTGAAGACGACTAACTTTCAATGATTCTTGTAATAAATGGTGGGAACGTGCTCGAAAGCACTCACACGATTATGAAGACTTCATGACAGATTAATTGGTTAATTGGTCACAATCCATCTGGTAATAATCACAAAAAGTTGAGATGTTTGTTATGGAATCTCAATCCGTTGATAGTCAATTTATGCAATCTATGTTGCAGCGCACCTTGTAATCACAATTGAATATCGCAGAATGACGTTTTATTTCTCACCGTAAGGATGTCATTGTGAGTCAAAATGTTTTTGAAGATGCACTACAACGTGTTAAATCGATCGGCGAATTGGCAGGAGTATCTGCCGAAGTCATAGATAGCTTAATGTACCCGCGAGCAACATTAAGTGCTTCTCTCCCTGTTCGGATGGACGATGGCTCTACCCGCTATTTCACGGGATATCGCTGTCAATACAATAATGTATTAGGCCCGACTAAAGGCGGTATTCGCTACCACCCGCAAGTATCTATTGAAGAAGTCCAGGCGCTAGCACTATGGATGACCATTAAGTGTGCCGTGGTTGGGCTACCCTATGGCGGCGGCAAAGGAGGAATTATCGTTGATCCTAAAACGCTTTCACCCATGGAACTTGAGCGACTGTCTCGTGCTTATGTAAGAGCTATGGCTGATTTTATTGGCCCACAGGTTGATATTCCTGCACCTGATGTTTATACCAACGCTCGTATTATGGGCTGGATGGCCGATGAGTTTGAAGCCATTCGTCGCGTAAAGGCTCCCGGAGTGATAACCGGCAAACCCGTTCGATTGGGTGGTAGTCTTGGTCGTGATGATGCAACTGGTCGCGGCGCTTACTTATGCGCATTAGAGCTAGCGAAAAAGCAAAACTTAAAACCCGAAGAAACCACAGTAGCGGTGCAAGGCTTTGGAAACGGAGGCTACCATGCCGTACGATTGTTACAGGAAGCTGGCTTCAAAATAGTCGCCATAAGCGACTCACAGGGTGGCATCTACTCTAAGAATGGCTTCGATGTCGAAAGTATTTATAAAGAAAAACGCGAAACCAAACGAGTTAGAGCCGTCTACTGCGAACATTCAGTCTGCGAATTGGTTGAACATGAATCCATAACCAATGAAGAGCTGCTTGAGCTGGACGTGGATATTTTAATACCGGCTGCGCTTGAAGGCGTTATAACTGAGAAAAATGCAGCAAACATTAAAGCCAAATACATCGTCGAAGTTGCCAACGGCCCGATTGAATCGGATGCTGATCAGATCATCGATGACAAGGGAATTATCGTGATTCCCGATGTACTGGCTAATGCCGGTGGTGTGACGGTTAGTTATTTCGAGTGGGCGCAAAACCGTCAAGGTTTTTCCTGGTCGCTCGAAGAAGTTCATGAAAAGCTAACCAATATCATGCAAAGCTCTTTCAATGATGTTTGGGCAATTAGTGAGAATGAAAAAATGAGTCTACGAAATGCAGCCTATACTTTGGCTATGCGCCGTATTGATGAAGCAGTCGAGGCTCACGGTACCCGAGACTACTTTAGCAAATAAAGCTAACGTGTGGTCGATGCTTCGATATTGCCTTTTGCTACCCAATAATGCTGCGGTAGCAAAAGGCAAATTAAATCGCCACTGCCAATACCAAGGTATATTTAATAACAAGAAAGTATGATTATTTATGGAACAGTTTGAATACCTTATTCCGTTTGTCGGTATTATTTATGGCTTAAGTGCTGCCGATCTTCTGAGTAGTTTCCATCGCCTGATTATTGAAAGAGACAAAGTCAAACTGCATATTGTTCCCTTGAGCTGGTCGGTGGTTTCCTTTTTACTCATTATTAACGGTTGGTGGGGATTTTTTCATATTAATCAATCTATCATGTTAAAAAGCGCAGGTGATCTTTTATTACTGAGCTTGTTACCTTTAACTTTATTTCTAACTATAGCCCTTTCGTTACCACATCAGATAAATCGTCAACTCAACCTTTGGGAATACTTTAATCAACATAAAAAGCCGTTTTATGGCTGTCTTACACTTTACCTTCTATTAATTCCAACAGTGCTGTTCCTAATGGTAGACGATGCAACTTGGCAAAGCTTTATCTCCCCTGTTGTTATGAGTGTTATTTTAACTGCGTTAATCTGGCTTAAACATTGGTTATGGCATTTTCTTGCCTCTGCATTATTTATTGTCAGCCTGATACATACTCTTTATCAACAGAGTCTAATTTAAAACTCGGATAGATAATCTATGCAGCTTTTACAAACTGCTGAAAAACACGGATCATTTCTTTGATTACTATAGGCTTCGATAAATGATCATTCATACCAATGCTTTTACATAGATTTCTATCTTCCTCCAAAACATTAGCAGTTAACGCAACAATGGGAAGCTCACTATCACTGTAATCCTTGCGCAAAATTTTGGTCGCTTCAATGCCATCCATTTCTGGCATTTGCATATCCATGAGCACCAGGTCGTAATGGTTCTGCCTTACCTTTTCCAACGCTTCGATACCATTATTAGCGATTTCGCATTCAGCTCCCGTCCGTTTAATATATTCTCCGATTACCATTTGATTCACTTTATTGTCTTCGACCAATAACAACCGTTTACCATTAAGCTCAAGCTCTTTTAGCTGAGTTAACTCCGACGAAGCGCTATCTGTCTCTGTAGACGACTTCTCGTTACTCGATTCTGTCGATTCAGATATTTGACGCTGATGCTCCTTAACCCAGTGCTTGGTGATAAACCAGTAGTTATTTTCTGGAACCCCTTCAACCATTAACAATTGAACCAACAACCTTAACTGGGAAGCAGTAAAAGGCATTGCTAAGTATCCTTTAAAACCCAACTCTCTAAGTTTTTGTGTGTCATCACGATTGCCCGCCGCTGTAACTAACAACCACCTGGATGAAGAACTTTTAATGTTGACGGAATGAAAATCTAACTCACTTTGCAATT
>JBFHVL010000048.1:0-19057 GCA_041589565.1 Kangiellaceae bacterium | reverse complement strand
GTTGGCGTTGAATCGGTTCCATCCAGATCGTACACACTACGAATATGCAGCACACCAACGTTTTCGCTAACCAGATCCTGATCCACATCGACACCCGGTATTGCGTCGGGAATGTAGGTTACACCTTGCAAACGCTCTTGAAAAATCACGGGCTCGGTTAACCAAAATCCTTGCTCGGCAATCACAATTGGTGTCTGGGTACTGGTGCCACGTTGCCACATCCAGATACCGTATGAGGGAGATGAAACCAGAAGCTCATTGTTGGCGTACCTTACCAAATTTTCTTCGGTACAAGGATGCTGTGTTTCTTCTCCCGTAGCGCTATCTACTTCGCGCAGTAAGCAAGGTGACCAACTGATTAATATTCTATCTTCGGTGTTGTCCCACAGTGGCGAAACGCTATGGAATAAACCACCGGGTGAAGGCGTGTTATCGGTATTAATAACGTTGGCAGCAATTGAAACCTGTCCTGTTCCTGCTGAACCATCGACCATTTGATCCGCTTCGATAAAATTTTCGGTATCGATTACCAAGGGATCGCCACCGTAAGTCATGCTTTGTTGAGGCTTACTCAAAACCAATAAACTGTCATCGGGCATCGGCAGTGGCTTAGCGAAAACAGCACGTGCACCGTTATTTCCAGTATTTTGACTATGATAGCCATAAAGTCGCTGCAGGTTTGTTCCGTCAGGATGAATGGTATAGAGCGATTGCGAATTGGCGTTGCCCATATTATCCCATCGCAAAAAGGCAATGCGACCGTCACGCAATAATGTAGGATAAAAGTCGTGGCTTTGGTTAAAAGTAATTTGCTGAATATCACTGCCATCGTCGTTCATGACATGCAACACAAAGGCATCAGCGTTTAAACTTTCTTCTTGTCCCTCGTATTGAGGTTTACCTTCATCGAGTAAAATAGCCTTTGATTGTCGTTGTCGAGTTGAAGAAAATACGATTCTTCCATCGGCTAAATAACTCGGCATAACATCGTGCCCGTCTTCAGCCACTATATCGGAACTGATCACACGACGTAGCGAGTCGGTTTCCAAATCATATTCCCAAATATTCCATTTTGGTTGATCGTCATCATCCGCGTTTGGAATTTCTGGCGCGCGCATGGCAAAAATCATTTTAAGACCGTCGGGCGAAATGGATAGATCTTTTACATCGTATAAAGGGACAGTATCGGGGTCATTGGGATCAATAAAAACCTGAGTGGTAATGTCGCGCTCAGGCGCACTCGGCAGAGCACGATCTTTGATGTAAAGAACCGCTCCCGGATTGAAAGCATCAGGCTCATTAATATTTTCAGGAACAAAATTGTCATTTTCATCTACTGGAATAGGACGCTTAACAAAGGCGATAGGAAAATCAGATACGGTTGGATCAGGACTTTGAGAGCTGTCAGCGATAGGATTATCACTGGTGCAACTTATCAAAAATCCGAAAAATACAGTAAGACACAGTCCATACTTCACATTACTTGCTAATTTTCGCATATATAAATGCCTACTCGTTTACCGACCCATTCGACCTGTTATTAAAGGCTAAACAGATCACTGCCATGAAACGTGATCTTTTTAATTGTTTTCGCTTATGATCGATCTAAAAGCCCGTTTCATATAACCACTTACCTAAGTTATCGACCGTATCATCTCAACTATCAATACTCAGTTTTACTAACAACTGCAAAACTCTATTTGGATTACACTACGTTTATCGACGATTTTAAGCAGTTTAGCCCATTACCTACCTATTATGACGTAAGTGAATGATTATTCTGTGGTGGAATTCACGAAACGAACGCAGATTAATCACTACAATCAATTCAACAACTATAAGAAGAACAAAGAATAAACTACTGAATAGATATAAGAGGCTGGCTATGAGAGTATCTAGACGCGATACCGTACGATATCGCAAATCATCGCAGTTCCCCGGCTTGGGTCGCGGACTGATTGCTACTGCAGCTTTGTTGCTCAGTTTAACCGCCTGGTCCGGTGCGCGCGAACAAGCCAAAGTAATCCATGACCGTTTAGCAGGTACTCATCCTAGCGAGTCTGTGCTCACCGCAATGGAGTCAGCCATTCAATCGGGAGACCCTCTGGCTGCAGCAGAAATTGCGATGGACAATGTTGCCTTTTATAACGTAACGTTAAAAAACTTTATCACCCCATGGACGAATGAACCGCAAACGGTTTTTGCACCGCTTAACGATTATACTGCTACCGTTATAGGAGTGGTTCGCGATGAGCTCGACTTTCGACGCATTTTGTTCGATGACATCATCTATGTTGCAGAAAACTCAGTGGGAGCTCCGGCCTACTCTCTCGCGAATAACGATCACTACGAGTTTCTGGAAAACAATAACGTCAGCCTTAAAGACCGATTGATTCAACGCGCACAGTCTGAGGTTTCTGGCCTGCCCTCAAATGCTACAGCCGGCGTTATGACCACGCGCGCCGCGGCCAAAGCCTTTTTCTCTGGCGGGACCAACCGCGCCATGTTCCGTTTTACCATGATGAACCATATGTGTGACGACCTGGAACAGCTAAAAGATAACTCTCGCAGTCCTGATCGTATTCGCCAAGATGTTACGCGCAGTCCCGGTGGCGATAGCCGAATTTTCCTGAACAACTGCGTCGGCTGCCATGCTGGCATGGATCCAATGGCCCAGGCCTTCGCTTACTACGAATACCAATACGATTTTGAAAACGACCCCGAAGCAGAAAATGGTGTACTGCTATTTAACGATGTAGGTGCTGTTGACCCGCTAACCGGTACTCGTGTTCAGGCTAAATACCATATCAATGCCAACAACTTTAAGTTTGGATTTGTTACTCCCGATGATCGATGGGATAACTACTGGAGGAAAGGCCAGAATGCCATATTGGGCTGGGATGAAAATCTACCCGGCTCAGGTAACGGAGCAAAATCGCTCGGGCAGGAAATCGCCTATACGGAACGCTTCGCACAGTGCCAGGTTAAAAAAGTCTTTAAAGCCGTTTGCTTGCGTCCTCCCGGAGATACCGCTGACCGCAACCAAATTGCAACTATGGTTACTAACTTCAAAACCAGCAATTACAACTTAAAACAGGTATTCGGAGAATCTGCCGTTTACTGTATGGGTAATTGATCGGCAATTAGAGAACGTGGAGATGATAATGAATAAGCACACACAACCAAACTCTATTGCCGGACTGGTTAAAGCAGCTACGGCAATTTTATTTCCAATCGCTCTGTTATCGGGTTGTACCGGTGGCGGACCAGAAACTCAGCCCAACATTGTTGATCCCGGCAACGGAAATGGCGGAAACAATTACTCCGGCCCACCTCCAGCCACCGATGATGTGCAACGATTCCAAACTTACTTTTGGGTCAATGTGCTCGATAAATGTGGCGACTGTCATAGCGAAACCGGTGGACAGGCCCCCATGTTTGCTCGTGAAGACGATGTCAATCTGGCCTATGAAGCCGCAAATACTGTGGTTGATTTGAGCTCGCCGGTTGATTCAAGAATTGTAGAAAAAGTCGCAGGGGGTCATAACTGCTGGGAAGCCAGTAATCAGGCCTGTGCTGACACCATGACCTCTTACATTGCTAACTGGGCAGGTGCTGTAGCCAGCGCAACCACTGAAATAGCGCTAACCGATCCTCCCAACCAAGCGGATCCTGGTTCAACTAAATCATTCCCTGATGATCCAGGCCTATTCCAATCAACGGTTTACCCTCTGTTGAGTCAGTACTGCTCAGGCTGTCACTCAGAGTCAGCATCACCGGCGATATCACCCTACTTTGCTAGCTCCGACATCAATGTAGCCTACGCAGCGGCGAGAGGCCGTATCAATCTGGATACTCCGGCAGATTCCCGATTCGTGGTTCGGTTACGTAATGAGTTTCATAACTGCTGGGATGACTGTGCTGCAAACGCTGATGAAATGGAAGCGGCCATTCAAGCATTCAGTGATCAAATTCAGGTCAGTGAAATTGACCCCAATGCCGTTTTTAGCAAGGCGATTACTCTGCTCGATGGTATTCCTGCAAGCTCTGGCGGACGATTCGAAGCCAATGCCATTGCTACGTGGCAATTTAAAACAGGGTCTGGTGCTACCGCTTACGATACCAGCGGTGTTGATCCAGCGCTTAATTTAACACTAAATGGCGGCGTCGAGTGGGTCGGCGGTTGGGGTATTAACCTTAACGGCGGCACCGCTCGTGGCAGTACCACCAACAGTAAAAAGCTGCATGATCTGATCAAGCAAACCAACGAATACTCTATCGAGGCTTGGGTTGCACCGGCAAACGTGACACAAGAAGGCCCAGCTCGTATCGTCACCTACTCAGGCGGTCCAATGACCCGAAACTTCACACTAGGGCAAACCCTATATAACTACAACTTCCTGAACCGTAGCTCCACTACCGATGGTGACGGTATGCCGGCATTATCCACGGCCGATGCTGATGAGCGCCTGCAAGCCACACTGCAGCATGTTGTAGTAACTTACGATCCGGTGAATGGGCGTCGCATATACGTTAATGGCGAATTCACGGGAGATAGCGATCCGGTCGCAGCGGGAACGCTAACCGACTGGGACGATACTTATGCCTTAGTTTTAGGTGCGGAAACTAACAACGACTTTAACTGGGCCGGAGTAATCAAGTTCCTGAGTATTCACAATCGGGCGTTAACGCAAGACAACATTACGCAAAACTTTGAAGCCGGCGTAGGCGAGCGTTTTTACCTGTTATTCAACATCACTCCGGTCATTAATCCTAATGACACGACTCCCGGCGAAAATGACGCCTACATTGTGTTCGAAGCTGCGCAATGGGACAGCTATGGTTATCTGTTCAATGCGCCTTTCTTTGTCAGTCTCGACAGTAATTACCAGCCAAGCAGTATTCCTCTTCAAGGCATGAGTATTGGGATTAATGGTAAAGAAACTGAAGTCGGTCAGGCCTATCGTAATGTTAATATTACGCTCGATGGTGCCAGTATGGATGAGAACAATCGTCAGGTAGTATCTAATATCGGAACCGTTATCGCTCTGGAAAAAGGTCCGTCACAAGATGAGTTTTTCCTGACATTTGAACGGCTGGCAGATCGTGAAAACGTGCGAATAGAGGCGGATCCACAGCCATTGCCAACTCCTCCAGATGCTAACCCGGTTGCTCCTCGTATTGGGGTGCGTACCTTTGAAGAAATTTACGCTACTCTGTCGCAAATGACCGGGGTCAGCATGAACAACTCAGGAGTACAAACCATTTACCAAACGGTGAAGCAGCAGCTACCCACCAAAGAAGATATTGAAAGCTTCCTGTCTTCTCATCAAATGGGTGTGACTCAGCTGGCTATTCAATATTGTTCAGCGCTAATGGACGATACCAATTTACGGGCGAGCACTTTCCCGAACTTTAACTTTTCAGGTTCGGTCACCACTTCGTTCGACCCCAACGGTCGCGACGCATTGATCGATCCTTTACTGGTTCGAGTAATGGGTACAGGATTAACCACTCAGCCAGCATCAACGGATGTTAAAGCAGAGCTGAACTCACTCATTGATAACTTAATCACATGTGGCGGCAGTTGTGAAGCTGGGCGTACAGTCAAAGTAGCAAAAGCGGTTTGTGCAGCAGCCACGGGCAGCGCTTTAATGCTGGTGCAATAAGAGGCGAGGATAAAACTTATGAAACGAAACAAAACACCACTACATCCCGACGCGCCTCTGTTACACGCGGCGCATAAACGACCCGTCACTCGGCGCGATATGATAGCTCAGGGACTGCTTGCTGGAACCGGCACTGTAGTTGGCGCTTCCATTTTGAGTGTACTGTCGAATCCCTTATACGCTGCACTTTCCCCCGATGTGGCCGACTTACGCGACAACTTGTGTGGTTTACGCTCTCAGGGTAACGGCAAAATTCCCTTTATTTGCTTCGACCTTGCCGGAGGGGTAAATATTTCAGGCTCCAATGTATTGGTTGGTGGTCGCGGTGGTCAGTTCGATTTTTTAACCACTGAAGGCTATAGCAAACTGGGCCTACCAGGCGATATGACTCCTAACTTGAATGACCCAACCACTCAACTCCCCTACTTTAATACCGAACTGGGTTTAGCCTTCCACAGTGACAGTGCTTTCCTACGCGGTATTCTGGAGAAGGTATCGTTGGGTAACCGTGCCAACATTAACGGAGCGGTCATACCAGCTCGTTCGGATAATGACACGGGTAATAACCCACACAATCCCATGTATGGGGTCTTCAAAGCCGGTGCTGGTGGCTCACTGCTTGATTTAATTGGTTCGCGTAGCTCAGAGTCTGGCGGTAACTCTATGGCTCCAGCTAATATGATTATGCCAACCGCTCTGCCAACCAAGGTAGACCGCCCTTCTGATGTAACCGGCTTGGTGGATGTTGGAGATCTGCTGAACGTACTGGATAAAGACGATGCAGTAAAGGTAATGGAATCTATCCAACGCATTTCAACTTTGAAGATGCAACAGGTGGATTCACAAGTTGCCCGTCAACAAGACATTGAAGACTCGGCGACCTGTACTTATGTTAAAAGCGCCGACTTAGCTGACCGATTTGGCGATCCCACAGCATTGGATCCAGCTCAGGATCCGGACATTGTGGGACCTGGCGGTATATTCTCCCAAGCCGAGTTTGATGGTGATCGAGAGTTCCAGAAAACCGCGTCGATTATGAAAATGGTGATTAACGGTTACGCTGGTGCAGGTACCATCACCATGGGCGGGTACGATTACCATACTGGCGAACGTGCCACTGGTGAAATCCGAGACCTTCGTGCAGGCCGTTGTATGGGAGCCTGTTTAGAGTACGCTGCTCGAATGAACATGCCGCTGATGATGTATGTCTTCAGTGACGGTTCGGTTGCCAGTAACGGTATGCTGGATAACTCCGAGAATGGACGAGGAAAAGGACAGTGGACCGGTGATAACTCCTCAACCGCAGCTTCATTCTTCTTGGTTTACAACCCGGGTAGCCGTCCGACACTGATTGGTGGAACAGCAGAGGCACAAGCTGTTCATCAACAACTGGGCTTTATGCGACCGGATGCATCGGTGGAAACTTCCGCAACGCCTGCTGCGAATAACGTTAACTTGTTAGTCGAGACCGTTATTCTTAACTACATGGCGTTGCACGGTGAGCAAAATCAATTTGCAAACGTTTTCCCAAATCACGGGTTGGGTAATAACACCATGATTGACTCGCTTACCGCATTTGAGCCCATTGTTAACGGCACCATCCCTTAGCCGAAATCATTGTGCTTTCACATTAACTAGCTACAATAGGGCATCTTTCGATGCCCTTTTTATTACTGCTAAAAGTCGGATTTTATGCTGTTAATTTTTCCTACCGAAGTTGGATTCGATAAACGAAAACTCCCTTTTGTAACGCTTGCGCTTATTCTCGCTAACCTGCTTTGCTTTTTCACCTTGCAACTTGATGATCTCGATGAAGAGCAAAAGGTCATGGATTATTACGAACGCTCAGGATTGTTTAATGTTGAACTTCCCATGTTCGAACAGTATCTAAAAACTCCTGCCGGACAAAAACACTATCGTGGTGTTTCCAGTGTTTATACCGAGGGGCCCTCTCGCATTTACTTCATGGTGTTTGATCAAGAGTTTCGCCACTTTCTGGTGCGAAAACTCGACACCAATGATACTGACGAGGCTCAACAATGGCGCTGGCTCGCCGTAGAACTGGAAAGTAAGAAAAGCAAAGTTACCAGCTATGCTTATGGCGCGCGTCCAGATAATTTACGCTACTGGCCTGTGTTTACTCATATGTTCCTGCATGGTGATATCGGCCACCTAGTAGGAAATATGGTCTTTTTATTCTTATTTGGCATTGGTGTTGAGAGGCTGTTTGGCAGCATTAAGTATTTGCTGATCTATGTTAGTGCGGGAATGGTTGGTGCAATTGTTTTTAACTTTCTCGATGGAAAGCCTTACATGCCCTTGGTGGGTGCTTCGGGAGCCATCTCAGGATTAATGGGAGCCTACGCCGCCTATTATGGACTGCAAAAAATTCGTTTCTTTGCCTGGTTTGGCTTTTATTTTAACCAATACAAATGGCCGGCTTTTTTTGTATTAGCATTTTGGATCATCAAAGAGCTGCTGTCGCAAATAACTGAAACAGAAAGCAACGTCGCTTACCTGGCACACTTTGGTGGACTGGTCTGTGGCGGATTGCTAGGCTTTATTTTGCGCCCTACACAACGACTAACCACAACCGACTTAACGCAAGCAGAAGTTAGTGAAGAGCAAAAGCTCTACCGCAAAGCTTTGGAGCATATTCGTAAACTCGAGCTGGATGAAGCACGCTGGGCACTCGATGCAACGCTTAAACAGGCACCATGGCATATTGAGGCGCTTAAAAGCTTGTACAATCTCGACAAGGTCAATCCAAAACAGCCAAGTTACAAAAATACCGTCAATCGTATTTTTTCCTATGACTTACAGAGAGAAGCGGCCGATGCATTTGTTCTCACCGTCGCTAATGAGTCTTTACCTCACCATATAGAAATTTCCGACTTAACCATTGATGCATTTTTTGGGTTAATACACCGGTGGTTACGCAATGATCGCGTGCAGGCCAGTGAGCCTTATATCACACAGGCGAAGAAAGTTTTTGCTGAAAACGAAAAGCTTCCCAAACTATTATTTGAGTGGGGTATTGCTCTGGCTCGACGCAATAAGGTGCGTACCGCTTCCAGAGAGCTCAATTATCTGGCCAACTATTATGGTGAAACGGCACACGGAAAGGCGGCTCGTGCCGAGTTAAAACGTTGGAAATCCTAACAGCTTGCGGCTGATTACAGTCAGACCATATGGTTCTAACGGATGTAAAATAACATCAGTTTTATTTGCGCTTCGGCCCAGTTTCTCTATACTGGAACAAGTATTCATTTAAGAGATACTTTGTACACTGACCTATGAGTTATTCGCCAACTTTATCGACACACCCGAGCCTCTAAGCAGTCGACGTGGAACAGCTTTTACTCTGGCGCTGGAGCACTCTGCTGCAAATCACCTCTCTGGTGATGATCGCATTATTTTTTCTGGTTTTGTCGCTGTCGACCAAACGTACAGAATTTAAACCCTGGGTTTTAGCGTGGCTTGCTAATCTAACTTGTCTTCTGATAACTGTCATTTATTGGCTTACGACACCAACTTCGACGTTGATGTTTAAACTGTCGGCTGGTAGTTATGTTTTTTCTAAAACGCTGTTTTTACTGTTGTTGTTAAAAGGTTTGCAACGCTTTCTAGGCCGCTCTTACTCTGCTTTAAAGTATTACAATTTAGTCATTATCAGCGGTGTTATAGCTCTGTTAGCGATGATTATTATTCCTTCAATATCCTGGTTGGGTGCGTTTCAAAGCGGTGTTATTTGTATAACGCTAACAACTGGTGCAGTCATGGCAATGCGGTCGAACCAAAGTATTTTGATCTGGTTGGCCGTTGGACTTGCGGCACGCGCTACATTGGCTTTTCTTGAGAGCCTAAGCTTTACCGCATCAATTCTAAACCCTCAATTGTACGACAGTACCGTGAGTTTATTCTTGTCTGCACACTCATCCTTCGATAGTGCGGCGGAATGGTGGATAGCTCTCGGCTGTGTATTAACGCTTTATCAAACAATACAAAAAGAGCTCACCATAACTTGCGAAAACTTAATTAAAGTTAAAGATGAATTGCAAGAGCTTGTTGATCTGGACGAACTGACCGGCCTGGGTAATCGACGGATCCTACGTCAGGTGCTCGACAAAGCTAAAGTAACAGGAGCGACATTGTTCTTTTTTGATATCGACAACTTTAAAGAACTCAATGATAAATTTGGCCATAGTGCAGGCGATCAATGCTTAAAGCTTTTTGCTACAGCTTTAAAAAATAGTTTTAGACCTGACGATCACCTGATTCGCTTTGCCGGCGATGAATTTGTGGTAGTAGCGCAATCTGTGACACCCAAAGAAATGACAGGACGTGTTGAGTCAACGAAGCAATATTTGAGAACCCACAATAAGCGTTTGCCCGATATTAATTTCTCAGTAGGTACTTCTTACCTGGGCATCGGCGAAGAGCCCGATCAGGCTTTGCATGAGGCCGACTCTAAAATGTATAGCTATAAAACAAAAAAACAGCCTGCGAACAGCTCTAAGCAAAAAAGAAAACGTCTCGAGAAAAATTAAAAGTCATTAGTGTTAACTCTGAGAGTTCAATAATGAGTAATAGCGATTCAAAATAGTAATCGTTGCTTCATGCTGTTGATAAAACCCGTTGTGACCAGCCCCTTCTAGCCATTCCACCTTCATGGTCGAATAATGCTCAGCCATTTCCTGTACCAGCTGCATTGGAATCACAGTTTCTTGTTCGCCATGAATGACCAAAATCGGAACGCCTAATTTTGATAGTTTAGAACGCACATTAAACTTTGCCAAAGTCGTGAGGTTAATGCGACTGGCTGCGGGCTGCGAGTAGCGGCGATTTAGTATTTCAACAAAGGCGTCATCTAAACTACGGTTTGCAAAATAATCATAAAATTTTTGTTGTTTAAATAGCCCTGGCGCCGCTTCAAGATATTCTTCCAGTGATGCTTGTAAATAAAACGCTTTATCCGACTCTAATCTTTTTATCGCTTCAATCGGATCACAATCCAGAGAACCACACAGTATTAAGCTCGAAGGTAATTGTTCTAATCGTATTGTGGTTGCCGCCTGAATCATCCCCCCTAAAGAGTGACCACATAGTATGGGACGCTCAATATTATAGTGCTTCAAGACTTGAATATTTAAATCCACCAGATCATCGAAGTGGTACTCAAAAGGTCCCCAACCAGAACGACCGTGTCCAGGAAGATCAAAGATTAATATAGAGTGTCCTCGCTGCTTGAAAAACTCAACCAATCCATATCCACAACTGCTGTTTTGGCTGTTGCCATGAATAAATACAAAAGGAGCTCTGTCTTGATCTGCCGGGAAATACTCTATGTGCAAATCACTAATGCTCGGTTTTAATGCCGACATATTGTTTGATATATGTTATTCAGTGAGCCGTTATGCTAGCACACAATCTGTCAATCAGCTTGCTCGTTGCTTTTCATCGTTCTGGTAAAACGACTCACCCCGCCGTGCTGAATATGTAAAATGTACTCAGAAAGTGTTCTGGCCCCCTCTTTTACAAAACCTTCGAACCGACAACCGACTACGCTGTGAGTAAGCGATATACGGTTGAAATAAACTATACCCAATTTAATGGTCACTGCTTTAAAAAGCTCCGGTAGTTCCACCTCGACTTCTACAGGAATAGTATCGATTTTATTAGCACGTTCGATTGCTGGCATTAATTGTGGAATGAGCGAGTTCTCGACTTTAATCTGAATTCCAGACATGGAAAGATTGGATACCAGAGCGGAAAAGCTGTCCTTGTGATTAGTTGTAACCCTTGCCCTAAGGGCTACCTCATAGCGTTCAGCTACTCGACGTTCGACTAGACTCATCATTATCATTCACTACCTTCGGCGACTGCTCAAACTACCTAGAACCAGTGTTAACCAATAGTCAGTTTTTTAGCATTTGTCGCATTTTGAGATGCTATTAGGGTGTTTTTATACTCAAATGATGAAGTGGCTCACATTTTTCCAGCGAAAATGACTAAGAATAAGGAGGAGAAAACTTAACTTAGATGGCTACTCTGGTTTGCCTTTTCAGTGTCTACACCAGAGTTGTGTGAACCAAGCAATACCCGGCGAAAACTCATTCTGTTGCCCGAACTGCGCACCTAAGAATGAGCCCCTTCGTACAAGCTCAAGAATGACAGATATGTTTTAGAAACTGTCATTCCGCGACTTGACCGCGGAACCCAGAATACCTGCTATTCATTGAGGTTCACTTAGCGAAGTGCTCAACCTAGACTTGACTCTATAATTCACCGCTTTTTTAATATTATTCTTTGTTTAATGCAGACCTTATTGATTTGGGAATTTTTCAGAAGAATATTGCTCAACTATTCCTGTCCATGTTTTTTCTATTTCTGGGATAAGCTTGTCGAAGGCCTCGTTTTCAGTTTTAACGCGAAGATCATCTACCACATCCGATGTGCTCCAAATGCTCGCATTATCTTTTTGACTTACAGTGGCTTCGGCTAAGCCATATAGATATTCTGTGCGAACGTCAAATATTGCAGCCGAAGCAGTTGTAGTAACACTTACTTTTTTATTGTTCAAAAAACCTAGTGTAATGACATTAAGAGGAGCTAACTTTTGTTCGCCAACATGGAATGATGTATCAAAAGTATAAACTAGCAGCAAATCGGCCTTCAGACGCGCTGAGGCCTCGCGTAAAGATTTTAGAGATTCGAGATCGACCGGTAACAGTATGCGATTTAATGGCGCAACAGCCTTGATACCAGGCAAGCTCGCTAAATGCATAAAATCTTCTTCCGACTCAACTTCCCGAGTCGTAACGATACTATAACGACCTTGACCATAACTACTTAGTCGATGAGAACGGTAACCGGCCGCCTGAATTCGAGTAACGGCCAAATTGACAGGAAATGAAGCAGCAGGCTGCTTTAACAATAATTCATTAATGTCACCATCGGCAAGCTCACTGATGGGAACGCTCCCACCTGGAGTGGTATAGGTTGCACAACCACTCAACAGATACAAAATAACAAAGCTAACTATTTTTAGAAATTTCATAACTTCTCCTTTTAAATCACTTCTAAATCAGCAACCGAACATAATTTTGCATAGCTTCTTTCAACTCACCGTCAGCGACGTTGATTCCCCAACGTATAATTTTCGCTGCTTCCTCTCGCTTGTTCAGTTTCTCGGTTAAGTATTTACCGAATACAAAACAGGCGTCTGCTAATCCAGCATAGTCGATATGATGTTTTTTCAAATGATTCAGCAGTTTTAATGCTTGTTTCACATCGTCTTTGCGGTTAAGTAACTTAATAAGTTGATGAATAACTGCCGGGTCTTTGGGTACGTAGTCAGGAGCCTGATTAACTGTTTGCAAGTAGTGCATACGCATTAAATTGCCAGACCGTTGAGCGATTAAAACATCCAGATGCTTTTCGCAGAGTTTTACCATCAGTTCACTCTTACCCTGCAGCGCAAATAGTTTGTAGAGCAGGTCATAAATCTGGTTGTCTTGATCGTTGTTTTTCAGTGCATCGATCAATATCGCTTCCGCTTCGTTATAACGACCTTCCTGAATAAAAATTTCAGCTTCGGTTATAGTGCCTGTTCTAGTTTCTTTTGCGTCAAGGCTAGTTAGTTCGCTAGTATGCTTACCATGCGACTTCACATTTTGATGTAATGTTCGCCGATGCACGGAAAAATCGAGTTCAAAATGATACTGGTAGATCACATAGCCAAACATATGATACATGGCAAATGAGACATACAGAGTAAAAAATTGTGTTAAAGGTAGTGCAACCGAAAAAGGTAAATTATTTAATAAATAGTCATTACCAAAACCAATGGTGAGATAAAACATCACCATAATAGCAAAAAGAATCCAGTAAGAACCGCCTATGGCAGCCATTACGTATAGAATTCGTGCCGGATTGAGCGCGCTCCACATACTTTTATCCATACACAGAATCATATTCATAGCGGGATAAGCCACCACAACAAATAGCGCCAGGGCGATGGTTAATACAAAGCTAAAGCTGGCTAACTTATATAGGCCTGCGAAAATAATAATCATCATGCCCATGAGCTTTAAAAACATCCAGCCGTTTTCGAGCGACATCATTTTTTTCCAGTTAGGCGCATCGAGATTACCGTAAGCGGTGTACTCCATCACGGAAAACATAACTTTAGTGAGAAATGCGCTCCAGAATATAAAAAATGGAAGCACCAATATCGAAATTTTTTCTGGATCAAAAAAATAGGCAAACAATAACGAAGCGACTATGGCCGTAATCAGTAATGGAGGCGCGACCGGATAAACAAAAAAATGTCCCAGCTTTAACCAGAATGGCGATATGGAATCACTAATCCCAAGAGGCGTTAGATAACTTCGGCATAAGGTACAACGTGGCGTGTCTGAAGTGTCTGGCATGCAGTCCATACAAAAAGGCACATCGCAGCGCTGACAATACCAGGAAGCACTGGTATCGGGATGGTATTTACATTCCATAATGATTAGTCCGTTAAACTTGTGTATTCGCCAAGTCGATTAATGCTTGCCCGGTAACCCGTTGAACGGTCCACTCGTCCATGCCCATTGCGCCCATGGCGCGATAGAACTCAATGGCCGGAGTATTCCAGTCAAGCACCGACCACTCAAATCGGCCACACTCTTCACGCAGTGCCACTTGCGCTAAATACACCAATAATGTCTTACCGATTTTTTGACCACGAAACTCAGGAAAGACAAATAAATCTTCCAAATACAATCCCGGCTTGGCCAAAAAGGTCGAATAATTATAAAAATAAAGCGCAAATCCAGCGGGCTGACTATCAAACTCGGCAATCACAACATGCGCAACCGGTTTATCGCCGAACAAAGTTTCTTGAAGTTGCTGTTCGGTAGCGACAACTTCGTGACTCAATTTTTCGTACTCAGCCAAGGCTTTAATAAAAGTTAAGATCTGCCCTACATCACTTTGCTTTGCCGGTCGAATTTGAATGCTCATAAGCAGCCCTGTATTTTTTTACTTCAACGCCGATTGCACGCGATCAAAGGTTTGCAACATATTGGCCGATGGTGATTGAGTTCGGCTAAAAGCGACAATCGCCAGAGTGGCCAAAATCACGCCCGGAATCATCTCGTATGTTTCGGCCACCCAACCGCCAACCATAGGCTTCAATGCCACCCAAATAATCACCGTAAGTGAACCGGTCACCATTCCAGCTAAAGCGCCATTACGCGTCATACCACGCCACATTAAACTGATGATTATTACCGGGCCAAATGCTGAACCAAACCCGGCCCAGGCATTACTCACCAGAGCCAAAACTTTTGAGTCTTTATCCATGGCAATAATGAGGGCAATTAGCGCTACCAATAGAACACTCATACGTCCCATCCAGACAAGCTCTTTCTCGCTCGCCAACTTGCGGAAAAATACACGATATATGTCTTCAGTCACCGCGCTGGAGGTAACTAAAAGCTGAGAGTCAATGGTGCTCATAACCGCGGCCAAAATAGCGGCAAGTAGGAAGCCGGCAACCCAGGGATTAAACAACACTTGCGTAGCAATGATAAAAACCTTCTCACCATCTTCCGCCAACAGCGCCTGATGTTCACTGCCATAAAAATAAGCTATGGCTAAATAACCTACCAATAGCGCTCCGATCATGCTGATGATCATCCAGCTCATGGCAATGCGTCGTGCCTGGTGTATTTGAGTAATCGAACGGGCAGCCATAAAACGAGCCAGCAAGTGAGGCTGTCCAAAATAACCGAACCCCCAGGCCATTAGCGAGAAAAATCCAATGGAAAGTAGAAAGTCCATCGGGGACTGGCCAGCAAAAAAGTCGGATCGAGAAGAAGTTGCAGCTGCATCGGCATTTGCAACGACCGACTGAACGTCATTAAAACTCCCCAACTCAACAATCATCACAATTGGTGCAACGACCAACGCACCGACCATCAACAGGCCCTGCACCACATCGGTCCAGCTTACGGCCAGAAAACCGCCGACAAAAGTGTAGCTTACGATCACCAAGGCCCCCACAAACAGTGCCCAGTGGTAATCCATTTGAAAAGATGCTTCAAACAATTTGGCGCCTGCGGTAAGGCCCGACGCCACATACACAGTAAAAAACACTAGTATGACGACCGCAGAGAAAATTCGAATGATGTTTGACTTGTCTTCAAACCGCCCGGTTAAGTAATCGGGCAGTGTAATCGCGTTGTCGACCGCTTCGGTATACACTCGTAGCCGAGGCGCGGTGAGCTTCCAGTTTAAATAAGCTCCAATCACCAGGCCCACACCGATCCACATTTCACTCAGACCGCTGGCATAAATTGCCCCGGGAAGTCCCAGCAGCAACCAGCCGCTCATATCGGTAGCGCTGGCACTGAGCGCCGTCACCACGCTACCCAGGCGGCGACCACCTAAAATATAATCGGATAAATTACGTGTTTGAAAATAGGCCCAAACACCAATACCAAGCATAATCGAGAGATAGGCCGCGAATGCGACCAGTGTTGCTGTAGACATTATTATTGTTCTCCTGCCCCAAATATATAGAGATCAGGAAGCCGCATGTGCCAACGACAATGCTAGTCGGCGTAATATTGAGCGAGGAAAGCCTCAAAGCTTAAATGGTCGGACTCTTCAATCTCTCGCTGAGCTTGTAATGAACGCGCTGCTTCCTGTTCAAACCTGTGTTGTACTGTATCGGGAATTGGCTGATTTTTAAAGTGTTCGGCGTACTGACGCGACAGTTCAAAAGCGAAGGGGAAAAAGCCATCCTTTCGCTGCTCTATGATTTGAACCACTTGCCCGGACAAACTCAACTCAGGTTGCTCAATCATTGGTCGAGTTTCATGCAACACCTGCGAAAAATGATTAGCGTGGTAAGCCTTGTCCAAAAGCAAAGCTGCATGAGCAAATTCATCAAACAGTCGGTTCGCCAACGCGCGAATGGGATGCTGTTTATTTTCTTTCCATAAAAACAGTTCCGGATCGCGGCCTCCTTTAACCACGCGCGCAAAATTCTTTTTATTTTCGGCAACTTCACGTTCAGTAATGAATGGAGAATCCTGCATTAAACAGTGTAATAAAAACACATCTAGAAAATAAAGCTGTTGCTGGCTGATGCCTATTTCGCTGAATGGGTTGATATCCAGCGCGCGAACTTCAATGTATTCAATGCCACGGTTACGTAACGCTTTGGTCGGGCGCTCCCCGGATTGAGTTGTGCGTTTAGGTCGAATATTACTGTAGTATTCATTTTCGATTTGCAGAATATTGGCATTCAATTGTCGATAATGATCGCCCTCTTTCACACCTATCGATTTGTAATAAGGATCTTCGGTACGAATCGCGTATTCAAGATCACGAATGTACTGTGGCAAGTCATTTAAACAAACTTTCAGTTGTGACTGCACATTGTTTTGATAGCCCAGGTCACTCATACGAAGTGACGTGGCGAATTTGCCATAACGAGTCCCCGGTACCAGTTCATCCAGCCGTGTTGGCCGCCCTTTTAAAAAGCTTTCACACAGGGCAGGCGATGCGCCATACAGCAACGGAATGATCCAGCTATTGCGTTGAAAGTTTCGGATCATTCCCATATAACGCTGCGATTTAAAGTCTTGCAGCGATTGAGATTGGTCGCTTAATTCATAAAGTTGTTGCCAGAATGCTTCCGACAGGGAGAAGTTATAATGCACACCCGATATGGTTTGCATAAAACGCCCATAACGGTGTCCTAACCCCTCGCGATAAACGGTTTTCATGCGTCCACTATTTGACGCGCCATAATAAGCGAGTGGAATTGACGACTCTTCGCCCATAACACAGGGCATGCTGGTTACCCATAACAATTCGTTATCCAGATGGCGATACACAAACTGATGAATTTGTTCGAGCCATTGTAATGGTGCATCTAATTCATCAGTTGCCGGAGTAATAAACTCCAGCAGAGCTTCCGAATAATCGGTAGTAATATACTGATTGGTCAGCGTTGAGCCTAACGCGTGAGGATGCGGTGTTTGAGCGATACAACCTTCGGGAGTTATTCGCAGACTTTCTTTTTCCAGCCCACGCTGAATACCGCTTAAAAAATGTTCCGCATTTTCGTTCCAAAATGCAGCTTCTGCCGGAGAGGAATATTTTATCGACATGCAAACCGAAGCCGTAATGAAAAGTAACTTAACTATGCCATAGCCACGAATTGGGTTCCATAAATTTTGCTTGGAGAAAGTGTTTATATATGTTTCATTTGCCCGACGACTCATCGGAACCCTTCCAATTAGATTAAAATAAGCCAGTACCGTCACCTTGCTTTACTGGTGAGTTGCACAAATCGCAACGAACAGCTAGTGTGTAGACAATTAAACTTATTTCGTATCTTCAAGGACAGCACCATGACTCGCTTTACCAAAGCACTAGTGTTTTTAGTAGTATTACCACTTGTTGGCTGCCAATCCGCTTACTATGGCGCATTGGAAAAAGTTGGCATACATAAGCGGGATGTTCTGGTGTCACGTATCGAGAAATCACGCGATGCGCAACAGGAAGCAAAGCAACAATTCGCTTCAGCGCTTGAACAGTTTAAGTCGGTTGTGCAATTTGATGGCGGCGACCTGGAGCGAGTCTACGAACAGCTCAACACTGAATATGAAGACAGCGAGCAGGCCGCTGCAAATATTAAGTCCCGCATTGAAGATGTTGAAAGCGTTGCTGAGGCATTGTTTGAAGAATGGGAAGAAGAGTTAACTCAATATACCAGCGCATCGCTAAAGCGTAAAAGTGCTGAACAATTGCGACAAACTAAAAGTCGTTATCAGTCCATGTTAAAAACGATGAAAAGCGCAGAACGCACTATGTATCCGGTACTGAATGTTTTTAAGGATCAAGTATTATTTTTAAAACATAATTTGAATGCACAGGCTATCGCTTCGATTAAAAATGAAATTCGTAGTATCGAGTCCAACGTAACGCAATTAATTGCACAAATGAATCGTTCTATCGACAAAGCCAATCAGTTTATTCAATCCATGGAACAGTAAACGCCAAAAAGGCCATACTCGATGGCCTTTTAAATTAACAACTAGTTAACATCGACATCGGTTGGCGGTTTTGGTCGAACTTGAGAAATACAACCGATTCTTGTTTTTGAAACCACTAGCGCATCCATATAACGCTCCTGTGTTGCAGGGGAGCCTCCATTCCAGTAGCTGCCGAACATAATCGCGTTTATGGCGTAATCATCCCAGGCTCCCACCCAGTCCATATTTTGCTTACTCGCTTCGAGCCTATCGTTGATATAAATTTCGAAAATGCCATTGGATTGGCCTGCATCATTGAGCTTCACGCGTGTTTCAATACACACC
>JBFHVL010000047.1:0-19636 GCA_041589565.1 Kangiellaceae bacterium | reverse complement strand
TTTTTCAAGAGCGTTTGCAAGGTGTAACCTACATTCCCGACGCAATACCGGGTGTCGATGTGGATCAGGATCTGGTTAGCGAAAACGTTGGTGTGCTGCATATTCGTAGTGTGTACGATCTGGATGGAACCGATTCGACGCCAACAGGTATTGCTGCAATGGCAGACCCAGTGCAAACGTCACCTGCTACACGGCCAGCGCGATTTTTGCGTTTGGTAAAGGCGGTACCCATTCCAGACGATGATATTTACGACTTCGATAACTCCGCGTTTGGTCGTAGTCGTAATCAATTGATGCGAGAAATTTTAGGTTATGTACCGGTTGAACCGGATGGTTCGGTGATGGTGAAAGTGCCTGCTAATGTACCTTTTACCATAAGTATTCTTGATCAATATGGGCAGCGAATTAATCCTGTAGGTACTGGTTCTCCAAGGCATCAACACTGGTTACAACTAAGACTGGGTGAAGTTAAAGAATGCTCCGGTTGTCACACTCGAACCAGTGAAGTATCACACGGTCGTGCCGATGCTGATCCTCCTTCGGTTTATCCCGGATCGTTGGGGAACAGTACTTTCCCCAACAGTAATCCAGCCGTGTTTGCTGACGATGGTGAAACTATGGCTCAGGCTAAAGCGCGTTTCGATGCCGATAGCGATATGAATCCCGATGGTCCACCAGCGCCAAACTTGGATATCCAGTTTTCTGATTTCTGGACCGACCCCAACGTGACGACTCCGGCGCCAGATATTGCTTATTTGTATCAGGATCTGCAAACGCCTGCGCCGATCACCTCGGCTTGTGCATCAGGTTGGTATGCCGGTTGTCGTATTGTGATTAATTACGAAGAGCATATTCAGCCTATTTGGGAATTACCCAGAATCACTTACGATACCGATGGAATGACTGTATTACAGGATGATACCTGTGTCACTTGTCATAGCCTGACTGATGATATGGGGCAAGCCAAAGTGCCTGATGGTCAATTGGAATTAACCAACTTACCTTCCACTGATGAACCTAATCACATGCGTGGCTATCGAGAGTTGTTCTTTAACGATAATATTGTTGACGTGGTCAATGGTGCGGTAGTTGATCAGCAGTTTCCAGTGGTGCTAAACGTTCAGCCTTATGTCAATTATTTCTTATTCCAAACATTAGATGCCAATGGACAGGTTATTTTCTTTGCTGATGATGATGGTAACTTTATTTATGAGCCAGATCCGAATACCGGCTTACCGACTGAATTACAGGACACTGATGGGACCACTATTTACCAAATCGACGCTCAGGGCAACCAGCTGACGGACGCCAATGGTCAACTGATCCCTATTGCTATTCCTGTACCCGAGCCTAATCAGGTAACCGAAACACGTCTCGTTCAAAATGCGCCCATATTGAGCACTAATGGAGCCAGAGCGAGCAGCAGGTTTATGGATTTGTTCAGAACGGGTAGTCATCAAGGGCGGTTATCGGATGCCGAACTCAGATTAATTGCCGAGTGGCTTGATATTGGTGCTCAATATTTCAATAATCCCTTTTTAGCGCCAGAAAATTAACCACTGGCGCTCCAATAAGAAGTGGCTGATTTACAATTAAAAATAAAAGGGCTGATTAGATGATGTATTCACTCCGGTCGATAGCCGACCGGATTTTTTATGGATTGAATAAATCGGTAGCTGTCTTTGTGCTAATCGCTGCAGTGCTTTCAGCCGGACAGTTGGCGGCGGAAGAAGAAAATGACGCTGATGTTATTAAGCAATACGTGCTTGTTGCTGAGCCGTTTATTAATATTCATACGGGTCCCGGTAGAGGATACCCCGCGTTCTACATTGTGGAGCAAAGAGGAAAACTGGGACTTTTAAAGCGTAAGTACAATTGGTTTAAAGTGATCACAGATGAAAATAAAGTTGGTTGGGTACCGCTGGAAGCGATACAAAAAACAACAAATCTTGATGGTAGCCCGGTAAACTTTAAAGAATACAGCGAGCTTGACTATATTAAGCGGGACTATGAATTCGGTTTTAGGGCTGGTGACTTTGAAGGGGCCAATTTATTGGGTATTTCGGGTGCGTGGCAGTTCACTGAGAATTTAGCAACTGAAATTACCATTGGTCAGGCATTAGGTAGTTTTTCTGAGATACGTCAAATTACCGCGAATCTGACCAATACGCCCTTTCCAGATTGGACCTACTCACCTTATTTTGGTGTGGGTGGTGGATTTATCAAGGTATATCCGAATGCGGCCTTGGTACAGGAAGTCGATCGAAAAGACGAAGTTGTGTTTTCTACAATTGGTTTGAAATCTTACATCACTGATCGGTTTTTGTTTCGGATAGAATATCGAAACTATGTTGTGCTTACTACTCAAGAAACTAACGAGAATATTGAAGAATGGACAATGGGATTCAGCGTATTTTTCTAGCTTTGCTTGTTTGCGGAGCTTTTAGTTTATCGTCATCGCTTGCAATTGCAGCGGAAGAGCCCGCTAATGAGCCAAATAAAATTTACAATCCGGAGCTTGAGCGTCAGGTGATTGATGAAGCATTGATCGATGACGAAGATTTTGAGCTGGGTTTGTTTTTTGGTGTTCTTAGCATTGAAGATTTCGGGGCATCAGAATTGTATGGACTCAAAGCGGCGTATCATGTTAACGAAGATTTCTTCTTGAACATAAATTTTGCACGAGCAAAAGCAGGGCTAACCAGTGATGAACAACTGTTTGGCATCATTCGTTTTACTGACGAAGACCGTCAATACGAATATTATGATTTTAGCATCGGTTGGAATGTGTTGCCGGGTGAAGGATTTATTTGGGAGGATTATGCGCTTAATACCTCTTTCTATTTGATAGCGGGTGTCGGTAATACAGACTTTGCTGGAAATACTGAGTTTACCTATATCGTTGGCGCAGGTTATAAAATTCTTTATAACGATTGGTTAGCGATAAACTTAGATACTCGAGACCATATGTTTAATGCCGAATTAACCGGCACGTCTAAGCGAACTCATAACCTTGAGTTTTCGCTGGGCATTTCATTTTATTTTTAATCGAAGGTGGCAGAAATGAAGTCTTTAAAAATTTTGAGTTTAAGTTTTTTAATGTGCCTTTCATTTTGCGTTTGGTCGGCCGAAATGAATCAGCCTGCTCCAGATTTTACGCTGAAAAGTATGACCGGCGAAAACGTTAAATTAAGTGAACTGCGTGGCAACGTTGTCATGATCAACTTCTGGGCGAGTTGGTGTGGTCCCTGTCGCCAAGAAATGCCACTATTGGATGACTTCTATAAAAAATATAATAAGTTAGGGTTTGTGCTTTTAGGGGTTAATGTTGAAGAAGATTCGTCAAAGGCTGCAAACTATCTAAAAGAAGTTCCTGTCTCTTTCCCTATTCTTTATGACAACACTAATAAAGTAAGCAAAATGTACGATATCGATGCAATGCCAAGTACTGTGCTGGTTGATCGTAATGGCAATATGCGGTTTTTACATCGTGGCTATAAACCGGGCGATGAAAACGAATATAAAAAGTTAATGAAAAAACTAATGCGAGAGTGATCGCGTGAAAATAGTGAAGTTTTTATCGATTATGTTAGTCATTGGGGCGCTCTCAGGGTGTGCCATTGAGCCCTGGGTTAAACCCTATGAGCGGGATAATTTGGCCGACCCTATAATGCAACTTGGGCGCGATCCCATTGCTGCCAACTATATGCATCATGTTTATCAGGCACGTGAAGCCGCGCGTGGTGCTGAAGGTGGCGGTGGCGGTGGTTGTGGTTGTAACTAGTTAAACTATGATAGTTTTTGCGAGTTGAATTTGCGGCATGAAAGCTGAGAAAAACCAAAAAATGAATCGAATTTTCCACCTGACAGCTTTGCTATTTGTTAGCGTTGTTCATTCAGTTTACGCGGCGGTATTACCGGAAGATCGCTCGGACGTTATGTATCATAGTTATGATGGCGGTGGCATGAAAATAGACGGACCGTCAATTTTGGTTCGTAAATCGTTTCTCGACAAGTTTTCTGCATCTTTCAATTATTACGTGGATAACGTGAGCGCTGCGTCGATTGATGTTTTAGCCAACGCTAGCCCATACCTTGAAGAGCGTACGGAATATTCAGTCGGTTTAGATTACCTGATCAATAAAACCACCATCAGTACCAGTTACACCAACAGTACCGAAAACGATTATGAGGCCAATACGGCTTATTTAGGAATTTCACAGGATTTCTTTGGTGATCTTTCTACTCTGTCGATAGGTTATTCGAAAGGTTGGGATACGGTAGGAATGTCTACGGACCCAACCTTTCAAGAGCCGGCCAGGCGACAAAATTATCGAGTTACCTGGACACAGGTGTTAACCAAGAACTGGTTATTAAGCTTGGCAACGGAAACGGTTACCGATCAGGGTTACTTAAATAACCCATATCGAGTGGTTCGATATAGAGATTCAAATCCCAACGGATACTCGACCCGTCAGGAAGTTTATCCTGAAACTCGAACCAGCTCCGCTTTCGCGCTAACATCCATGTACTACTTACCATATCGTGCTGCATTTAAATTTGAAGCGCGAACATTTAGTGATACCTGGGACATCTCGGCAAATAATTACGAAATCGCTTATATTCATCCCTATGCTGATCATTGGGTATTTGAAGGAAAGTATCGAACTTACTCTCAAACACAGGCTGAGTTTTACAGTGATTTGTTCGAAAGTGCAGATGCGCAAAATTTTATGGCTCGCGATAAAGAAATGAGTCAATTTTCAGATTTTTCAATTGGCTTAGGAGTGAGTTACGAAAGAGAGTTTAAGGACTCTGCATACTTTAAAAAATATAGTGTTAATTTATTTGTCGATTATTTTGAGTTTGACTTTGATAATTTTCGCAATGTATTGGTACGGGTTGATGGCTCAGGGAATCCAATTAGTGCCGGGCAGGAACCTCTTTATCAGTATGATGCGACAGTAACTCGACTGTTTTTTTCCATTTGGTATTAATGCTATAAAGTCAGAATACATGACCTAGTGGTATTCGCTTTGGGCCAAAATTGCCAGGAGATGACTCAAATTTCCCGGCGATTTTCTGGTTGCAAGAGTTACATTTTCCTTGGTGTAAATTCCACTCTCCGAGCTTATACCAGTCTCTTTCAATCAGTCTTTGTTTGCAATTGGGGCAATAGGTGCTGCTTCCTTTTGTATCATGTACATTTCCTGTGTAAACAAACTTAAGCCCATTATTTAGTGCAATATTTCGCGCCCGTGATAAGGTCGTAGCTGGCGTATGAGAAATCTTGTCCATTTTGTAATCGGGATGAAAAGCTGTGAAGTGAATTGGAATATCGGTTCCTAGATACTCGACAATCCACTGCGTCATACGATTAATTTCTTTATCTGAGTCATTGTGTTCAGGAATCAGCAAAGTTGTAATTTCTACCCATACATTGGTTTCGTGTACCAGATACATTAGAGTATCCAAAACCGGCTGCAATTCCCCGCCACAGATTTTCTTGTAAAAACTGGATTCAAAAGCTTTTAAATCAACATTGGCAGCATTCATATAACGGAAGAACTCTTCGCGCGGTTTTTCACAAATAAAGCCTGCGGTTACTGCAACGCTTCTAATGTCTAACTCGTGACAGGCTATGGCCGTATCACGAGCATACTCTAAAAATATAACCGGATCGTTGTAGGTAAAAGCAACACTTCGGCAGCCGTATTTATTAGCCGCTTGTGCGATCGCTTCTGGTGAAGCTTCGGCAGCTAGGGTGTCCATTTCTCTCGATTTGCTCATGTCCCAGTTTTGACAGAATTTACAGGCTAAGTTACAGCCTGCAGTGCCAAAAGAAAGTACCGAAGTGCCGGGGTAAAAATGATTCAGTGGTTTCTTTTCGATAGGGTCGATACAAAAGCCCGAAGAACGACCATAACTAAACAGTTTAATTTGATTATCTTCCCTGCCTCGCACATAGCAAAGTCCTCGTTGGCCTTCGCTAAGTTTGCAGTAACGCGGACAAAGATCGCATTGTACTTTATCGCGATACTTATCGTCGGCTAAAGCATGCCAATATTGTGTATTTGCCACGGCCATAATAACTCTCGGTTTTTGGTTCAGACGCCAAAATAAGACAATTCGAAATTGAAATCATATAGGCGTATATTGTTATAGAGTTTAGCTTATCGTTTTGGTTCTGTTTTTTTATTTAAAAAGGAGGGCTTATGTCAGTACGACCCATGGCTGTCGCTGGATTATTCTATTCAGGTGAAAAAGCTCAACTTGAATATATGCTTGACAACTTTTTTCAACAAGCCCAACAAGCGATTATTCCGGAATTAAAAGCACTGGTCGTCCCGCATGCTGGTTATATATATTCAGGCTCCATTGCTGCCACAGCGTATAAGAGCATTGCAACTCGGCGTCTACCTGTCCAAAGGGTATTGCTTTTAGGACCGGCCCATCGAGTTGCCTTTAATGGTGTTGCCGAAAGTGGTTATCGGCAGTTGGATACCCCATTGGGATCGATTCCTTGCGATATAAAAGAAATAAACCGTTTGCACAAAGCCGGACTGGTTCAGGTGAATGAACCCGCTCACCGGAAGGAACACAGTCTCGAAGTTCAGTTTCCCTTTTTAAAACGTGTATTCAATAAACAGGTAACCGTGTTGCCTTTGCTTGCGGGTTCGCAGTCTGAGGCTCTACTGTTGGAAATTTTGCAGATAACCTGGCAGCCGGAAGATCTTATTATTGTTAGTAGCGATTTAAGTCACTTTCTAAGCTATGAAGAAGCAATGGATAAAGATAAGCATACCAGTGAACTGATTTGTCAGCTGAGCGCGGAACTTGATGGTTATCAGGCCTGTGGGGCTCATCCTTTAAATGCATTAATGATATTTGCCAAAAGAAAAGGCTGGAAAGTTAAATGCCTTGATCTTCGAAATTCAGGAGATACTGCTGGTGATAAACAGCGAGTGGTCGGGTATGGCGCCTATGCATTTTTCTAAATCGGATAAAATCAGGCTGTTAAATGTTGCTCGGCAGAGCCTTCATACGCATTTAAATAGTGGGCAAAATGTTCAGTTGAATCTACAGGACGAATCACATTCTTTAGTCCAACTGGGCGCAAGTTTTGTTACCCTAAAAAAAGATAATGAATTAAGAGGATGTATTGGCCATCTTCAAGCGACACAACCTCTGATAGTCGATGTTGCGCACAATGCAATAGCCGCTGCAACGCAAGATTTTCGTTTTCAAAATGTGGAATTATATGAATTACCTGAGATTGAATTTTCGATCTCAGTTTTGTCTCCGAGAAAAAAACTTTGGGTCGATTCGGAGGATGAACTCATTAAATATATTAGAGAAAAAAAGTGTGGATTAGTATTAACCTATCAGTCGAAGTGTGCCACGTTTCTGCCTTCAGTTTGGGAAAGTTTAAAAACACCTGAAGAGTTCATTGGGCAGCTAAAGCAGAAAGCTGGATTAGCAGAGCAGTTCTGGAGTGATGCGATGGAGTTTGAAATCTATTACACCTTTCAAATACCCTAGAAAAAATATCGAAAATTGTTTTTGGCCTAAAACGTGCATCGTTCACAAAAAAAGGCAATAAAAAGCACATCGGAGCTGTTTTAGCGGATTTTCTATCACATAATGATCAAGTAATTTTGAATCGCTCTACTGGAGAGGTTCGAGTGTTATTTGCTGAAGGTAAGTTGCCTTTTGCCAAACCACAACCTAAGCTTGTAGAAAGGGATGTTTTTTATTATGACGCTTTCCGCAGCTTGGCACATTCATTAGCATTGTCGAAAAGACATAAAGCAGAAGGGTTTAGCAAAAGGACATTTCCTCAGTTTAAGGTTCAGTTGAGAAAAACCAAAGACTTTGAAAGCCGACGTGGCATTTACCGTCGAAATCAACAGGACCTTGCCTATGTATCCTATAAAAACCTAGAAATTTCGATACAGCAACTAGGCGATTAGATTCAACACAACATAGGAAGGCAAGCTCATGACGGGGCATTATCATTCAGGTTCACGACCATTTCGTCCAATGGAGCCAGTGGTTTATGACAGTTCCACAGAAAAAACTACACGCGTATATTTCCGGGCGGGTTCAGGGTGTGTGGTATCGCGCAAGCACACAACAGACAGCGAAAAGTCTGGGGATTGTCGGTTGGGTTCGAAATCTGACTGATGGCAGAGTGGAACTAGTTGCCATAGGCGACGAAGTTCAACTCAATAAATTATTGAATTGGTGTTACCAAGGCCCGGAGATGGCCGAGGTATGTGACATTGATGTGTCATGGAGTGACGCGTTGGAAGTTTATAATGGCTTTGAATGCCGAGCTACAGCCCCGTAGTCTTAATCTCAAAACTGAAAACTCTTTCTCCAGATCTTATTAGCTGCTCCAAGCTGAGTTACTGAACGTATTTAAAACCTGACCTCTCGGCATAGTTGGAGTTTGGTCCATTGAGTAGTTTCTAATTAGGTTTAAAGCATGAGCTCTCCCGCTTGGTTGAAGTCAGTCGTCTTATGTTGGATCACGCTGTCATTCGTGCTGCTATTTTTCGCCTTCAAAAGCAGGCTTACAGATTACTTGAATGATATAGACCATAAGTATACCGATGCCGAATGGGTTAATACCGAGTGGTCAAAGCAACTGAGTCGCTTGCAAATGGCTGAAGTTAGCGAAAGTTTTAGTCGCGGTGTCACCACACCAGACGGCATTGAAATATGGCACATATTCGATGAAGGTTGTCCTTGTAATTCACTGGTCGAAAAGCATATAGCCGACTTTGAAAGCTTAGGACTGAAGGTGGAACGTGTTCCAGTTTATCGGTTTGATATTGCGCTTCCTGCAACACCAACTTTAGTGATCAGGAAAAATGATGCTATTCGATTTTTCGGCGCCTATGGTTCGGGAGCAAGCTGCCTTAATAATGGTTTATCAGGGTATGTAGCGAGCTTAATGGTTGAGCCACCGACTCATAGTGCGTTGAAAAGTAATCAATTGTTGTTAAACACAATGCTGAAAGGCTGTTTTTGTAAATCAAGCTAGGGGGCTTCGCGAAGAGCAATGAATATTAAGTTCAATCAACACCATTGTGAGCAGTCAACTAAGCTCCTTTTGTATTTCGTGTATTTTCTTTGTGTGTTTTCAATTGCATACTCAGCAGTCAACAGTACCTGGCTTTCGGGTATCTCGGTAAGCTTAATCACTGCAGCGGTATGTTCTCTGGTCGCTCATACGGCACCTGGCACCCGCCTGGCGCAAATTACTTTTGCTGCCGCATTTATGATATTGTCAGCGCTTCATATTGATCAGTCCATGGGGATGATTGAGGCGCATTTTCTGATTTTTGCATTAATGGCAATATTACTAGTTTATCGTGATTACGTTCCAATTATCACTGCGGTTGTGATCATCGCGACTCATCATGCGTTGTTTAATTATTTGCAAAGTCAAAACGCTGGTGTGTATGTATTTGGAGCGCCTTCCTGGAAGCTGGTTTTCATTCATGCCGGATATGTCGTGGTGGAGGCCATGGGGCTTTTTTATTTAGCATTTCGGATGAGTCGAGATGCTGAAGTGGGCGAGCGTTTGACTGCTACAGTGCAAGAGATTCGTGGCGATGATACGACCTCATTTAATTTGGAGCCGCGCTGTAAACTTAATGCCACCACAACTAACAGTTTTGACGATTTAATAGAAGCAATTGCGAAAACAATAGAGCAAACCCAAGCTCAGATTGAGTCGTTAACTGAAGCGAGCAAAGAGTTGTCATCTAATGCAGAAGAGACGCTCGACAGCATGGGGCAGCAACAGGACTTAGGGCAAATGATAGCCTCCGCAGCAGAACAACTATCGAGCAGCATCGCTACTATTGATCAACGGATGAATGAAGCCAAATCGATTATGCAGGAGACGAACGCTCATGCGCATAGCTCAATGGATACAGTGGGACGCAACCAAAAAATTATGCAGGATTTGTCTTTTGAAATAGAGTCATTAGCGAAGGAAATTAATCTTTTAGCAGAAGAGCACGAAAAAATAGAGTCGGTACTTGAAGTCATTAAGAGTATTGCGGACCAGACGAATTTATTAGCGTTGAATGCTGCCATTGAAGCCGCAAGAGCCGGGGAACAGGGACGGGGGTTTGCAGTCGTGGCTGATGAAGTTCGTAACTTGGCCAGTAAAACACAACAATCAACGGACGAAATCCAAGATATGGTGGATCGATTACAAAGTAGTAGCCGTAACGCCGTGGATTCTATGAAACGCAGTCAGTCGCAAGCGGAGTCGAGTGCAGGAAGAGCGAATGAAGTCTACTCATCGCTCAACGAGCTTACCCAAAAGATTAATGGTTTTACAGGCATGATTGAAGAAATCGCTGAAACCATCAATCAGCAAAATCAAGCGACTTTAGAGATATCCGAAAAAGTGGTTCAACTTCACACTGAGACTAATCAAAATGTTGGAAGAGCCAGTCAGGTAGCCGCAATAGGTACTGCCTTTTCAGGAAACGTCGAAAAATTAAAAGCTAGCATTCGTAAATTTGACGTGTAGCAGTCTCTGTTACTGACTTTTAAAATTTGGGCTAGCCGCAACAGGAAGGCAACCATCTCTGTTCCCGGCGCGACTAATACTGCCTGGTAATATCTACGTACAAGGTCAGGTTTTGACCAGGCTGTAAATATTTATCGGGATTAATTCGATTCCACCGTACAACGTCGGCCACTTTAACTCGAAACTTTCCTGCGATGCGCGCGATGGAGTCGCCGCGGCGAACTTTGTAATGAATTTTACGTGTTTTATTTTTTATACCGCCGGTTGATGCAACGGATGGGGACTTGGTCCAAACGACCAGCTTTTGTCCAATTTTAAGTGGATCAGTAGGCGCCATATTGTTCCAGCTGGCAAGCTCACGCATTCCTACTTTGTACTCGCGAGAAAGTGACCAGAAGGAGTCTCCTTTTTGCACGTATACTTCAACTTTTTGTCCGTTACGTTTGCGGTTTTGTTTAGCGGCTAACCGATTAGAACTGCTCTTTAGATAATCGCCAGATTTATAAGACGCAGTAGGAATTAATAAACTATCTCCCTGACGGATCATGTTGCCTCGTATGCCATTAGTCGAGCGTAACAGTTCAACGGTAGTATTAAACTTTTTCGAAAGACTTAACAGGCTGTCACCAGGGCGGATTACGTAGCGCTTAAAGGCGATGCGGTTGGCTGGAGGTGTATCGGCTAGTGCTTTTTCAAATAAGTCTTTACGATCCACCGGCACCAGAATTTCAGTTGAGCGCTTAGGTTCGGTTGCCCAATGGTTAAAGGCTGGATTTAAAGTATAGAACTCATCCATCTCCAGTTGCGCCAGATCGGCCGCAACCACCAAATCAATTTGTGAACTAACGGTGACTTTTTCAAAATAGGGTGAATTTTTTATGGGAGTCCAGTCAAGACCGTATTGCTCGTTATCTTTTAACAATTCAGCCAAAGCTAACAGTTTGGGAACATAGGCTTCAGTTTCACGAGGTAAGTCGAGCGAAAAAAAATCGGTTGCTTTGCCTTTGCGCTTGTTTTTTCGAATAGCGCGCAAGACGTTACCTTCACCTGAGTTATAGGCTGCAATCGCGTGTAACCAGTCGCCGTTAAATCGTTTATGCAGATACTCCAGATAATCTAACGCAGCAATAGTGGAGTAATACACGTCGCGGCGGCCGTCGTACCACCAGTTTTGGCGTAAACCGAATCGTTTTCCTGTTTCAGGAATAAACTGCCACATGCCAGAAGCGCGGCCATGCGAATAAGCGAAGGGGTCGAAAGCACTTTCCACAATAGGCAGTAAAGCTAACTCCATTGGCATATCGCGCTTATCGAGCTCTTGAACAATATGGTACAAATAAGGCGTTGCTCTTTCGGTAACGCGCTGCATGTAAGAAGGGTGGCGGGCGTACCAACTTCGTTGCGAAATGACACGCTTGTTGTCGGATATTGGTAGCTGAAACTTTTGTCGAATGATCCACCAAAGGTTGTCGGCTTCAGGTACTAGACTGCCAGTATCTTCGAGTGCGATTTCTTCGATTTCGATAATCTCTGCTGGCTCAACGGCAATGTCGCGCAGCTGGTTATCACTTTCAGGCTGTTCCAGCGCTGACTCGGTGATTGAGCTGCTTTTGGATTTAGCAGGGATAAGTGCGCAAGATGTTAGTAAAACACAGGAAAATACGATAGTTAGCGTAGATTTCAACATATTAGGTACGGATCAACTCTTTTTGCGGCTAGTTGGTAGAGCCCACAACGTTTCTTTCCATGATGGCGGTTGAACTCTGCAATTGGTCGCACATGTTATTTTTTCGGAATAGGACTGTCAAATAGGCGGTGGTAAATAGCAACCGCTGTTAGAACCGATCCTTCCATGCACGAACGACACCAAAAACTTCTGCATCAGTGGACAATGAATGACCCGAAAAAGTTTCCGCTGCTTGTTTAATTGTGGGTAAATGACAGCGTAAAAAGGGGTTGGTTTCACGTTCTACACCAATGGTTGAAGGTACCGTGGCCATGCCCGATTGACGCAAATCCTTAACCCGCTCAATTCTGTGGTTAAGTTCCTCATTGTCAGGCTCGACAGCTAAAGCAAAGTGTAAGTTGCCCTGAGTGTATTCATGAGCGCAATACACCTGTGTATCAGGCGGCAGAGCTGACAACTTTTGCAAGGAATTCCACATTTGAATGGGAGTGCCCTCGAACAGGCGACCGCAACCTCCTGCAAAAAGCGTATCTCCACAGAGAAGAGTGCCCGGAGAGTAATAAGCAATGTGGCCCAAAGTGTGACCGGGAACTTCCAAAACCTTAAATTCAACATCCAATGTTGGCAGTTTGACCTCATCTCCTTCCTTAAGGCGATGATCCAGATGATCGATGTTCTCCGCGGCGGGGCCGTAGACAGTACACTGATAGGTGCTTTTTAGCACGGCCAGTCCTCCAACATGATCATGATGGTGATGGGTAATGAGGATGTCGGATACGCCAAGATTATGTTCTTTTAAGTAGGCGATCACTGGTGTAGCTTCGCCGGGATCGACCAGAACGCAGTTATTGGCTCGATCATTTCGTAAAGCCCATATATAGTTATCAGTAAAGGCGTGAATTCGGTCAATCCAGAACATAGTGATTACCAGAAGACGTTGGTTATTGGTTGCTAATTCAGTTAAATGGGCATTACCACCCGAGTGAGTATTTATCAATGTATCAGGAACCGACCCTACCAAACAACCCACAACGACCTCCCTGTCGCTGGAGCGAAATGGCTGGCGGTGTTCGAGCGTGTAACCATTTACAAGCAGCGTTGGATCAGTTGCTACCCGAATGCTTTGGCTATTACGGGATTACTCTTGGGCCACTTGCCGATCAACTCTCCTTAGCTCATAGCCCGGTACGGAACTGGTTTCGGTTGGACAGGTTAAAAACAGCTTCAGTCGATGCGGTGATTGACTATGAAGCCTTGCCTATTGCATCGGATTCTGTCGATTTGGCCTTGATCCCGCATTTGCTTGAGTTTGTCGATGAGCCTCACCAGTTATTGCGTGAAGTCGAGCGCATCGTAATTCCCGATGGAAAAGTCATTATTTCGGGTATCAACCCACTAAGTCTATACGGTACTCGGGTACTAACTTGCCGCTTAATGCGTAAATCATGTCGTGAACGTCGTTTAATTGGTCTTTCTCGCCTCAAAGATTGGATGATGTTACTGGGATTTTCCATTGAGCACTATTTCGGATTAGATGCCCGCAACGCAGATGTAACCCACTACAAGGTGTGGCAACCCTTTACATCGCACTTTCACAGTCATTACCTTATAATCGCCAAAAAATGCGTTTCGACCATTACACCTATACGGCCGAGCTGGCGCGATAATCGTAAGCTGGTTCCTGCTCGCTTTGCCGAGCCCGGTGTTCGTCGCCTGGTGGAAAAAGAACTGAAAAAGGTACAACACTAAACACCGCTCTGCGCTCGTAAGTTGATATAACACATAAAAAAAACAGTTTGGGGATTTTGTGGAAACCGTAGAAATTTATACCGATGGTGCCTGTAAAGGTAATCCCGGCCCGGGAGGTTGGGGAGCCTTGTTGAGATCTGGCAAGCACGAAAAGGAATTATTCGGCGGCGAGAGTAACACCACTAATAATCGCATGGAATTAATGGCCGCCATTGAGGCGCTCAAAGCGCTTAAACGCCCCTGTCGAGTGGTGCTGACAACCGATTCACAATATGTTCGAAAAGGTATCACTGAATGGATGACGGGCTGGAAGGCCAAAGGCTGGAAAAACTCAGCTAAAAAAGATGTGAAAAATAAAGATTTATGGCAAGCACTGGATCAAGAAACTCAACGGCATCAAATTGAATGGCATTGGGTTAAAGGGCATAGTGGTCATCCTGAAAATGAGCGCGCCGATGAGCTAGCCAATCGCGGTGTTGATCAAGTTTTGGCTGGTTAAATATTTAATAAACGAAAAAGCAGAGAAATATGCGACAAGTTGTTCTTGATACTGAAACAACCGGACTGGATCCTTCTCAGGGCCATAAAATCATCGAAATTGGTTGTGTCGAACTGGTGGACCGTAAACTCACCGGGCGGCATTATCATCAATACATTCAACCCGATCGGGTGGTGGATCAAGGAGCCATAGAAGTTCACGGTATTACCAATGAGTTTTTGGCCGACAAACCACGCTTTTCCGAAATTGTGGATGACTTTCTGGCGTTTGTGGATGGCTCCGAGCTGGTTATTCATAACGCGCCCTTTGACATTGGATTTTTAAATTGGGAGCTGCAATGTCTCGACGATGGTCGCGGCAAAATGGAAGATTACTGTAGCGTACTCGATACTCTGGTGTTGGCGCGGCAAATGTTTCCGGGCCAAAAAAATAATCTGGATGCACTTTGTAAACGTTACGGTATCGATAACTCGCATCGATCACTGCACGGTGCATTGCTCGACTCGGAAATTCTGGCCGATGTTTATTTGCTGATGACGGGCGGTCAAACGTCGCTGACCTTGTCATCGCATCAGGATTTCTTAAATAAAAGCAAAGACAGTAGTGGCATTCGTCGTGTAAAAAAATCGTCTAATTTAAAAGTGATTAAAGCCAGTGAGCAAGAAGTTCAAGCCCATGAAGAGCGAATGGAAGTGATTCGTAAGGCGGCGGGTGGCGAAGCTATTTGGGATAAGTTAGACGTATAAACGATATCGCACAACACCTACTATGATCGTTTAAAAGCAGGACTCATAAAAAAAGCGGCCAATGGGCCGCTTTTTTTATGTTTGGACGAGTCCAAGGTTAGCCAATTAGAAGGATTAATGACCGCCTTTTTTGGACTGTAATTCACACTTGTTATCGTGCCACTCACCTTGCATTGATTCACACAATGATTGCAAGTCGTGGTGCTTAATGAGTTTGGCGTCATAAAGATCCTGAGTGCTCGACTCCAGAGTAGCATAAACCATAATCAGCCCAACGATACTCATAGTGATGGTGTAAGGAAAAGCCATTACAACCATGCGACCGTATGAGAGTCGAATCAGTGGTGCCAGAGCCGAAGTTAAGAGGAACAAGAAGGCTGCCTGACCGTTAGGAGTAGCTACACTTGGAATATTTGTTCCTGTATTGATGGCAACTGCCAGCATATCAAAGGTGTCGCGCGAAATGGTGCCATCAAGAGCCGCTTTGGCCACTTCGTTAATATAAACTGTGGCCACGAAGACGTTGTCGCTGACCATCGAAAGTACTCCATTAGCCAGATAGAACATAGCAATTTGAGTGGTGCCTTCCATTTCCAGAACCGCGTTAATGATAGGTGTAAAAAGCTGGTTGTCGGCAATAACAGCAACAATGGCAAAAAACACGGTAAGAAGCGCGGTAAACGGAAGGGCTTCTTCGAAAGCTTTTCCAATACTGTGTTCGTCAATAACCCCGGTGAATGCGGTGGCAAGTACGATTACCGATAGACCAATTAAGCCAACAGGTGCCAAGTGCAGTGCCAGTGCAATAACCAGCCATACCGCAGTTAAACCCTGCATGGCTAATGATACTTTGTCTCGGACGCTACGTTTTTTATCTTCGAGTTCGGCAAATTCTTCCATCACGGCACGTACATTTTCTGGTATCTCTTCACCGTAACCAAACCACTTAACCTTTTCTAAAATAAAGCAGGTGATTAAACCGGTAACCAGGACTGGAATGGTAATTGGTGCCATACGAAGGAAAAACTCACCAAACTCCCAGTTAGCTCGGGCGGCAATTAGCAGGTTTTGCGGTTCTCCAACCAAGGTACATACACCACCTAACGCGGTACCCACGGCTGCATGCATGAGCAAGCTACGCAAAAATGAACGGAATCGGTCTAGATCATCACGGTGATACTCATGAACTTCTTGATCGTCTGAGTGATCGTGGTCGTGGTGGAATTTCTTACCGGAAGCTACCTTATGGTAGATACCATAAAAACCGACACCCACCGAAATAACCACTGCTGTTACTGTGAGGGCATCGAGGAAGGCTGAAAGTACCGCTGCAACAGCACTGAACATGAGTGATAACAGGGCTTTTGAGCGAATACCGAGCAGAATTCTGGTAAAGGTAAACAGCAGCAGGTTTTTCATAAAATAGATACCGGCCACCATAAACACCAACAGCAAAATCACTTCAAGATTGGATATAACCTCATGCATGATGGTATCGGTACTGGTAAGGCCCATAAATACCGCTTCAAGCGCCAGCAAGCCACCGGGTTGTAGCGGATAGCATTTCAGCGCCATTGCTAACGTAAACATAAACTCCAGAATCAGAGCCCAGCCAGCAAGGGTAGGGCCTGCGTCACCGGCACCAAAATAAATAATCGGGTTTAGTATCAAAAATCCGACAATGGTAACTTTGTACCAGTCGGGTGCGTTACCGAGGAAATTGTCGAGGAAAGCGACACGAATCGATTTGGGCATATTTGGAATCCTTTATCACCTTTTGGTTGTTTTAGATACAGGTTGATTAGAATTATTCGGATTTTGCCAGTAAAGTATTTTTCGTTAAATTTCATACAACTAGCAAATTGTTTCAGGAATTCTAGTCGCTTTTTGTGAGTTTGCCCAGTGTTCCTGAAGGAGTAAGCCCTAAATTAAAGAATTTGAGCAATTCGTAATCTGTATTCAATGAAATAGAGACGCGTCCGAATTACAGGTTTTAGCCTTTGTAGGCTTTTAAATTGTTAGATAAGGGTATATCCTTACAACATTCAGGTTGGAACTCAGACCAGTTGTTTATTTAAAGTAAATTGCAATGACAGATAATCAAAACAAGGTTACATACCACATGACCACGCCGATTAAGGCAAAAAGCCCTGCAGCATTTGCAGAGCAGTATATTGTCGAATCGATCTGGCGTGGCAAGTTCGCCGCTGGCAGTATCTTACCAGCTGAGCGGGAACTGTCGGACTTGATCGGCGTAACGCGTACCACATTACGAGAAGTGTTACAGCGATTAGCGCGTGACGGCTGGCTGACGATTCAACACGGTAAGCCCACTCAAGTAAATGATATTTGGGAAACTGCCGGACTTAATATTCTAGATACCATTGTTCGTTTAGATGACGAAGGCTCATTAACCATTGCCGATCAATTATTGAATGCTCGTACTAATATGAGCGCTATTTATTTACGGCTTGCGGTTAAAAGTAACCCTACTAAAGTTTTGGAAATTTTGGATGAAGTAGAGCAGCTAGACGATACTGCCGATGCTTTTATTGATTTCGATTGGTCTTTCCACCATCGTGCTACTGTTGCGGCAGGTAATCCGGTTTACACTTTAATGTTGAATGGCTTTAAGAGCATTTACTATCGGATTGGACGTTATTACTTCACCAACGATAAAGCACGTAAGCTAGCACGAGAGTTTTACTCGGAGCTGTCTACTGTGATTAAACAAGGTGATATTGAAGTGCTAATCGAGCGATTATGGAAGTATGGTCACGATTCGGGCGCTGTGTGGCAGGAAATGCGTGAGCAATTAAGTGCCCTAAGTGAACTTGAAGACGATAATTAATTGGTTTGAAGTTTTGCTTTAAAAATTGTTTTGAAAGCGCCCCAAATGGGGCGTTTTTTTATCTCTCAACAACTCGATCCCTAATTTTATCAAATGTTTAGTTTCGCACCGTTTCGCTGTGTGCCCGATTTTTAAAATTAGTTATACCTTTGTCATAATTAAGCCTTTTATTATTCTGCTTCAGTTAAATACCTCCACTTATAAATATGAGAAATCGCACAAATAGTAGTATGTGACTTATCAGGATAGTAGGTGAACTCTTTTATATAGCCATGCATGCTATATATGCCAACTCCTTTCCTAAAGTTTTCGTGTCGATCTAAATGGAACTCTATAATCTCGTTGTATTCTGGAAGAGAAGGCAATGCAGCAAATTCTTGTTCACGTTTTTCCCAGATTTTCATACTTTCTCCTTTTTAATATTCAACAGTTTTCGAGTCTTTCTTTGGTGATAATAAACAAATGTCTTTGTTCCTAAAAGATTCAGGTAAGGCTAGTGAAGACAAACCAACGATATAAAAGCATGAGTAAGATAGATTTGAGCAACTTAACCTAATGCTACTAGTACTAATAATTAGAAAAGATGCTGTAAATACACCGACGTTAAGACGCCTTCTTTTCCATTTCCTGCATAATTTCTTTTGGGATGGCATCGAGCAAGTAGGGCTCGTCATTTTCATCAAGGCTTTCCAGCTTTACACCAAAGCCCCAAAGCTGATGTAAATGCTTTAATACCTCAGTTTTGCTTTCTGCAAGTGGTACACGATTGTGTGGAGTATGGCGCAAGGTAATACAGCGGTCACCACGAATATCAACGTTGTAAACCTGAATGTTAGGTTCATTCATGCTTAGGTTGTACTGGTTCGATAATTTTTCCCTAATCTGCTGGTAGCCACTTTCGTTATGAATCGATTCAACGGATAAAGTATTTTCCTTGTCGTCATCGAGTATCGAGAAGAGTTTAAATTCCCGGATTAACTTAGGCGATAAAAACTGCGCAATAAAACTTTCATCCTTAAAGTTGCGCATGGCGAACTCCATGGTTTCGCGCCAGTTCGATCCGGCAATGTCAGGGAACCATTCTTTATCTTCATCAGTTGGGTTTTCACAAATACGTCGAATATCCTGCATCATTGCATAACCGAGCGCGTAAGGATTGATGCCCGAAAAGTAGGGGCTGTCAAACTCGGGCTGGTACACAACATTGGTGTGGCTTTGCAAAAACTCCACCATAAACCCATCGGATAATAGTCCTTGATCGTACATATCGTTGAGAATGGTATAATGCCAAAAGCAGGCCCAGCCCTCGTTCATAACCTGGGTTTGTCTTTGCGGATAAAAATACTGGCCAATTTTACGAACGATACGAACAATTTCTCGCTGCCAGGATTCTAATAAGGGTGCGTGCTTTTCAATAAAATAAAGAATGTTTTCTTGCGGTTCTTTTGGGAAACGATACTTGTCTTTATCTCGACTTCCTGAGGATTTTTTGGGAATAGTTCGCCACAGCTCATTAACCTGTGACTGTAAAAATTCTTCGCGC
>JBFHVL010000046.1:0-19912 GCA_041589565.1 Kangiellaceae bacterium | reverse complement strand
TACCGCAGGTTACTATGTTCATTGATGGACTCCTGACATTTAACTGACTTTTCACTACTTCAGTTTGGCTCATTTGAAGCCGTTTTGTTAGTGAGTCCATCCCATTAACCTACAATACTTTCTCGTGCTTTTTGAGATGTCCTAAAATGGCTCACAGCAGACTATTTTTTCTCAAGCTGGTGCGTTAAAAACGCACCCTACATCAAAGATATTTTTGTTGATGGAAGCAAGGCGTCAACCGAAAAATAACATGTAATCTTAGCCAGTAGCGACAGCTATATCAGGCAACTTGAAACCCGTCAGTAGAAATGAATCGACTTTCGAAAGACTCTGAGCGAATGGCCAGCGCAGCGAACAGCGTTATGGGTTACCTTTGTTGCGCCTGACAAAGGTGACTCGTACACAGAGAAGCGGTGCGAAATCTAAAGGTTTGACTTCCCATCGGCAAGTTCGGGGAACGAATCGTTGAGAGATGTAAAAGGAGCGGGTACTCCTCCCTTTTTGATAAAAGGGAGGTTAGGAGGGATTAGAGTCTTTCGTTGTATTGCTCACAACTGTCTCTGGATTAAGTGAGACAATTATAGGTCAAACTTCGGTTCGATATACCGGGTTAAAGCTCGACTTACATTGGGAGCTGTAGACTGAACTTAAACACCAATAATCATCGGCGGCACTGTATAAAAAGCTAAATTTTAGAATTAAGCGAGTTACTCACGTCCCATTGCTAAAATCTTGGGTTTTAAGTTCGGTATTCCTTGGATCGTCTGAGTTAATTGTAATATGCTGATGTTTATAGATGATTTGCATCTTATATATCGTTTCAGCTCGCCTTTAGGTTTAACATAGGCGAATTATCGATTGAAACTTACTTTTCAGGAGCAAGTGGTTGATAACTTTTTCATGCCAATGCGGTAATGAGCTACACTTTCCCAATACTCGATGTGTGCAGTGTGGCCTGACGCTTGGCTTCATTCCTGATGCGTTAGTCATTAGCGCTTTTACTGAAACCAGCGACGTACTATGGTTATCAGCTCATACCAGCAAGAAGTATAAGCCTTGCAAGAATTATCGAGAGTACGATATTTGTAACTGGATGGTGGAGGCTGATGATTATTATGAATATTGCTTATCGTGTCGGTTAACTAAGTTTATTCCCGATATCAATAAAGGCGATAACTTAAGGCTTTGGTATTTGCTTGAACGAGCAAAGAGGCGGCTAGTCTACTCGGCGATTAAATTAAGCTTGCCTATAAAAAATAAAATCGACGATCCAGAAGCGGGGCTTGAGTTTGCATTCCGAGAGGATGTCGTTGAAGATTCCTATGGTAATGAGCTGACAATCAAAGAATATGTAGTAACTGGCCATAATAATGGTTTGATTACCATTAATTTAAAAGAAGCCGATCATGCATTTCGTGTGAATATGCGTGAAAAAATGAAAGAAAACTATCGTACGTTGATCGGCCATTTTCGACATGAGTCGGGTCACTATTACTGGGATCGATTAATTAATGAAACCGATTGGATTACAGAATTTAGAAACTTGTTCGGTGACGAGAGATTAGATTACCAAACGGCGTTGAAAAATTATTACCAGCATGGACCAGTTGCCAACTGGCAGGAGGCTTATATTAGCGCTTATGCATCAATGCACCCTTGGGAAGATTGGGCTGAAACTTGGGCGCATTACCTGCATATGGTTGATACATTAGAGTCTGCGCAAAATTTTGATGTTCAAATTGGAGGAAAAGCCATTTCTAATCCCTATGAACATGTTGAGTATGAAAACAAGTTGCAAATAGAGCAAAGCTTTACAGAAATATTTGATAACTGGTGTAGCCTAGCGCGAGTACTCAATGGTTTAAATAGAAGTATGGGACTCGATGATGCGTACCCCTTTGTTGTTTCTGAGTCCTCCCTGAACAAGTTGCGATTTGTGCATCATGTAATTAATCGGTTTAATAATCAGTTGAAGTACTAATTATCTTTGTTAGTGACTCACTCAATTATCCAGGATAGTCTATGGCCATTAGATGGGGCAGTTATAAAGTAGGTAACTTTTACGATGAACTTGTTTTAAAAGCAGGTAAGCCACGAGAGCATGCGATCGCCCTGTGTAATTATTTAAGATCACTGACTGATAAAGAGCTGACTCAACTTAAAGCAGCGTCTGAAAGTACCATTCATGTAATGGGAATTACCTTTCGCGTCTACCATCAAGAGCAGGGCTCAATTGATCGAGCTTGGCCATTTGATTTGGTTCCTCGACTGATCGATAAAAAAGAATGGACGGTGATTGAGCGTGGGTTAAAACAACGCGCTAAAGCGCTTAATCTATTTATTAATGACTTATATAACGAGCAAAAAATCATTGAAGATGGTGTTTTTCCTGCCAGCCTGCTAAAAAAATCTAAAAATTTTCTTAAAGAGTGCCGCGGTATTCAACCTCCTCATGGTATTTGGGCGCATATTTGTGGCTCCGATTTGGTTCGTGACAACCGGGGACAGATGTATGTATTAGAAGATAACTTACGAGTTCCATCGGGTGTGTCCTACATGCTCGAAAATAGGCAGGTAATGAAACGAGTGATGCCGGAAATGTTCACTGAATATAATATTTTACCTGTAGATGATTATCCCTCGCAGTTGTATGACATGTTGGTAGAAATGTCACCAAGAAAAATAGAAGAGCCGGAAATTGTTGTACTAACCCCCGGCATTTATAACTCCGCTTATTTTGAACATGCTTACCTTGCTCAGCAGATGGGCGCCGAACTGGTTGAAGGTAGTGATCTGGTAGTAGAGAAAGATAATTGCGTGTATATGCGCACTATTCGAGGGTTGGAGCGAGTGGATGTTATTTATCGTCGAATTGACGATTGGTTTATCGATCCTGAAGTGTTTAACCCCGAGTCAATGCTTGGTGTCCCTGGAATCATTCGAGCTTGGAAAGCTGGTAATGTGGCTTTGGTAAATGCTCCAGGTTCAGGCGTAGCAGACGATAAAGTAGTATATGCTTATGTTCCAAAAATCATTGAATATTACTTAGGTGAAACGGCCATTATCCCTAATGTACCGACTTATAAATGCAATAATAAAAAAGATCGAGAATATGTACTGGAGCATATTGCTGAGTTAGTCGTCAAGCCGGCGAATGAGTCGGGTGGTTACGGTATGCTTATTGGGCCTCACTCCAGTACAAAAGAGCATAATAAATTTCGTGAACTGATAAAAAAAGATCCTCGAAATTATGTAGCCCAGCCTATGTTGATTTTATCGACGGCGCCAACCATGGTAGGAAACCGGGTTCAGCCAAGGCATCTGGACTTAAGACCTTTTATTCTATCAGGTAAAGATATCAAAGTGACCGCAGGAGGTCTTACTCGTGTCGCTTTAGTTGAAGGTTCGACGGTAGTGAACTCATCTCAGGGCGGTGGAAGTAAAGATACCTGGATTGTAGACATGGAGGAGTCTTAATTATGTTATCGAGAGTAGCGAATAATTTATATTGGATGGCGCGCTATCTTGAACGCGCAGAAAACACGGCAAGATTGGTCAACGTAAATTCCCACCTTCTATTAGATTTACCCAAGAGTATTAAATTAGGATGGGAACCCATTATTGATATTTTGTCTTTTCGAGAGCTATTTTACTGCTCTTACAAAGACGCCGACGAAAAAAGTGTCATTAGCTTTATTGTGTTAGATAGACAAAATCCGGGCTCTATTATTAACTCACTGTACTTCGCTCGTGAAAATGCTCGAACAGTGAGAGAAATTATTCCCAGAGAAGCTTGGGAGCAAATAAATAACTTGTTTCATGAAGCATCTGATAATAGAGGAAACGCGTTTTCTCGCGGAACCCGCTATAGCTATTTATCGAAGATTGTTCTTGCTCATCAAACTGTTACCGGTCTACTTGCCGGAACCATGACCCACGATGAAGCCTATTCTTTTATACGTATGGGCAGAAATCTTGAAAGAAGCGATATGTCGACGCGGCTTATTGATGTTAGAACAGCGTCTTTACTACCTGAGGTAGAGGATGAATTAAAGACTTTTAAAAACATACAATGGATGGGAGTTTTAAAATCAATGACCGCCTATCAAATGTATCGAAGAAGAGTGCGTATGCGTATTAATCGAGATGATGTACTGTCTTTTCTATTACTAGAGTCAAAATTTCCACGATCGCTTTTACATACTATTGAGCAAGTAGAGCGAGCATTGGAAGAGCTTCCTAATAATAACAAGATAAACCGAAAGGTAGGGCAATTAAAAAAATACTTAATAAATGCAGAACCTGCAAAGCTGACTCAGGAAAAGCTTCATGAATTTATAGATAAAATGCAAAGTGGAATAGTCGAAGTCGATAATGCAATTAGTTATAGCTATTTTTAAATTTTATCGATGTTAATTATTTATGGTGGATGCGATAACTTTATCTCGTCCAGAACGCTTTGCAGTGTAAAGATTTTTATCAGCTAGTTTATATATTGTTTCTAATTCAGTAGTTGCTTTTGGGGTGCATGTAAACACACCAACACTAACTGTTATGCTCAAGCTTGCACTGTCATGTTTAATCGTGTTGGCTTTTACTTTTTTTCGCATTGTTTCAGCAATGTAAGATGCATACTCTTCAGCACAGTTGTCTAGTATTATTGCGAACTCTTCACCTCCTATACGGGCTACTAAGTCGGTTTCACGTCTAAATATCATTCGCAACTGGTTTGCCAACTCGATGATTACCTGGTCGCCAGTAGCATGGCCATAACTATCGTTAATTTTCTTAAAGTAATCTATGTCAATAAGTAATAAGCTCATTGGTAATTGAGAGCGAGAGTGTTTCTTTAATGAGAGGTTAAGTGATTGATCAAAGTATTTTCTGTTAGCGAGTCCGGTCAGGCCGTCTTGACGATTTAGTTCTTCAAGCTCGAACTGTTGACTGATTCGTGTGATGTATTCTTTGCTAAGTCGATTGGAAAGAAATAACATATACACTGAATATAACAGAAGCATTAACCCTTCAATCTTTTTGTCGGTTTCTGTTAAAAGTATCGCCAATAAAGCAGGAGCTGTTAACGAAAATAAAAAGGAGTAAGACAGTGTTTTATCCGGACAAAAATTAACGGAGCCTACACTTAGTAACGCAAAAACGGTCATGAGTACGTATAAAAATAGAGGCGAAAATGAATCAGTGCTCATGGAAAGGGCAAGAATAAGGCCAAAAAGAAAAGAAGGTATTAGGATATTTATATGTCGAATAAAGTTTCGGTAGGGATTTGTCGGGCTTTTATTTATGAAAACCTTAAAGTAGATAACTCTCGAAATACTAAGAAAAGTAAATAGTCCTGTGAATAGGTAAAAATATCGAGGGTGGTCTGAATGAAAGCCTACACCCCATGCAATCAGCATCCAGGCGGCCAGATAAATAAAGGTCCCATATACTGTTCTTTCGTCGAGGTCTCTATTTTTATTGGACTCTACAAATGAGTAAAGTTTTTCTGATTTTGAAAACATCGAAGCTTATCCTTTGAGGTACTTAATTAGGATAGACTATTATGAAATAATGTGTAGTCTTTACGCCTCTTATGCATCACAGGGAGTGTCAGATCAAAATATAAGATACTGTCTTTCCGATAGTAACCAGTGGGTTGTCTGGAGGAAGATAACTCACAAATCGCCAGTTGGGCATAGAAAGGTTAACGAACTATGGCACTTCAATGACTAATCAGCGGGATAAAACTTTAATGATAGAGAATTAACGCAATAGCGCAAACCGGTGGGCGGCGGACCATCTTCAAACACATGGCCAAGGTGGGCATCGCACGCCGCGCAGGTAATTTCAATGCGGCGCATTCCTAAGCTATTATCATGATTTTCTGCGATACAAGAGTCGTTAATGGGTTGGAAAAAACTTGGCCAGCCGCTTCCGGAATGATATTTACTGTCTGCTTTAAAAAGGGGCGTGTCACAGCAGCGACAATGATAAACCCCGGGCTTGTCATTTAAATAGTATTCGCCCGTTCCTGGCCGTTCGGTTCCTTTAAGGCGAGTAATGCGATACTCATCAGCGGTAAGGCACATTTGCCATTCTTGTTCGCTTTTGCGCTTATCATCACTCGCCATCGCTTTATCCTTATTTGTTAATGGCTACGGTAAACCAGAAGGTTGAGCCTTGTTGAGGTTCGCTTTCGACACCAATCGAGCCACCCATAAGCTCGGATAGCTTTTTGGATACAATCAAGCGCAGACGCCCGGCAAAGCTACTGTTAGTCAGTTTGGTTTTTTGTTGAAGTGAGTCGAACAACCCTTGCTGTGCTTCCTTCGGAATACCTACACCTGTATCTTTTACTGTAATGCGGAGAAATTGCTCAGAGTTGTGCATAACAATGTCGCAGGACAGTTTTACTTCACCTTCTTTGGTGAAGCGGACAGCATTGCCAATAAGGTTTTTCATGATCTGACGAACGCGTCTGGGATCATTATAAATAGATTCCGGTACATCAGGCGAAACATGTGCGCTTAATTTTAATGATTTTGACTCAGCATGAGCACCATATTCGCTGGCCACTTCCTCAAATAACTGTTTAACATCAAAGTCTGATTTGTGAAGTTTAAGTAAATTGGCATCTAACTTGGAAAAGTCCAGAATATTGTTCAAATTGTTGATCAGAGTATTGGCTGAGCGACGGGCAATATTAAGTAACTCTTTCGGCTCCTCCTGTAAATTGTATTCACTCAACAGGTGCAACATGCTGCTCAAGGTTTTCATGGGTGTTGTAATTTCATCACCCATACGCGACAAAAACTCCGACTTTGTTTTAGGCGCTTTAACGGCACTGTCTCTTTCTTCCTGTAAGGCTTCTTTTTCACCTTGAATGTCACTGATTTGCGACTCTAAAACGCGCAGTTGATTAGTCAGGGTTTTGTTTTGACTACTCAGCTTAGATATCCAGCTTTTTATTAAGGTGTTAAGTTCCGAGATTTCTTGGGGTGGAGATATTTGATTTAGTTCTGCAATTAATTGGTTGGGTGATGTAATGTTGCTTACTGCATCAGTAACCTGTTTAAGACCTTGATGCTGCGCCCGGATTATTATAAATACCAGAACAATTAACCCCAACATTAAAACTACAATCACCACTAATGGCAAAATGGAAGCATCTTCGCTTAAGCTGTTAAGCCATGCGGGTTTCAAAAAAACAATCTCCGGTTTCATTTTGGTACTAACCGGCCAGTCAATCATAAGTCCATTGCTGAAGTTTTGCTGATTATCGGTGCTTACGACTGTGCTATTTAGCTTTAGCTGGAACTCTGCACCTGTTGATTGTTTTAAATAGGCAAGTAATCGCTGATCCAAAGGTAAAATGCTAAGTCCAACACCGATTAGTTGTCCATCGGCTTGGGTTCCATAAGCCGAAACAAGAGAGTATGTGTTATCAACTCTTGTGATCATTATTTGACGACCAGCACTTTTTACCTGACTCAGAATAACATTTTCCAGCCCATAATATTCCCCTGGCGTAACCTGCTGATTCAAACGGTGTACGGTATTTTCTCTGGCATCATAAATGGCGTATTCCACCGGAATCTGACGAGCATTATTGACTAGACTTAGAAATGGCGTGAAATCTTTTGACTCCAGTATAGGATTCATTTGTTCTTGGGTAAAAATGGCATTGGCTGCTAGCTGCACCTGATTAAACAAAATAGCAACAGAATTGCGTGTTTGGTGTGTGTGTTGTGACTGGGCCAGCTGCGCGGTACTGGATACTTTTTCACTTCGCGCACCGGAACTTAGCATCACGACACTCAATGTCAGTAATGCGACTAGCGATGTAATCAGGAGTAGTTTCAGTTTTGTTGTCATTGGAATTCCTTGATCCTGATGGAGTTTCAATCAATCCTGCGAGTGAGGATTTATAGAGATTTTAGGGTACTTCAGTTTACTGAATATAACTCTAGCAAAATGTGAAAAGGTTCTCTTGTGGAATGTTTGTTTGAGGGGGCTGGTCTGATTACTTAATGATTTGTAAGTGATTGGTAAAGCTCAAGGTGTGATGGCAGTTCCGCTTGCAGCTCGTTTGCCCTGGTCAGTAAGTAACCGGTGATCGCTTCAATTTCTGTTGCTCGTCCACTGGCAAGGTCCTGGTACATCGAGCTGTAATTATTGCCTGTCGCCTTCGCCACCTGAAGGACCTCAGATTCCAAATCAAGCTGTTCCAGATAGGGGCAGCACTGTACCAACACTGGCTTCATCTCACCAATAAGACGTAGTAAGTGTCTTTGGCGATCGGCGTTGTCGAGTAATTCACCGTTGCGGCACTGATAATGGGCAGTGAGAGGGTTTATGGCAGCGTTAATGGCCAGCTTTTTCCAGAGTAGCTGCTCGATATTATAGTGCCAATAAACGTCGGGCAACGCCAGTTGTAGCGCGTGGCAATGCGTCGGAGCACTGTTGATTGATTGCTCATTGTTGGCTGGGCCTATCGCGGTGATGCCGCGACCTGCGTGTACCACGGTGATTTCGCTACCGTTGGTATTGCGGGACTCAATATAGGCTCCTTGTGTGGTCGTTGCCATAAACAGCTGACAATTTGGTAAGGTCGATAACGCTGTTTCACGATTACCCATGCCATTTTGTAACAGTAACACCCGTGTATTTTTTGTGACGGCATGACTCACTGACTTAAGTGCTTGCTCCAGCTGGTAACTTTTAACGCAAACTAAAAGATTTGATACGTTTTGTATTTGTTCTGCCGGGTATTGTGCAATAGACTGAGAACAAGCAAGTGTTATCTTAGGATCGATTGCTGACTCATCCCTGTAGGTGAGCTGAAGCTGCTCCTTGGCGACAGAGCGTTGAATAACTGCAACATGGTTAAAAGTTAACGCCAGACGGCTTGCCCACAAGCACCCCATGGCTCCCGCGCCTAAGATGTGAAACGAATATTTACTCAATTTAAGTCACGTAGATAAAAGTGTATGACTGAAATAATAAAAGAAAAAAAATCGTTAAGACAGGCTTTACTGAATAAAAGAATGCTCGTTTGTATTCTGACGGGGTTTGCGTCCGGTTTACCACTATATTTACTAATACAATTTGTGCCAGCTTGGTTAAGAGCAAGTGAAATTGACCTCGCTACTATTGGATTGATCAACTTGGTCATGTTTCCCTACACATGGAAGTTTGTTTGGTCGCCGATTATGGATCGGTTTGTCCCTCCATTTTTGGGGCGTCGACGAGGATGGATGCTTATTACACAGGTCGCTTTGATTACCCTAATGATGTCGCTTGCTGTACTTGATCCTACTCAAGACCTAACCATGATTATCTTTGTGGTCGGCGGTATAGCATTTTTTAGTGCCAGTCAGGATATTGTTATTGATGCTTATCGTAGAGAGCTACTTCCAGATGATGAATTAGGAGCTGGCAATGGTTTTTCTGCTCAAGCTTATCGAATTGCTTCATTTGTCCCAGGATCGTTAGCTTTGATTCTTGCTGGTTTAGTCAGCTGGGAATTAGCCCATGTCGTTATTGCACTTTTTATGGCAATAGGCTTAGTTACAACGATATTTATTCAGGAAACATCTGATATTGCCGACGCGCCAAAGTCAATGCGTGAAGCGGTTGTCGAGCCATTCAGGGAGTTTTTTAATCGCAAGGGTACGGAACACGCCGTTCTTATTTTACTTTTTCTTATTTTTTATAAATTAGGCGATAGCATGGCCACTGCGTTAGAAACACCATTTTTTATGGACATGGGGTTTTCGCCTACAGAAATCGGTTCAATTGCAAAAATATCTAAGACTATTGGCGCAATAGCAGGAACGGTAATCGGTGGTATTGCGATGGTAAAGCTTGGAATTAATCGAGCTTTATGGGTATTTGGATGTGTTCAAATTACGTCAATATTGGGCTATGTCGGTTTATCCATCGTTGGATATGATTACTTCACATTGGCGTTAGCCAGTGGATTTGAATATTTTGGTGTTGGCCTAGGTACTGTTGCACTACTTGCCTTTATGGCCAAATGTACCGATAAACACTTTACTGCTACTCAATTTGCGTTACTTTCGAGTATCGCTGTGATTCCTAGAACTTTTGTCAGTGCGACTACAGGATTTATTATTGAATCTGTAGGTTATACGACTTTTTTTATCATTTGTTTCTTTTGCGCAATTCCGGGCATGTTAATGTTATTTAAAATAGCTCCGTGGAATGTGGCCGAACAAGCGACTGAAAATGAGCCCGTATCTGAAACGAGCTAATTACCGAGCTTTACCCCAACTAAAGGTAATCCCGCCAATTGTAAAAAATACAAAGGTCATTACCAGCATTGCGATAAGGTTATGGCCGACTGCCATTAGACTGGCTCCCTCGGTCATTATTGATCGCGCTGCATCGACAAAATGGGTTAATGGTAAAAACTGCGCTGCTGTACTCACCCATTCCGGTGCTCCTTCCAGGCTAAACCAGACGCCCGACAAAAACATCATTGGCCAGGAGGCAAAGTTTAATAATCCCCCAGTGAGCTCTTCGCTCTCACTACGAGAGGCCATGAGCAATCCCAGCGCTATTAGGCTAAGCGTGCCCAACATAAGCACCAGCAACAAGTTTAGCAATGACCCTTCAACTCGAAAATTAAGCGTCCACCAGGTGGCCAGAAAAATTCCTGCCGAGATCAACACCACAATGATAAAGCGCGAGGCGATTTGTGCTGCCAAAAATTCAAATGCAGTGACGGGAGTGGCATTGAGTCGCTTTAATACGCCATTTTTACGATAACGAACGATCACATATCCCACACCAAACAGACAGCTAAACATAATATTCATTCCTAAAATGCCGGGAATCACCCAATCTACGTAACGGATTGGCTCGCCACTAATGGCGCGCTTATCAAATTGTTGACTGATATTTAAGAGAATATTTTCTGCTAAATAGCCCTTAGGCGAGGTTTGGTTGACCCAATATGCTTTATTATCCCAATCAAGTAAAAGGTCGATTTGGTGTTGGCTGACTTTTTTTAACGCCGGTTCTTGAGCTTCATAAAATACAAACTCAGTGTAACGTACTGAGGTTAGTTCTTTGGGCAATTCGGTTGTGTTTAAGAGGCCTATTTTGAGTTCACTTTTACCACCGCCAGAAAAAATCACCGAAAAGCCAATGATTAACAGCAACGGAAACGCTAAATTCCAACTAAGCGCCGCTCGGTCGCGCCAAAACTCTTTGTTGCGTGCTGAAAAAATGGCAGTAAAGCGCTTTAAGCTGAACATCAGTTGGCTAGCTCCTTAATTGATGACCGGTCAACTTAAGAAACAGGTCATCAAGGTTCGGGTTATGAATATAAAGTCCTTCTAGCGAAATATTAATGGATAACAGTTGATTTAAATCGCGGTCGACCTGATTAGACGTTATTTCAATGTATTGATTAATTGAACGCACTTTTTCAAAAGGAAGGGACTCGAGATTTTGAATGGATGATTGTGGCAATCGAATTAACGAGCCGTCGAAGTGTTTTTTAATTAATGACTCGGGGGCGCCTTGCTCTATGATTTTTCCATGATCCATTATGGCGATTTCATCACACAACTGATGCGCTTCATCCATATAGTGGGTGGTTAATACCAGTGTTTTTCCTCTGGCTTTAATATCATTCACCAGCGACCAGAAGTTACGCCGCGATTGTGGATCGAGACCTGTGGTGGGCTCATCAAGAAAAATAATTTCTGGATTATGTAATAACGCCAGTGCTAAAAGCAGTCGCTGGCGTTGCCCACCGGATAGTTTTTTGGTGTCACGATCTAAAAACTCCGAAAGCGCACACAGCTCAATGAGCTCATCAATACGCGAGCTGTCTCCATAAAGGTGAGCAAACATCTCTAATGTTTCTTTGACCCGGATATAATCTTGCAAGGCAGTGTTTTGAAACTGTATGCCAATATGTTGCTGCAGTGATTGTGAGGCTGTAAGTAAAGGATATTCAACATCGCCATTGTCGGCTCGTTGTATACCTTCGAGTATTTCGAGTGTGGTGGTTTTTCCCGCTCCATTGGGGCCAAGCAGCCCAAAGCAGCAGCCTTGAGGAACCTTAAAGCTGATGTTATCGACGGCGACTAATGAGCCGAAAGATTTTGAAAGATTGGAAACGATAAGAGCGTCAGTCATTGCGCTATTGTAATGACTGACGCTGAGTTCAACAACGAACTTTTATAACAAGCTAGAAATGGAAGGTTGCGTTAACAAAGACACCATCAAACTTCATGTCAGTATTAAAGTTATCTTCGTCTTCGAGTTCCATATTAAAGGTTCGAATACCACCTTCAATACCAAGGCCAATTTCTGACTCATAGCCAATGATTAGTGAAGTGTCAGAAATGGTATTGCCTGAAGCGCTAATGTAGTTGATTTTTACGCTGGCGCTCAGTCCAGTCAGTGGCAAATCAAAACGCGCCTTGCCGTAAAGCATGGGCAGAGTACCATCTAGCTCTTCATTGGCCGTGTTAGTACCGTCAGTCACACGAACGTATCCATCAAATTGACGTCCGGTCAAACCGAGATCCAAATTAACCCAGTTATCGAGGATTTCGTAGTACAAAGTGTAATCGCGGTGAGACAAGTCAAAGTCGGTATCAACATCTCCAGAGAAAGTTTGATCGCCAAACTGACCAGTAAATGTACCTGAGCCGCTCGATGACATATCTTGCTCGGCCAGCATAAAGTTAGGAAGGACGGGTATCGGGTGTTCCAGAGCAATATAGAACCCTGTTTGGCCTTTTTCACGAACATCGACATTTCCATCACCGATGACCATTTGATCGTTTGAGTTGTTTGACGCTGTGCCTGAAAAATCAGGTTTCCAATTGCCGGCACCAACATATAAGCCCAGCATATCCGCTGATGCTGTAGTCGATAGTAAAGTAGCTGTAATAAGAGCTGGAATAATTTTGCGCATAACTGATCTCTCTTTATGGAATAGAATTTTCGCCGTAATTATGAACCATTGTAGTGTATAAATCATTGACTGGTAACACAAAAAGAGCTCGACAAGCGGTTGTTTTTACACGATTTTGCGTTATTGAGCCCAAGTTGGACTTTATGCTTACTTTTATCGCGGTGTTGAGATTATCAGTCAAGCTTGGGTAATCTGGATGGACAAAAAAAAGGCGCCAGTTAAGCGCCTTGTGGAATGTTGAGGGTTTGAAAAGCCGAATTTAAGCCAGACAAGTTTAAATTCGACACTACTAAGTGTAGAACAATACGCACCTTATGCAAGGAAATGTCCATATCTTGTATTAAGACTATTTAATAATACAAGATATGCTTTTTATTGCGATTTGTTAATAAAAGCAACGACTTCAGTGTCGCTTAAAGCGGCTTGTAGCAGGTTAGAGACCACTTCATTCACCAGCCCGGTAGCTTCGGCGTAGTCAGAACGGAAGGCAACGGTTAAGGTTTGCTTGCGCTGGAATGACTTTTTGAAGCTGGTGCTTTTACGACCGAGTTCTAGGGTCAAATGACCATCCACTTCCAATGTATCGCGCAGCAGTTGTTTATTTATTTGTACCTTTAACGCGCTGAAGTCGAGATTCATGGTTAAATCAGAAAAGTGGGGGTTAGCGCTGAATCGAAAACCTCTAGTCCCCAGCGCCTTTACTAAATTGGTCTTAACGGCCTTATCAAATTGATTATCAGCCGACAGGGCGACTTTGTCATCGGTTTCGGCTGCGCCAGGTTCAGGTGCCACAACCGATACCATTAAGGTTTTACCCGGTGCAATTTGTTGGTCTTGAAGCTGGACTTCGGGATCGACTGTGTATTGAGCCGGACGGCTTGCACAGGCCGTTAGTAATAAACCTGTGAGCCCTGCAATTAATAATTTGGTTCGCATAAAACTCTCTTTCTTTTTTAACGTTTTTGACTTCGCAATACAACAAACTTGGGGTTGGCGTTTAGAGTTTCAAGGTTGCCAAAAGTTCGTTTCATATCGATGTGATAATTTAAATGTCGATTAGCAACGACCCAAAGTTCACCTTTGGGCTTTAATTTAAATTTTGCCTGCTTAATCATATGGCGAGCGGTGTCGGTAGTGACGCGCCGTTGCTGGTGAAAGGGCGGGTTGCACAAAATAAGATCAAAAGTCTCGTCTTCTGCCTCATTTAATAAATTACTGACAACAAAATGCCCTTGAGTTAATTGATTGCGGGCAAAGGTTTCTTTGGCAGAGGCGACCGCCATATAAGATTCATCAAATCCGGTTAATTGAGCATTAGGTAACTTTTGTGAAGCGAAAACCGATAATGCACCATTGCCACAACCTAAGTCAGCAATGTGTTCGGCATTGGGTAAACGACTAAACTGCTCAATAAAAAAACGTGCGCCGATGTCGATGGACTCTGACGAAAAGACATTGGCCATGTTCGCCAGCTTAACATCTCGATACTCAAAATAACGAAAGGTCTCCTCTCGCTCGAACGGGGCGTTTTTTAATATACCGGTGATGATGCGTGCTTTACGCTCGCTACGGCCCGGGTTCAGCTCATCGAGGTAAGCGTTTAAACATTGCTTTAAGCCTGAAGTGATGTGCTTTTGCATCTCACCAACCCAAATGGCGACGCCTGAAAAAACTTGGCTCAGTTGATTTAACTGATACTGCAACAATCTTAAGTTTTTTGATGGGCGCACCAGTATGAGGTGATATTTCCGGCCATCTGGCAATTCGGTTGATGGGACAAAGTGAACACCTTGGTAACCATTTAGGGTCAGGTTCTTTTCCATTGCCAACTGAGAGACCAGCGAGTCATTCCAGTGAGTAATTTGATAATTCGCACTCAGTGCGGTGGATAAGGCTCCAAACTCATCGTTAAGCACCAGAATAGACTGGTCTTGTGGAACCAGATCATAGACACGATCAATTAACCACTGATCGGCGGCATCCCAGGCCTTTAACGTGGGATCGTGTGCAGCAGGAAATCGTTTGAGATGTACTTCACCTGCGACGGTGGTCAGTTTATGCATGGGTTGGTTGGCTTATGCTTTAGTTGTCTAAGTTTTTGCAGCGATTTTATCATCTTCATGGCGTTTATAGAGGAAATTTGATAGCTTCATACAGCAGTCATAAAGGATGATTACACTTTGTAACCCATTAACATAGTGCAAAAATCATTAACGCAATTCGTCCGACTTAATTAACGTTCGAGTGAAAAAGGAGCAGCTCAATGTCGAAAGTGGCTTTGGTAACAGGTGGAACAGGTGGTATTGGTACCGCGATATGCCAGCGGCTGGCAAAAGAAGGGTACAAAGTTGCTGCGGGTTACAACAGCGGTGGTGATCACGACAGAGCTAAAACCTGGCAAGCCAAGCAAAAAGAGCTGGGATTCGATTTTGATATCAGTTATGGAGATGTTCGTGACTTCGATTCGTGCAGCGCCTGCATCGCTCATGTGGAAGAAACTCTTGGGCCTATTGATGTGCTGGTCAATAACGCCGGGGTCACTCGTGACGCAACGCTTAAAAAGATGTCACAAAATCAATGGAGCGAAGTGTTAAGTGCTAATCTCGATTCTGTATTTAATATGACACGTCAAGTCATCAACGGCATGATCGAGCGTGGATACGGTCGCATCATTAACGTATCTTCGGTGAATGCCCAAAAAGGGCAGCTCGGGCAAACTAATTATTCCGCCGCCAAAGCCGGTATGCATGGGTTTACCAAGGCCTTGTCGCAGGAGGTTGCGCGCAAAGGGATAACCGTAAATACGGTATCTCCCGGGTATATCGCGACCAAGATGGTTATGGAAGTAGCGGAGGAAATCCGTAATCAAATCATTTCTGATATTCCTGTCGGACGCTTAGGGTTACCAGAAGAAGTTGCTCATGCGGTTGCTTTTCTGGCGGCGGAAGAATCCGGTTTTATTACGGGAGCAAATCTGTCGGTGAATGGCGGACAGCACATGTTTTAGGGTTACTCTATCGACACCTGGCATCGATTAAAGGAGAGCATGACTCTCCTTTTTTGTGCTCATTGAATGGTGGAGAGACATTCAGTGACCGAGGCAAGTGTGAAGAGTGTCATTAAATTGAAAAGAGCTGGTGTTATTCACTGGTCCTTTGTGATGATCATCACAGCAAATTTGGCCGAAAAGCATACACTTGTAACCTCAAACGGAAGTGTATGGAGCTACAAAAATGCAAGGCAAAAGCTGGTATTTCAGTCGCAAGGGGCGAGTCGAAGGGCCGTTTACAGAAGAACAGTTACGTCAGCGGGTAGAGCCTTTTGAAGGCTATCTGGTCTGGAATCCCTCTTTGACAAAATGGAAAACGGTGGAAGAAGTATTCGGTGATGCCTTTGAGCAGCAACATGCGATAGCGGTTAATGGTGGAGAGCCCAAAGCTGAACCGACAGTGGATTCTCACCCCAAAAATGTATCCAAACTACCGACCACAGGTCGACCTCGGAGTATTCCCTTGAATCAGGTAAGTGAACAGGCAGTAGCACAAGCAGTGAAACAACTGGCTCAAAAGTGGCTAGCGCTGGAAAAAGCACAGGCGCGACAGCGAGTAAATTTACTGCAGTCCATTATTGAAGAGCAGGAGAAAGTGTTATCGGGTGTCAAAGAGAGTTTACCTTCTGCTGCTGCAAAAACTCAGCAGGCCATTCGTCAATTGCAGTCTGAAATTGCGAAAAATCAAAGTAAGGTTTCTGTATTAAACCAGACCGATAAGCCAGCGGCTCTGCAAGCTCAAGCAAGAGTTATGACCGCGGTAAAAGCACAGGCTCCACAAACTCAAATTAATCAGGCTCAAATGTTAGCTAAACCTGTCGAGCCAAAGTCTGTTGATAAAGCTACGAACAATTCTACCGAGCTCAATACTCAGAATAAAAATATACAAGCTTTGGACGCAGAAATTGAATCAACTCGCACCAAAGTTGAAAAATTGCAAAACTCACTGAAAAAAGTGGCTTCGGCGCAAGTAGTTCAGCAACCTCAGTTTGAGGCCGTGGCAGATGATCGTGACGCCATGTTGCGACGTGTAGTTCGTCGACGGCGTCGTCGAGCACGCTAAAGTTTAGAGTCGCGCAGTGGGTGACAGCTCGATATTGCGTACGTAGTTTAAAAAATAATGCTCTAACTGTTCTACAATAAGCTGTTTTCCCTGCAAGTTTGATTGCATGATTTTCCGGGCGGCTTCAGTCGCCCGGAGCTTTTGTAGGCAATTGTCGGCCAGTGCAAAATAGCTGATGTGCCAGGGTTCCGGTGCAACACCACCGCGATCATTTTGATAAGGCCGATAAAATCCAAACTCCTCCAAATGATCATTGAGCCAATGCTCCAGTTCGGCGCAAACGCCTTGCGGAGCAAATTCTTCCGGAGTCAGCTGAACCGAGTAGCCGTTTTTAATCGGCGCTTTCAGAAAAATATCAAAGTCGGTTCCCCAATGGTGGCGACTGGTGCCCGGTATCGCACTCCAATGGCATAGAGCATTGAACTTTTCATGGTCGGACAATTGTGCTGAGGTTAGTGGTTGTGAGTCGCGATCGAGTAATGGCCGATGTCCTAACCATTTGTTATTCCAAAGGCTGCATTGATAATCGAACGAACGCCATGCGCTGATGATCACGATGGGCAGATTCGCGGCAGACAAAGCTTCTTCAAGTTGAATAAGCGGTGCAATTACATCACGATGCAGTTGAATGTCTTTTCCGGCTACAGGAATCTGAGTAATGAACTCGTTGGGTTCTCCGTAAAGTAAATTCATTGGCGGTGAAGGTTTATTCATTTGGATCACGATTCGCACTTCTAATCACAATAGCACCCGCTCCAGCACCTGCTCATATACACGGGTCAGTGCTTCAAGATCAGAAATTTTAACGCATTCATTAACTTTGTGTATGGTGGCGTTAACAGGCCCCAGTTCAACCACTTGAGCATTCATTTTTGCAATAAATCGTCCGTCAGAAGTGCCACCGCTAGTTTCGGCGCGGGTTTCTATATTCAACTCCTGTTTAATTGCCTGACGGCAAGCATCCAGTAAAGTGCCCTGTTCGGTGAGAAAGGGCTCACCATTTAATTTCCACTGGAGCTCATAGCTGAGACCGTGTTTCTCCAGAATCGCAATCACCTGTTTTTTCAGGCCTTCGGCGGTTTGCTCGGTTGAGTAGCGAAAATTAAACTCCAGTTGCATTTCGCCTGGGATAACATTGCCTGCTCCGGTTCCCGCCTGGAGATTGGTGAACTGAAAACTGGTCGGGGGGAAATGCTCATTACCTTGATCCCATTCTTTATGTGCCAGTTCGCTAAGCGTCAGCAGCGATTCGTGAAAAGCATTTTTGGCCAAATGCGGATAAGCGACGTGCCCTTGAATACCGTGAATAGTTATCCATCCAGTGAGTGAACCGCGGCGACCATTTTTTATTACGTCACCCAGTTGGTGAGTTGAAGAGGGCTCGCCGACCAGAGCATAATGCACGGACTGTTTGCGTTTGATGAGTTCTTCAACCACTCGCACTGTACCATTAATAAAAGGGCCTTCTTCATCACTGGTGATTAAAAAACCTATGCTACCTTTATGGTTTGGGTGTCGCTCAACAAAATTTTTGGTTGCCACCAACATGGCAGCAAGGCTGGCTTTCATATCGGCTGCTCCGCGTCCAAACAGGTAGCCATCGCGCTCGACTGGAATGAAAGGATCGCTGTGCCATTTATCGAGATTGCCTGCGGGTACAACATCAGTATGTCCGGCAAACATAAAAACCGGCTCTGCATTGCCTTTTAACGCCCAGAGATTTTCTGTGTCTTCAAAATCCATTTTCTCGCAGTGGAAACCCAATGGCTCCAGCCAGTCGATCATCAGCTGTTGGCACCCTTCGTCTTTGGGAGTAACGGAAGGGCGACGGATCAGCTCGCAAGTTAAATCCAGAGTATTCATAGTCTTTTGCAGCGGCATTAACTTAATAGCTCCGCGTAACTTTCTGATTTGAAACCCAAATGGAACTTTCCATTGGCTTCGAGCAGAGGACGTTTGACCAAGCTAGTATTTTCTATAATCAGTTGAGCTGCGTTTTCACGGGTCAATGAGTTTTTAATTGCATCATCGAGCTTACGCCAGGTGGTGCCTCGCTTGTTAATTAACTCTTCGAGCGGAATATTGCTTAACCAGCGTTCGGCTAATTCCGCAGAGATACCTTGCTTTTTATAGTCGTGAAATTCGTGGTCAATATTGTGCTCTGAAAGCCATTTAAAGGCTTTTTTCATGGTGTCGCAATTTTTAATGCCATAGATAGTTACTGTCATAAACTCGGGCTAATTCGTTATTCTGAATAAAGATCATGATAACCAGTTGAATGCGACAGGTAAAATAGAATAACGGAATGGCAACTTAAATTGCGCTGAACCTGGAGAAAATAAAAAAAAGCCGGCTGGCGCCGGCATAAGATGTTACTGATGAGATGTAGCAAAAAAACAGCCAAATCCCGGGAGAATCAGTTGAGTAGCGTTTAAAACGCCGGTATCCATGTTTGCAAACTCAATCGCTTGCGCAATATTTAAGCTATCGGCGGCAATCGAAATTTCTTTAGCGGATAAATTAAATACGGCAATCAATGATTGCTTCGGGTGTTTTCGGTAGAACGCCAGAATGGGTTCTGGTGTTTCTAAAAACTCAATCGTTCCTTCAACCAAGGCGGGTTGCTGTTTGCGCCACTGCAAAAATGCCTGAAAGCTTTTTAAAATCGAATGCTGTTCGTGCTCTTGATTATTCACAGCCAGAGCCAAGTGTTGCTGCGGGATTGGTAGCCACGGAGAAGCATCCGAAAATCCACCGTGCGGTTGATCACTAACCCAGGGCATAGGTGTACGACAGCCATCTCGACCTTTAAAATTTGGCCAGAAAGTAATGCCATAGG